>JASHOI010000509.1 GCA_030041195.1 Streptosporangiaceae bacterium | reverse complement strand
CTCGGCCGCTCGGCCGCCGGGCTGGCGCTGCTCGAGGCCGGCCTCGCCGGGGGCGAGCTGCCGGAAGAGCTGGCCGGCCTGGTGGCCAGCCATCGGCGGCCGCGGCCGCCGTATCCGTGCGGGCCGGAGGCGGCGGACCTCGGCGCCACCGCGATGATCGACATCAGCGATGGCCTGCTCGCCGACCTGAGTCACGTGGCGGATGCCAGCGGTGTGCTGATCGATGTCGAGACCGGGTGGCTGCCGGCCGACCCGGCGCTTCCGGCCGCCGCTGCGGTGCTCGGAGCCGACTGGCTGCGATGGGTTCTGGCCGGCGGCGAGGATCATGCGCTGGCCGCCACCTTCCCGCCCGCGGTGGTGCTGCCGGGCCACTGGTCGGTGATCGGCACGGTCCGTCAGGGGCGCGGCGTGACCGTGGATTCCAAGCCCGCCGAGGGCCGGGGCGGCTGGGATCACTTCTCCTGACACGTGAAATCACGGTAAGTAATGGTCGATAAGCTTTCCGTGACTAGCCGCAGGCCGCATTGCTTGGTATAAACCCCTTGATGCCAAGACATCGCCGGGAGCGCGGGAGCACGCGCCGGGCGCTGGGTCGGGAGGGCGGCTCCTGGCGCAGCGCTCTTCTTGGCCGTCTGAGAACGAGACGCGCCCGTGGCTCCTGCCGTCAGCGGTTCAGGCTGGCGCGCTCGCTGCTGCTGACCCCGTGGTTCGCGGCCGGCGCTGGCATCGTGATCGCCGCCGCGGTGGCGGTGGACTCACCGGCCGTACTCACCTACAGCCCCAGCGGGCCCGGCGTCCGCTGCACGGTGAACCGCTGCGAGAGCCCGGCACCCGATCGCGTGCCCGATGTTGCCACCGCGAGCCCTGGCGTGGCACTCAAAACTCCGGGCGGGCAGCCACACGGCGCCTCCGCGGCCCGTTCCGGCCCGTCCGGCGCGGGCCAGGCCGGCACGGCAAGTTCCCGGGTCGGCTATCGGGTGATCCGGCACCGGCGGCGCGGTTTCGTGGCGATGATCACGATGCCCAGTGATCTGAAGCCGGGCTCCTGGAGCCTGGCGTTCGCCTTCCCCTCGGCCCGCGTGGACCGGGTATGGGGCGCGCTGTGGCAGGCGTCCGGCAATGGCCGGGGCGGCACGGCGTTCGGGCCGTTGCGGCCGACCGGGCACCCGCCCGGCGCGCCGGACGCCCGTCAGCTCCTGGTCGTGGCGAGCGGCACGCCGACAGCCCCGTCCAGCTGCAGGCTCGACGGGATCAGCTGCAGCTTCGGGTGACGCGGCAGAAGGTCAGCGCTCGACCTTGCCGGCCTTGATGCACGAGGTGCACACGTACAGCCGCCGGGGCGACCCGTTGACCTTCGCGCGCACGCGCTGGATGTTCGGGTTCCAGCGGCGCGGGGTGCGGCGGTGCGAGTGCGACACGTTGTTGCCGAAGCCCGGCCGCTTGCCGCAGACGTCGCAGACGGAAGCCACGGGACACTCCATTGGGTGGTAGCCAGCTAGGTCATCGTCCCGGTCGATGCCGGGACGGTCGCTGAAGGATATCCGACGACGGGGCGGTCACGCGAACCGGGCGGAGGAACCTTGCCGGGTCTGCGGCCGCGTTCGTCGGCGGCAGCATCTAGTCTGCCGGTATGGCGGCGGAGGTTCTGGAGTAGCGGGCGTGGCGATCCTCGAGGACCCGCTGCGCCTGGTGGTCGGCGACAAAGCGGCCCGGCAGCTGGAGAAGGCGCTGGAGCTGCGCACCGTCGGTGACCTGCTGCGGCACTACCCGCGCCGGTACGAGACCAGGGGCGAGCTGACCGATCTGGCCTCGCTGGCCGACGGCGAGTACGTGACCGTGCAGGCCGAGGTCGCGAAGGTGACCAGCCGCCCCATGCGCAACAGGCGGGGCAGCATCTTCGAGGCGACCGTGACCGACGGAAACGGGCTGGTCGTCCTGACGTTCTTCTCGAAGGGCCGGCAGGACTGGCGGGAACGGCAGCTCACTCCCGGGGTGCGCGGCCTGTTCTCCGGCCAGGTCTCGACCTTCCGGGGCAAGCGCCAGCTCGCCCACCCCGACTACGAGCTGCTCGACGCGGGCGAGGACGCCGCGCACGCGGCCGCCGAGTACGCCGCCGAGATGATCCCGGTCTACCCGGCGGCGAAGGAGATCACCTCCCCTCAGCTCGCGCGCTCGGTGCGGGTCGTCCTTGATGTTCTCGACGTCGACGACCCGATGCCGCGCGCGATCCGTGACCGTCACGGGCTGTGCGGGCTCGCCGACGCGCTCCGCGGCATCCACCGCCCGGTGGACTGGGCCGACGTCAATCGCTCCCGGCACCGGCTGAAGTGGGACGAAGCGTTTCAGCTGCAGGTGGTGCTCGCGCAGCGGCGGCTTGCGGCCGCCGCCTATTCGGCGACGCCGCGTCCGCGCGCGGCCGGCGGCCTGCTCGACGCCTACGGCGCCAGGCTGCCGTTCGAGCTGACCGTCGGGCAGCAGCTGGCCGGCGCTCAGATCGCCGACGAGCTCGCCCTCGACCACGCCATGCACCGCCTGCTCCAGGGCGAGGTTGGTTCGGGCAAGACGGTGATCGCGGTGCGGGCGATGCTCCAGGTCGTCGACGCCGGCGGGCAGGCCGCGCTGCTCGCCCCGACCGAGGTGCTGGCGCAGCAGCACTACCGGTCGATCACCGAGCAGCTTGGCCCGCTGGGCCGGGCCGGTGAGCTCGGCGCCGCAGCGGCGGCCACCCGCGTCGCGCTGCTGACCGGCTCGCTGGGCGCCGCGGCACGGCGGAGCGCGCTGCTGGAGGCGGCGTCGGGCACGGCCGGGATCGTGATCGGCACCCACGCGCTGCTCGAAGAGCAGGTGCAATTCGCCGACCTCGGCCTGGTGGTGATCGACGAGCAGCACCGGTTCGGCGTTGAGCAGCGCGACGCGCTGCGGGCCAAGGCGGGCGAAGGCCGGCCGCACCTTCTCGTGATGACCGCCACCCCGATACCGCGGACCGTGGCGATGACGGTCTTCGGCGACCTGGAAATGTCCACGCTGACCGAGCTGCCCGCCGGGCGCTCGCCGATCGTCACGCACGTGGTCCCGGCCGCCGAGAAGCCGCACTACCTGGAGCGGACCTGGCAGCGGCTGCGCGAGGAGACGGAACGAGGCCGCCAGTGCTACGTGGTATGCCCGCGCATCGGCGACGGGCCCGACCCGGACTTCGCGGACGGGGAGCGGCTCTACGGCCGGCCGGGGGACGGCGGATCCGCCGACACCGACCAGGCCGGCGGCGGGCACCCGCCGATCGCCGTCCTGGACCTGGCGGCCGAGCTGGAACGCGGCGCGCTGGCGGGATTGCGTGTGGCAGTGCTGCACGGCAGGCTCCCGCCCGACGAGAAGGACGCGGTCATGCTCGCGTTCGCCGCCGGCTCGGTGGACGTGCTGGTCACGACCACCGTCGTCGAAGTCGGCGTGGACGTGCCGAACGCCACCGCCATGGTGATCATGGATGCCGACCGGTTCGGCGTCTCCCAGCTGCACCAGCTGCGCGGCAGGGTCGGCCGGGGCAGCCACGAGGGGCTGTGCCTGCTGGTCACCGAGGCCGAGGCGGGCGGCAAGTCGCGGCAGCGGCTCGACGCGGTCGCCGACACCCTCGACGGGTTCAAGCTGTCCCGGCTCGACCTGCAGCAGCGCCGCGAGGGCGATGTACTCGGCGCCGTCCAGGCGGGGCCCAGGTCGAGCCTGAAGCTGCTCACGCTGCTGCGGGACGAGGACCTGATCGGCGACGCCCGCAAGGAGGCGCAGCAGGTGGTCGAGGCGGATCCGGCGCTTGCCGGATTGCCGGCGCTGGCCACCGCCGTCCGCGTCCTGCTCGAACGGGAGCAGGCGGAGTACCTCGAGAAGGCCTGAGCCACCGCCGTGACCCGCATCATCGCAGGCGCCGCCCGCGGCAGGCGGCTGTCCGTGCCGGGCGGCCGGGGGACAAGGCCGACGTCGGACCGGGCCCGCGAGGGGCTGTTCTCGACGATCCTGGCGATCCGCGGGCCGCTCGACGGGGCCAGGGCGCTCGACCTGTACGCGGGCTCGGGCGCGGTGGGGCTCGAGGCGCTGTCCCGGGGCGCGTCCGGCGTGGTCCTCGTCGAGGCGGACGCCCGGGCGGCCAGGGTGATCCGCGGCAACATCGAGGCGCTGCGGCTGCCGGGCGCGCGGCTGGTCACCGGCACGGTGCAGCGGGTGCTCGCGCGCGGGCCGGGTGACCAGCCGCCGCGCGATCTCGTCTTCGCTGACCCGCCTTACGCCACGCCCGATGTGGAGGTGCACCAGACGCTGGCCGCGCTGCGGGAGCACGGCTGGCTCGCGCCCGGAGCCCTGGTCGTCGTGGAGCGGGCCACCAGGGCCGGCCCATTCACCTGGCCGGCCGGGTATACGCCCGACCGGTCCCGCGGTTACGGTGAGGCCACGTTCTGGTACGGTCTGGCCGCAGGCGCGGGGCCTGCGGCAGCGTCACCGCCAGGAGGGGGAGTCAGCGTGCGCCGTGTGGTCTGCCCAGGATCATTCGACCCGGTCACCAACGGACATCTCGACATCGTCACCCGTGCGGCGAAGCTCTATGACGAGGTCGTCGTCGCCGTCTTGCGCAACCCGAACAAGAGCCCGCTGTTCAGCGTCGACGAGCGGGTGGAGATGCTGCGCGAGGTCACCAAGGAGCTGGACAACGTCCAGGTGGCCAAGTTCGACGGCCTGATCGTGGATTTCTGCAAGGCCAACGACATCTCGGCGATCGTCAAGGGCCTGCGCGCGGTCAGCGATTTCGACTATGAGCTGCAGATGGCCCAGATGAACTACAACCAGGCGGGCGTGGAGACGGTGTTCATCTCCACGAACCCGCTCTACGCGTTCCTGTCCTCGAGCCTGGTCAAGGATTTCGCCAAGTACGGCGGCGACGTGACCAGCCTGGTGCCCGGCCCGGTCCTGGACCGGCTCACGGTGCGGGCCGCCGACTCACCCTGAGCCCGGGCGCGCCGGCTGGCCGGCGCAGCGTGATCTCCGGTGCCGCACCGCATTACAGCGTCACTACGGCATCCCGGGGCGGCGCAACACCGGGTCCGACTTGGGCTTAGCGCAGGCAGCCAGGTATGCTGACCGCCCGAATGCCTGTCCGTACCTTTGCCTGCCATGCCAAAAGCCAACCCCAACCATCCCAGACGGCTTGACCCGCGGTTGCCGTTCGTGTTCGACACCCGGAGCCTCGGTATTACCGACGTGCGCTCCGAGAACCGGACCGTCCCGGCACCCGCGAGCCTCGGCGTCGAGATGGTGAGCGTTCCCGAGGGAGCGGATCTCGAGCTGGACGTCCGGCTCGAGAGGGTGTCCGACGGCGTGCTGGTGACCGGGACGGTGCGGGCGCCGCTGGTGGGAGAGTGCGCGCGGTGTCTGGATCTGTTCACATCTGGAACAGAGGTCCGGTTCACCGAGTTGTTCTCCCATGACGCGGGCGACGAGGACGCCGACGGGTATCTTCTGGACGGGGACCTGCTCGACCTCGAGCCGGCCCTGCGCGACGCGCTGGTGCTCGAGCTGCCGCTCGCGCCGCTGTGCGCCGAGGATTGCCCGGGGCTGTGCTCCGAATGCGGTGTGCGGCTTGCGGACGCGGGAGCTGGGCATGCCCACGCCGACGCGGGCACCACAGATCGGACACCGGACGGTTCACCCGTGCCGGAGACAGGGAAGGAGCGCTGACGTGGCGGTCCCCAAGCGGAGAATGTCGCGCAGCAATACCAGGTCACGCCGGGCCCAGTGGAAGACCACGGCACCGCAGCTCGTGACCTGCCCGCAGTGCCGCGACCCCAAGCTGCCGCACACCGCGTGCCCCACGTGCGGTACGTACAACCGGCGCCAGGTGATCGCGCCCTCCTGATCCCGGAGAGTCGGGCGCGGGCTCGGTGACTCGGGCTCGGCGGAAAGGAGGGAAACGTGATTGGCGCAGCAGGTGACGGCAGCCCGGCAGCTCCCGACGCCGCGCGGCCCGTGACCGCCGAGTTGCTTGACGCCCTCGGCGTGCTGCTCGACCCCGTGTTGCTGGAGCGCGCCCTCACCCACCGCTCGTTTGCGTACGAGAACGGCGGGCTGCCGACCAACGAGCGGCTGGAGTTCCTGGGCGACTCGGTACTCGGCCTGATCGTCACCGACACCCTCTTCCGTGAGTATCCCGACCTCCCCGAGGGCCAGCTGGCGAAGCTCCGCGCCGCCGTGGTCAACATGCGCGCGCTGGCCGGGGTCGCCCGCGGGCTCCGGCTCGGCGACTATGTCCGCCTGGGCAAGGGCGAGGAGGGCACCGGCGGCAGGGACAAGTCGTCGATTCTGGCTGACACGCTTGAGGCGGTGCTCGGCGCCGTCTACGTCGACCGCGGGCTCACCGAGGCCGACGCGCTGGTGCACCGCCTGTTCGACCCGGTGATCGCGCGCTCGGCCAGGCTGGGCGCCGGCCTTGACTGGAAGACGTCGCTGCAGGAGCTGACCGCGGCGGAGTATCTCGGCGTGCCCGAGTACCACGTCGAGGAGAGCGGGCCCGACCACCAGAAGTCGTTCCGCGCCTCGGTCAGGATCGCCGGCCGCACGTACGGCGAGGGCGAGGGACGCTCCAAGAAGGAAGCCGAGCAGCAGGCCGCCGAGGCGGCGTGGACCTCGATCACCGAAAGCAACTCGATGGCGGCGGGGGCCGCCTCGGACAGCGGAGATCCAGCCGCTGACGCCGCCGACGACGACGGGCCCGGCACCGAAGGCCACGGCGCGCCGCGGCGGAGCTGAGCGTGCCCGAGCTCCCGGAAGTCGAGATCATCCGGCGGGGGCTTGAGCGCCATGTCGTCGGCCGCACCATCGACTCGGTGCAGATGCTGCACCCCCGTGCGCTGCGCCGCCACGTCGCCGGGCCCGATGACTTCGCCGCCGCCGTGCGCGGGCGCAAGATCACCGGTGCGCTGCGGCGCGGCAAGTACCTGTGGCTGCCGGTCGGCGACGACGACGCTCTGCTCGCGCACCTCGGCATGAGCGGCCAGCTGCTGGTCGGCGATCCGTCACGCCCGCTGTCGCCGCACGTGAGGGTCCGCCTGAGCTTCGCCGACTCCGGGCCCGACCTGCGCTTCAGCGACCAGCGGACGTTCGGCCATCTGTCCCTGGCGGTCGGGGGAGCCGTGCTGCCCGCCGCGATCGCGCACATCGCGCCCGATCCGCTCGAGCCCGCCTTCGATCTGGCGGCGGTGACGGCCAGGATGCGCAGCCGGCGCAGCGGGATCAAGCGAGCCCTGCTCGACCAGTCGCTGGTCAGCGGGATCGGCAACATCTACGCCGACGAGGCGCTGTGGCGGGCGCGGCTGCACTGGGCGCGTGAGGCGCATCTGCTGCGGCCGGTCCAGGTCACCCGGCTGTTCGCCGCGGTCCAGGAGGTGTTCGCCGAGTCGCTGAGCGCGGGCGGCACCACGTTCGACAGCCTGTACGTCAACGTGAACGGCCAGAGCGGCTACTTCGAGCGGTCGCTCAACGTGTATGGGCGCGCGGGCCAGCCGTGCCGCCGGTGCGGCACGCCGGTGCGCCGGGATCCGTTCATGAACAGGTCGGCCTTCAGCTGCCCCAAGTGCCAGCCGCGCCCGCGGCCGCGGCCGTGACCCCGGGGGAACAGGCCCGGCTCACCGCGTGGGTGGAGGGCCGGGTCCAGGGCGTTGGCTTCCGCTGGTGGACGAGGGCACGGGCGCTGGAACTCGGCCTCGCGGGCTGGGCGGAGAACCTCGAGGACGGCCGGGTGCGGGTGATAGCCGAAGGCGCCTCCGCGGCCTGCAGGGAGTTGCTTGCCCTGCTCGAGGGCACGGAGGCGCCCGGCCGCGTGGTCCGGGTGACGTACCGGTGGGACGAGCCGCACGGCGGCCTGACCGGGTTCGCCGAAAGGTGAACGCTAACATTCGCGGCCGTGTGACCTGCATAATTGTCAACTTGACCGGATACCCGGTGCAGTGGGACCATGGATTCGTTACCCGCGCGCAAGGCTGCGCTTCTCTCGCGTCTATGCATGCGCGCCCACTCTGGTCACTCAGTGTGGAGGACCTCACAAAATGGCGAAGGCTCTATATGGCCACGTCGGCGGCCCGGATCCGCGCATGGTCTCAGAGATGCGCCGCCTGCAACAGCGAGTACGTGATCTCGAAGCCGAGCTTGCCAGGCTGCATGAGGAGAACGACGTACTTGCGGCGGAGGTGGGGCACGACCTGATGCTTCCGGTCCGCGAGCCCGCGCTCACCTGACGAGCGCCGGCTGGCCGCAGGGTACGGAGGGGCGCCTGTCCCAGGCGTCCCTCTTTGGCTGCTCTAGTCAGAAAGTCCGGCCGAGGGCCATAACGTGCGCTATATGCCCACCGCCCCCGGTCCCGCGCCCGGCCCGTGCCAAATCGCCGCCCCTTCCGCCCCTTCCGCCCCTTCCACACCACCCGCCCCCCACCCCGCCCGTCGCCCCGCTCACCCCCGCCCCACCGGCCTCTTAGACCTCGTCCGCCTCGTCCGCCGCCCCGCTCACCCCCCGCCCCGCCCGCCCCTTAGACCTCGTCCGCCTCGTCCGCCTCCGCCCGACCCGGCACCCTAATGATCTAGGAGGATCGCGTGCGGTATTTGCACCGAATCCTCCTAGATCTTCTTGTGAGCCCGGCTGTGGGGGCCGGGACCGGCCGTGAGCCCCCACCTGACCGCGCCCGATGCGACGTCGGCTACCCCAAATCAGCGCTAAAGCGCAAAAAATCGGCGTTTCGCATTTACCGGGCAAACGCGGCCCATTCACCCGGCGCGGCACGCATGGACGCTTAGCTCGCGGGTAGTACGCAGGGCTGCTTGACGGCCGCGGCGCTGCCTCCCCGGGCGCCGGATCGGGCTGGATCGGCGTGGCTGGCGGGGTGGGCCGCGTTTTGGCCTCAGAATGGGACATAACACGACCGGTCTCCGGCGGCCTGCCGCTCGAATCCACGGGAGTGACACTCGCTCGCGGTAAGGTGCGGACGAGCGGAGCCGCGCTGCGGCGGCAGGATCGGCGCAGGATCGGCAGTGCTGCCGGCGGGGCAGGAAGCGGCGGCCGGACGCGCAGGCGGGGCGACCACACGAGGAGGAAAGCCGCCAGGTGTACCTGAAAGCGCTCACTCTGCGTGGGTTCAAGTCGTTCGCCTCCGCCACGACGCTGCGGTTTGAGCGGGGGATCACGTGCGTCGTCGGCCCCAACGGGTCCGGGAAGTCCAACGTGGTCGACGCGTTCTCCTGGGTCATGGGCGAGCAGGGCGTCAAGCAGCTGCGCGGCGGCAAGATGGAGGATGTCGTGTTCGCGGGGACCGCGGGCCGGCCGCCGCTGGGCCGGGCCGAGGTCTCGCTGACGATCGACAACAGCGACGGCGCGCTGCCGATCGACTACGCCGAGGTGACGATCAGCCGGCTGCTGTTCCGTACCGGCCAGAGCGAGTACGCGATCAACGGCGACCAGTGCCGTCTGCTCGACGTGGCGGAGCTGCTCTCCGACACCGGCCTCGGCCGGGAAATGCACGTGATCGTGAGCCAGAACCAGCTGGACCAGGTGCTGAACAGCGGCCCCGACGCGCGGCGGGCGCTGATCGAGGAGGCTGCCGGGATACTCAAGCACCGCAGGCGCAAGGAGAAGGCGCTGCGCAAGCTGGAGGCGATGCAGGCCAACCTGACCCGGCTGGTCGACCTGACCTCGGAGATCGGCCGCCGGCTCAAGCCGCTCGGCCGGCAGGCGGAGATCGCGCGCAAGGCCGCGGTGATCCAGGCCGACCTGCGCGACGCCAGGCTGCGGCTGCTGGCCGACGACTACGCCACGCTGGCCGCCGAGCTCGAGCGCGACGAGACCGACGAGGCAGCGACCACGGCGCGGCGGGCCGAGCTGGACGCCACGCTGGCCGGGGCCCGCGGCGCCGAGGCCGAGCTGGAGGGCGACGAACAGCAGCACGCCCCCCGCCTCGCCGCGGCGCAGGAGGCGTTCTTCGGGCTCTCCAGCCTGTCCGAGCGGCTGCGCGGGGTGCTCAGCCTGGCCGGGGAGCGGCACCGGCACCTTTCCGCTCCCCCGGAGCCGCAACGGCCCGGCCGCGATCCCGACGAACTCGACAGAGAGGCCGTAACGCTGCGCGAGCAGGAGGCCGGGCTGCGGGAGCAGCTTGCCGTCGCCCGCGACCAGCTTGGCGACGTGGTGGCCGAGCGGGCGGCCGCCGAGGGCGCGCTCGCCGAGACGGAGCGGCGGCTCGCCGCCGAGTCGCGCGCCGCCGC
>JASHOI010000508.1 GCA_030041195.1 Streptosporangiaceae bacterium | reverse complement strand
CTCGACCCGGCGGCCGCCGCGCTCGCCGGTGCGGTCCGCGAGGGAGCGCTCGGCCGGCTCACCGTTGAGCGCGCCGACGGCGGCGGCGTCTACGACTCTCCGCTGGCCCGCGCGCTGGAGCAGGCGGGCTTCCGCCCCACCCCCCGCGGCCTCCGCCTCCGCGCCTAGAACGCCCGTCAGGTAGCAGAAACACACCTGTTCCCAGTCCCTGGCCGCTCGCCGAATCCGGGCAATCCCGGCATAAATCCTCATGATCGCGTTAACGGGGAATCGTGTCAGTCCTATTTGCTGACGCGTTTCCCCGCTCTGACAGGTTTCCGCGCTATCTGGCCGGTGCTCCAGGGAGGCTCCGCGCGTGTCGCCACGGCCGCGTTCGCCGACACTGGCGTCCCCCGCCGGGGCCTACCTGGCCACGGCCGCGCCCGCGCTGCTGATCGGCATGGCCATCGGCCGGCCCGGGTGCCTGTGGGCTGGCTGCTGCGCGGGGCGGCCGACCGCGTCCCGCCGGGGAATCTGGACGTCGAACCGCCGGGTCGGCTGCCGGCGGGAACCCGCGCAGTTGCTCGAGGCGCTGAGCTCTCTGGTGATCGGCGTCGCGGTGCTGGCGGTCGGGCTGGCCGCCGGGCTCGCGCGCTCCGGCCTGGTGGCCGTCGCCGGGCTGACGGCGTACACGCTCAGCAGGCAGTTGATCCTTGGCCTGCGGGAAGATCCGCCGCAGCGGTGGCGCCACGGGCGCCGGGTCACGGCCGTGGCCGCGGCCGCGGCGCTGATCGTGAGCGCCGCGCTGCTCGCCGTTCTAACCTCGTCCTTATGACGGTTTCCCCGGCGCCGGTCGCAGCAGCACCGTGAGCGCGCTTTCCGATGCGATCAAGCGAGGGTGGGACGCCGCTCAGCGGGACAACCCCGAGCCCACGGTCGGCTACTTCCACGACCTGCTCCGGCAGCATCCCGGAGACCCCCACGCGCTGCTGGCATACGCGAGCGCGCTCGACTACGCCGGCCGGGAGGCCGAGGCGGCGCCCGTCTACGAGCAGGCGTTCTCGGCCGGCCTGGACGGCGACGACCTGCGCCAGGGCCTGATCCAGTACGGCAGCACGCTGCGCAACCTGGGGCGCTTTGACGAGGCGGTACAGGCCATGCGGCGCGCTGACGACCAGTTTCCCGGCCACGACTCGGTCGCGGTGTTCCTGGCCCTCGCGCTGACCAGCGACGGGCACTGCCAAGAGGCGGTGGCCCAGCTGATCCTCCTGGCGCTCGACCGGATCGACAGCGACGACCTCAAGCAGTACGAGTGGCCGCTCCGGAATTACGCCGCTGAACTGTCCGGGTGACAATTCCGGCCCTCGGGCGTTTGCGCCAAATTTGCCATTGCGTGGCTGCGGAATTACTTCCGTTTCAAGCAGCCAGCCGGGCCGCCCTGATGAACGGCCCGGCCTTAAGGCTCTACCAGGATCAGGTTCGAATCCTGACCCTTTACTTGCTACGACGCTGGCTGCGGCGGCCCATGCCCGGGCGCCGGGTCATGGCCATGACGACGATTGCTGCGACAACGGCCAGCGGTATGAGAACCATCCGCATCTTGCTCACGATCGAACCCCCCCGATTACGATATTAATCGTACGGCTGCCGGATACCCAGCGGGGACCGCACCAAACCGGTCAGCCCATTCGGGGTTCCTTGTCGGCCCTTCCGCGAGGCCCGGTGCGGCCCTCAGGAACTGGCCACCGACGCGAGCAGTTCGTCGCGGGCCCGGTCGACCGCGGCCCGGATCGCGCCGCACAGCACCGGGTCCCCGGTCACGCTGGTCGGGACCACCTGCGGCCGGGTCGGGCTGATCCGCCCCACCTCGGCGGCGACCCGCGTGGCCAGGTCCGTGCCTCCGGCCAGGCCAACCTCGCCGCCCAGCACGACCAGGCCCGGGTCGAGCACGACGCAGATCGAGGCCACGCCGGTCGCCACCCGGCTGGCCAGCTCGGTGAGAAACGCGCTGCCCCGCTCCTCGCCGGCAACGGCCGCCGCGCTCGCCGCGCGTACCGCGGCCCCGGCGGTGGCCTCGGCGAACCCGTAGCTGGCCGCCAGCGGCACCAGCGCCTGGGCGCCGATCAGGGACTGGAACGCGCCCGTCGCGGGGTGGCTGACGTCCTGCGGCAGCGGCACTCCCGGCACCGGCAGGTAGCCGATCTCGCCGGCCGCCCCGCCGACGCCACGGTGCAACCGCCCGCCGAGCACGATCGCCAGCCCGATGCCGATGCTCATCCAGACCAGCACGAAGTCGTCTTTCCCTGATGCCGCGCCGGTCGCCCGCTCGGCCATCGCGGCCAGGTTGACGTCGTTCTCGATCGTTACCTGCCTGCCCAGATCGCTGCGCAGCGCGTCGAGCACGCCGTCGTGCCAGGCGGGCAGGTTGACGGCCAGCCGCGGCTCGCCGGTTCCCGGATCCAGCACGCCCGGGGTCCCGATCACGAGTGCCCGCAGCGCGCCCGCGGACACGCCGGCCGAGCCCGCGGCCGCCGCGACCGCACCGCGCACCAGCTCGACCGGGTCCTGGCCGCCGTTCGGGTCCACCGAGACCACGGCCATCTCCTTGCCGGTGACGTCGGCGACGCCGGCGCTGACCTCGTTGAGGTCGACATGCAGCCCGGCCACATAGGCGGTCGACGGCACCACGCCGTACAGGGCGGCGTTCGGCCCGCGGCCGCCCGCCTGCTCCCCGGTGATCTCGACCAGCCCGCGCTCCTCGAGCCTGGCCAGCAGCTGCGACGCGGTGACCTTGGACAGCCCGGTATGCGCGCCAAGCTGTGCGCGGGTCATCGGGCCGCTGGCGAGCAGCAGCTCGAGCGCTGCGCGGTCGTTAAGCTCGCGCAGCAGGCTTGGCGTTCCTGGTCTTCGTTCCATGCCGCCCCCTCCCTGGCTATGGGTACCGTACGGCGATGCTCGCCCGGGGGGCGAGCCTGCCCTCGGTCCCCGCGCGGAGCTGGCCTCGCGCGCAACCGGTCAGGCCGTCGCGAGGCAACGCCCGCACGGGCCGGTGGGCCGTCGCGAGGCAACGCCCGCGCAGACCGGTGGGCCGTCGTGGAGCGGTGCCCGCGTGGACCGGCTGGGCCGACGCGGGCTGCCGTCACGTTGGGTTCTGTCTCAATCTGGCAACGGACTCTATCTTATAGGAAAGTTTCCTGTTAGTTTCGGCGCAGATTCGGTCGCAGCGGGCGCGTCGCCCGGCGGATGCGGGCCCGCGAGAACAGCCGGGAAGGGAGATCGAGCAGTGAACCTCACCAGATCGGCAGCCGCAGTAGGCGCTGCCGTGGTGCTTGCAGGAGCCACGGCCGGAGTAGCAGGTTGCGGCTCGAGCAGCAGTTCATCGGCGGCGGCGGCGCCAGCCAAGCTGACCGTTTGGCGGATGGGGGCGTCCGTCCCGTCGCAGGTGACCTGGATGAACGGCGTTGTGGCTCAGTTCCACAAAAAGTTCCCGCAGTACAAGAAGACCAAGGTGGTCGTGGACTGGATTCCGTGGACGGACAACGTCACGGACTGGACCAACGCGCTGAGCAGCGGCAAGGGCGGCCCCGACATCACCGAGCTCGGCAACACCGAGACACCGGAGATGGCCGCGCAGGGCGCGCTGGCGGACATCACCAGCGACGTCAAGGCGTGGCCGGACAGCTCGGACATCATCGCGGGCAACCTTGCCAACGACACGATCAACGGCAGCAACTACGCCGTCCCGTGGTTCGGCGGCGTGCGCGGCATCTGGTACAACAAGGCGGAGTTCGCGGCGGCCGGGATCACGGCGACACCCACCACGTGGTCGGAGCTGGTCAGCGACGCGAAGAAGCTGATGGCGAAGTTCCCGGGCACGTACGGCCTTGGCGCGCCGAGCGACTACGACGACGCGATCGTCAGCTTCATCTGGGGAGCGGGCGGCCAGGTCGCGGTGCAGAAGAACGGCAAGTGGGTCGCGGAGCTGAACACACCGCAGTCCGAGGCCGGCATCAAGTTCTACGCCGACCTGTACCTGACCGACCACGTGTCGCCCGCCAAGTACATCGGCGAGACCGAGCTCGGCACTCCCGGCGCCACCTCGGGCGGGTCCGACGAGGACTTCGCCAAGGGAACGCTGGACATGTACATCGACGGCCCGTGGGCCGAGTCCTCGCTGGAGGCGGTGAGCACGAAGGACCAGGCGGACTGGGCATCGTTCCCGATCCCGAGCGAGAACGGCCCCAACCCGGCGCCGGCCTTCGCGGGTGGCTCCGACCTCGGTGTCTGGGCCAAGAGCCCGTACAAGACCGCGGACTGGGACCTGATCTCGGTAATGGACAGCCCGGCCAACGCGACCACGTTCGCCAACCTGCAGGGCTTCTTCCCCGAGTTCACGTCTGAGCTCTCCGGCGGCAAATACTCGAGCAGCGCGATCATGTCCGGGTTCGCCAAGGCCGCCGCGTACACGCAGATCTCACCGCTGAACTCGAAATACTGGGCGACGGCAGACTCGACCGACGAAGTCATCCCAACGATGATGAAGTCGCTGATGCAAGGCGCCAACTTCACGGCCACCGTGAACAAGGCCAACACCGAGCTGCAGAACGTGCTCAATACCGGTTCCGAATCCTGACCTTCCGTGCCTCGTCCCGGCCGGCCACCCTCTGGCGGCTGCTGGCCGGCCGGGACACCGACTTTGTGCTCAGGAGGGCCCGACACATGGCCGAGACAGTCACGCGGCTTCCCGGAACACCGGCCGCGGGCCCGAGCGCCCGCATCGGCGCGTTCGTCCGCCGCCACCGGCTGGCCCCGTACCTGCTGCTGGTGCCCGCGCTGGCCGGGATCGTGCTCGTGTACCTCTGGCCGTTGGTGCAGATGGTGCTCTACTCGTTCCAGAACTACGGGCTGCCCCAGATCACCGGCGCCGCCCCGGTTCAGTGGGTCGGGCTCGGCAACTTCACCACCACGTTCGCCGACTCCGAGTTCTGGCTCTCGCTGCGGATCACGGTCCTCTTCGCCGCCGCGGCCGTCCCGCTCAGCCTGGTCGTCGGCACGGTGGTCGGCCTGCTGCTGAACCGGCTCGGCCCGCGGATGGCGGCGTTCGTGTCCGGGGCCGCGCTGCTCGCCTGGGCCACTCCCGCGGTCTCGGCCAGCGTGCTGTTCTACTGGTTGTTCAACCCGGACGGCGGCCTGGTCGACTGGGCGCTGAGCAAGATGCCGCACTGGCTGGTGGGCAACACCGACTGGGCGGGCTTCAACTGGACGACCAGCGGCCCGCTGCAGGCATACACCGTCCTGACCGTGCTGGTGGTCTGGCAGGCGTTCCCGTTCATCGCCGTGGCCACGCTGGCCGGTCTCAAGACGATCCCGGGCGAGCTGTACGACGCGGCCCGGGTGGACGGTGCGGGCCCGTGGCGGGTGTTCTGGCGGATCACCTACCCGCTGCTGAAGCCGATCTTTCTGGTGCTGCTGCTGCTGTCGGTGATCTGGGACTTCAACGTGTTCACGCAGAGTTACCTGATCACGGGCGGCCTCGGCAACCGGGATGAGTTCAACCTCGGCCTCTACCTCTACGACAAGGCGTTCACGTTCCCGCCGAGCTATGGGCTCGGCGGGGCGCTGGCGCTGATCCTCACGCTGATCCTGCTGATCATCACCGTCGGCTACGTCCGCGCCTCGATCCGTCAGGGAGCGCTGACATGAGCGAGCCGATGGTTTCGCTGGGGCCCCCCGCCGCGGAGCCGGTTACACGAGCCAGGGAGCGAGGGAGCCTGCCACCGAGTGGCCTGCGCCGCACCGGTGCCCGGACGAGGCGCAGGGCAGGGCCCAGCAAGCGAGCGAAAAAGCTGAGCCTGAACGCATTCGCCCTGCTCATCGGGCTGGTCACGCTGTTCCCGATCCTCTGGATGGTGGCTACCGCGTTCAAGCCGTCGCAGGAGATCTACTCGCTCACGCCGAGCCTGCTGCCCGCACACCCGACGCTGGGGAACTTCGCCGAGGTGATCAGCGGGCAGGCATCGGGCATCGGCACGGTCTGGCTTTTCTTCCGCAACAGCCTCGTGGTGACGCTGGCCACGGTGCTGATCGCCTCGACGATCTCGCTGCTGGCGTCGGTCGCGGTGGCGAGGTTCCGGTTCCGGTTCCGCGCCTCGTTCCTGATCATGCTGCTGATCGTGCAGATGATCCCGGGACAGGCGCTGATCATCGCGCTCTTCCTCGATTTCGACCGGCTGAACCTGCTGCAGAGCCTGTTCGGCCTGACGATCGTCTACACGGCCCAGGCGCTGCCGGTGTCGATCTGGATGCTGCGCAACTTCGTGGCCACGGTGCCCAGGGAACTCGAAGAGGCGGCGGCGATCGACGGCGCCTCGGCGGTGGCGATCTTCTGGCGGATCCTGTTCCCGCTGGTCGCCCCCGGCCTGGTGGCGACCAGCATCTTCTCGTTCATCACCGCCTACAACGAGTTCATCGTCGCGCTGACGTTCCTCGGCCAGGCGCACTCCACATACACGCTGCCGATCTACGTCACCTACTTCTTCGGCCGCGGCGGCGCCGAGTGGGGGCCGATCATGGCCGCGTCCACGATGTACACGATCCCGGTCATGATCTTTTTCCTGATCGTCCGGCGGCGCATGGTCGGCGGCCTCGTCGCCGGGGCGGTGAAGGGATGAGGGCACCGGCGCGGAGCGGTGACCCGGGCCTGGCCAGGCTCGCCGACGCCATCCTGATCCCGCCGTTCGGCGGCCGCGACGCCCCGGGCTGGGTGCTGACCGCGCTCAGCGCCGGGCTGGGCGGCGTGACCGTGTTCAGCCCGAACATCGCCGGGCCGGCGCAGCTTTCGGCGCTGACGGCGCGGCTCCGCTCGGCCACAGCCGAGCCGCTGATCGCCATCGACGAGGAAGGGGGCGACGTCACCAGGATCGGGCACCTGGTCGGGAGCAGGTATCCCGGCAACGCCGCGCTCGGCGCCGTCGACGACGTGGCCCTCACCCGGGCCGTATACCGCGCGCTCGGCGCCGACCTCGCGGCGCTCGGGATCAACGTGGACCTGGCGCCGTCGGTGGACGTGAACACCGCCGCCGACAACCCGGTGATCGGCACCAGGTCGTTCGGCGCCGATCCGGACCTGGTGGCCAGGCACGCCGCGGCCGCCGTGGCCGGCCTGCAGGCCGCTGGCGTGGCCGCGTGCGCCAAGCACTTCCCGGGTCACGGCAGCACCCGTGTCGATACGCACGATTCGATCGCCACCGTCGACGTCCCGTTGAAGCTGCTGGCGCAACGGGACCTGCCGCCGTTCTCGGCCGCGATCGCCGCGGGCGCGCGGGCGATCATGCCGGGCCACCTGCGCGTTCCCGAGCTCACCGGCGACCTGCCCGCGTCGCTGTCCGCCGCGGCGCAGACCGGGCTGCTCCGCGGCGAGCTCGGCTTCACCGGCGTGATCATCTCCGACGCGCTGGAGATGCGCGCGGTGAGCGAGCCGTTCGGGCTGCCCGAGGCCGCGGTGCAGGCCGTGGCGGCAGGCACAGACCTGCTCTGCTTCGGGCGCGACCAGGACCGCGCCGCCTATCTGGCGGTGCGGGACGCGCTCGCCGCCGCCGTCACCTCGGGCCGGATGCCGGGGGCGCGGCTCGAGGAGGCGGCGGCCCGGGTGGCCGAGCTGCGGGCCTGGACGGCCGCAGCGCGCGCCGCCGGGGTGCGCCCGGCGGCGGAACACCCGGCCGACGGGGCCGACGTGGGACTGACCGCGGCCCGCCGCGCGGTCCGCGTGATCGGCAGCCCGGCCCGCCCGCTGCGCGGGCCGCTGCTCGTCGAGGTGGTACCCCCGGCCAACATCGCGGTCGGCCCGGTTCCGTGGGGCCTGGAGCCCTGGGTGCCCGCCGACAGCATCGTGCGGCTCCGGGTAGGTGCCGCCACCGGCGAACTGGCCCGGGAGGCCGATGCGGCGCTCGCCGCGGCGGCGGGGCGGCCGATCGTGGTCGTGGTCCGGGACGCCCACAGGTACCAGGCGGCCCGTGATGTGGTGACGAGGCTGCTCGCGGCCCGCCCGGACGCGGTGGTGGTGGAGATGGGGCTCCCGGTCTGGCGCCCGTCTCAGGGCGTCCACGTGGCCACCTACGGGGCCGCGCGGATCAGCGGCCTGGCCGCCGCCGAAGTTCTGGGCCTGACGCCCCGGCATACGTCGTTAACCCGGCTCAACCGACCGGACTAACCGGAATTTATCGGAGCGCCGGCGATCGGTATCCGGGCCGGTCTTGCCCGGTCGGCGGCCTGCCAGCGGCCCCGGCGGGCAATCCGGCCGGCCGTCCACCCGTGTGCCGGTCACCGGTCAGCCGCGATTTGCCTGCATAATGCTTCACATGCGTTTGTCCGCACGCGCCGACTATGCTCTGCGTGCTGCCATAGAACTCGCGGCCGCCAGCGGCGGCGGCCACGTGACCTCTGATCAGCTCGCCAAGACCCAGGGCATTCCGGGCAAGTTTCTCGAGGCCATCCTGACCCAGCTCCGCCGCGGCGGCCTGGTCCGCAGCCAGCGCGGCCCCGATGGGGGATTCTGGCTGGCCCGGCCCGCCTCCGACATCTCACTCGCGGACATCATCAGGGCGATCGACGGGCCGCTGGTCGGCGTCCGCGGTGAGCGCCCGGAGAACCTGGGCTACATCGGCGCAGCCGAACCGCTGCAGACGGTGTGGATCGCGCTTCGCGCCAACGAGCGGGCCATCCTCGAAGACGTGACGCTGGAGCACATCGTGTCCGGGCACCTGCCCGAGAGCGTGGTGAAACTGGCCGACGATCCGCGTGCCTGGGCTTGACCAGGGGCCGCGCGCCTGGGCCTGACCCGCGGGCCGAACCGACGCCGTGCGTCAGTTCAGCGCCGGGACCATGTCCTGAATGTCCTTGATGTGCCGGGCGACCTGCTCGAACTCGGGCCGGTCCGGCGGTACGGCGAACCTGGTGCCGCCCTTGACCGCGACCTTCGCGTCGCCGGCGGCGAGGTCGAGTTCCTCGGCCGGGGCACCGGGCTCGGGCACCCTGGCCACGTCGGGCGACAGCACCCGCACGCCGGTGAAGACCGGCTCGTTCTGCAGTTCGGCCAGTGCGAAGTTGTCGGAGACCTCCCTGAGCAACTGCGACATCGGCGCTCCCAGGGCGCCGCAGATGGAGGCCAGCAGCTCGGATGAGGCCTCTTTCTGGCCACGCTCGACTTCCGACAGGTATCCGAGTGACACTCGCGCAGCCGCAGAGACTTCGCGGAGGGTGCGACCCTGCCGGAGGCGCAGCCGCCGCAGCGCGTCACCGAGCAAGTGACGAAGCAGGACCATCGCCACACTCCCTTCCCGAAGCCGTCCGCTGATCCCTCCACCGTACCTGCCCATACGGACGGCGCGGGAGAGGGCATAGCCGCGTGTTCACTGACGTAACGCTGTAATCATATGTCGTCTTCCCGCAACCTGCAGATCAGCAGGCTGAGCGACTCCCGCACGGTCGCCTCCCGGATCTGGTTCCGGTCGCCGGACAGCGCCAGGGAGCGCACCGTCGTGTCGCCGCCCGCGCTGACCGCGATGTACACCGTGCCCACCGGCTGGCCGTCCTGGGGGTCCGGGCCAGCCACGCCCGTCGTCGCGGCGCCGACCGCGGCGTCAAGCCGGCTCCGTACCCCCTCCGCCATGGCCCTGGCCACGTCGGGATGCACGGGTCCGTAGCTGTCCAGCAGCGCGGCAGGGACGCCGAGCAGCTCCGCCTTCAGGCCGGTCGCGTAGGCCACCACCGCGCCCCGGAACGCCATCGACGCGCCGGGGATCGCGGTCAGCGCGGCGGCGAGCATCCCCCCGGTCAGCGACTCGGCGACCGCGATCGTGTCCCCGCGCGCCCTGAGCAGATCGATGACCTCCTGGGACAGCGCGTAGCTGCGGCGGGCGGACTCCATTGAATTCCTCACACGCCCGTCCTAATCCCGCCCCAGCCTGGCCGCGCCCGCGCGGCGCAGCCGCGCCGCGCGGGCCACGTAGTCCGCGCCGGTCACCACCGTCACGACCAGCGCGGCCGCCATCACCACCTCGCGGGCGATGTGGAACGGCCCGGGCAGGATGTAGAGCGCGATCGCGACCACCTGAAGCAGGGTCTTCGCCTTGCCGCCGCGGCTCGCCGCGATGACGCCGCGTGAGATCACCCAGAACCGCAGGCCCGTCACGGCCAGCTCGCGGAACAAGATCACGCCCGTCACCCACCAGGGCAGCTCGCCCAGGAACGACAGCACAACCAGCGCCGACCCGGTCAGCGCCTTGTCCGCGATCGGATCCGCGATCTTGCCGAAGTCCGTGATCAGGCCACGCCGCCGGGCCAGCTCGCCGTCCAGGAAATCGGTCGCCGAGGCGACGCCGAAGGTCACGCACGCCGCGATCCGCAGGGCGTCCCCCCCGGCCAGCAGCAGCACGACGAACACCGGCACCAGGCAGAGGCGAACCACCGTGAGCGCGTTCGCGACGTTGATCAAGCTCGGCGCCGGAAGGCCCCTCGCCGTCCCGACCCCGCGATCTTCCGCAGCATCGGCGTCATGCCGACTCAATGCGGCCCGCACCAGTCGCCGACGAGACGGGTTGGCCTTCTTGGGCCGACGGGTCGGCGGTCGCTTCTGCCACCAGGTCGGCGCCGTCGGCGCCGGTCACCACGGCCCGGACCATGTCGCCCACGGCCAGCGTGTCGCTGGACAGCACCTCGGTGGCGCCGTCGACCTCCGGGGCCTGATGCGCGGCCCGCCCGCCGTAGCGCCCGTCGCCGAGCGCCTCCTCGATGAGGACGTCGACGGTCTCGCCCAGCCGCTCGGCGGCCCGCTGCGCCATGAGCTCGTCGGCAAGGTCGGCGAGGTCCTCGACCCGCCGCGCGATCTCGTCGGCCGGTAGCTTCCCGGGCAGCGACGCTGCCTCGGTGCCGTCCTCGTCGGAGTAGCCGAAGATGCCGATGGCGTCGAGGCGAGCGTCGGCCAGGAAGTGCTGCAGCTCCGCCACGTCGTCCTCGGTCTCGCCGGGGAAACCGACGATGAAGTTGGACCGGACGCCGGCCTCGGGGCACGCCCGCCTGATCCGGTTCAGAAGCGCGCAGAAGTGCCCGCGGTCGCCAAACCGCCGCATCGCGCGCAGCACCCGGCCGCTGGCGTGCTGGAACGACAGGTCGAAGTAGGGCGCGACTCCCCTTGTGGACGTCATCACCTCGATCAGGCCCGGGCGCAGCTCGGCTGGCTGCAGATAGCTCACCCGCACCCGCCCGATCCCCGGCACCGCGGCAAGCTGCGGCAGCACCGCCTCCAGCAGCCTCAGGTCGCCAAGGTCCTTGCCGTAGGAGGTGGAGTTCTCGCTGACCAGGAACAGCTCACGCACGCCCTGCGCCGCCAGCCAGGCGGCCTCGGCGGTGAGGTCCTGCGGCACCCGGGACACGAACGCGCCGCGGAACGCGGGGATCGCGCAGAAGCTGCACCGGCGGTCGCAGCCCGAGGCGATCTTGAGCGGTGCCACCACGCCGCCGTCGAGCCTGCGCCGGATCACCCGCGGCCCGGACGCCGGCCCGATCCCTGGCGGGAGGTCCGGCGCGACCGTCCCATGCCCGGGCGGCTGGCCGGCGGCGGCCGCCTGCCGGCTGGCCGGAGAAATCGGGAGCAGGTTCCTGCGGTCACCAGGGGCATGCGCGGGCCACCGCTGCCCGGCCAGGACCGCGTCGAGCCTGGCGCCGATGTCGGCGTAATCGTCGAAGCCGAGGACCTGCGCCTCCGGCAGCGCCTCGGCGAGCTCGGAGCCGTACCGCTCGGCCAGGCACCCCGCCGCCACCACCTTGGCGCCGCCCGATCCCGCGCTGAGCAGCTCGTCGATCGATTCCTGCTTGGCCGCCTGGATGAACCCGCAGGTGTTGACCAGGACCACGTCGGAGTCGGCGCCGTCGGACACGGTCCAGCCCGCCGCCTCGAGCCGGGCAGCGAGTTCCTCCGAGTCGACCTCGTTCCTGGCGCAGCCGAGCGTGACCAGGCTCACGCTCCGCCCCGGGGCGGACGGTGCTGGGCGCTGGCTCGATGACACACCGGCAGACTACGGTAACTGCGCCGGTGCGACGGCACCGGCAACCGCTCAGCAGCGCAGCAACGGCGGCGGCCCGCACGGGCAGCCGAAATCGTCAGCTCGTGGTCTTCTGGCCGGGCCCCAGGCTCAGCGTGACCGGCTGGGTCGAACCGGCCGGAACCGGGTTCTTCCCGTTCACCGTCAGCGCGACGCCCTCCGGGTTGCCGATCATCAGGCTCACCTCCTGCTTCTCGGTCCAGTGCTTGGAGGTGCCGGCGTCGACGATGCCCTCGTAGATCTGCTTCCCGTTTGCGGTGGTGAGCATGACCCAGCAGTTCTCGGTGGCCGACAGCTGGATCACCACGTCGTTGGTCAGCGTCGTCGATGCGGGCGAGGGGCTGGGCTTCGGATGGTGCTTCCGGGTGGTGTTGTTCGTCGTGGTGCCCACGTGCTGCGAGCCGGACGACGAAGCCGTCGGCGAGGCCGGAGACGACGACACGAAGTGATACACGACAAAGCCGACGATTGCTGCAAGCGCCAATGCCATCGCCGCGCTCCAGTTCGGCCTTCTGCGTTCCCGGATCTTGATTGGGGTGGCGGGCTCGAAGACATCGGCTGCCGAAATGGCCCGCGGCGCGCCCTGGGTCTGGTCGTACTCCCGGATGAGTGGCTCCGGGTCGGCTCCCACGGCGCGGGCGATGCTGCGGATGTGGCCCCGAGCGTAGAAATCGCCGCCGCACGCGGAGTAGTCACCGCGTTCTATCCCCCGGATGATCGTCTCCCGGATGCAGGTCCGCTGGCTGACCTGCGTAACGGTGAGACCAGCCTGGCGTCGTGCCTCCGCCAGGGTGTCACCGATGCTCACGCCGTGCCTCCACTCCATGTCCCACTGCGCGCCGCCCGGGGGTGCGGTGACAGCTAGCGAGATCTTCGTCCGCGTCCCTGAGTGAGGGACCGGTCACCAAGTGTAGACATTCGCAGGCCAATCCGGCGAGGACCGGCCGCGTTTGTCGGCACTCTAAGTATCCGCGTCCCTACCCTTACTACGACTCCCGAACCACCCGCCTGGGTTCCATCGCCATACCGGGAAACGGCGGATTAACTCTCGGCACTGCCGCGCTGCGGGTCAGCTCTCCGGGGTGCCGCGGAGCGAATCGAGCAGCGCCGGGAGGTCCTCGGGCCGGACCAGAACGTCCCTGGCCTTGGAGCCCTCGCTGGGCCCGACGACGCCGCGGCTTTCCAGCAGGTCCATGAGCCGGCCCGCCTTGGCAAAGCCGACCCGCAGCTTGCGCTGCAGCATCGAGGTGGACCCGAACTGGGTGCTGACCACCTGTTCCGCGGCCTGGAGCAGGTACTCGAGGTCGTCGCCGATGTCCGGGTCGATATGCCGCTTCTGGCTTTCGGCCACCGCCACGTCGTCGCGGTAGGTGGGCTCCGCCTGCTTCTTGCAGTGCGCGACAACCTCGCGGATCTCTTTCTCGGTGACGAACGCGTTCTGCAGCCGCAGCGGCTTGCTCGCGCCCATCGGCAGGAACAGCGAGTCACCCTGGCCGACCAGCTTCTCGGCGCCCGGCTGGTCCAGGATCACCCGGCTGTCGGTCAGGCTCGACGTCGCGAACGCGAGCCGGGACGGAACGTTCGCCTTGATCAGCCCGGTCACGACATCCACCGATGGCCGCTGCGTCGCCAGCACCAGGTGGATGCCGGCCGCGCGGGCGAGCTGGGTGATCCGCACGACAGAGTCCTCCACGTCGCGCGGCGCCACCATCATCAGGTCGGCGAGCTCGTCCACGATCACCAGCAGATAGGGGTACGGCTCATAGACCCGGTCGCTGCCGGCCGGCGCGGTGAGCTTGCCGGAACGCACCGCCTTGTTGAAGTCGTCCAGGTGCCGGAACCCGGACGCGGCCAGATCGTCGTAACGGCGCTCCATCTCGCCGACCACCCACTCCAGCGCCTCGGCGGCCCGCTTGGGGTTGGTGATGATCGGGGTGATCAGGTGCGGGATCCCCTGGTAGGCGGCGAGTTCAACCCGCTTCGGGTCCATCAGGATCATCCGCACCTCATCGGGAGTAGCCCGCAGCAAGATGGAGGTGATCAGCCC
>JASHOI010000053.1 GCA_030041195.1 Streptosporangiaceae bacterium | reverse complement strand
CTCCATCGCCGCCTCCAGCGCCCCGGCCTCGGCCAGCCGCATCAGGCACAGCGCGGTCGTCCCGGGAACCCCCGCGAGCAGCGCGTGCCCCTCCCTCGGGCCCAGCCGGTACCCACCGAGCCCCGCCTCAGCGGCAGGCACGGGGGGGCCAGTTCGCCCGAGCACATGGCCGATCCCGACGAGGGGCCCGAACGCGTGAGCGAGGGGTATGATCTCGCCCGCGCTGCCCACTCCGGTCCGGGGGACGGCCGGGACGACGCCGGACTCGAGCAGCGCAACGAGCTCCCGGCACAGCGCGGCGGACACGCCGGAGTCGCCGGAAAGGAACGTGCGCAGCCGGACCGCGATCAGCGCCCGCGCGTCGGCGGCTTCCAGCCACGGCGGGCCCCCGGTGGCCCGGGCCAGCAGCAGGTTGTGCTGGTGCGCGAGCTGCTCGGGGCCGGTGAGGCGGATGCCGGCCAGCGCGCCCATGCCGGTGTTCACGCCGTACACCGGGTCGCCGCCGTGCAGCGCCTCACGTGCCGCCCGGCACTGCCGGTCAACGTCCCCGAGCAGCGCGGCCGCGAGCTCGACGCGCTGCCCGGCGGCGATCTGGCGGATCCGGCCGGGATCCAGGTCGCCGGGCGCGGTGATCAGGATCGGCGTCATGATCACCGGTAGCGCAGCATCGTGCCGGCACCCGCCTGCTCGGCCCGGCGCAGGATCAGCGCGCCGACCGCGATGTCCAGGATCGACAGGCCGCGGTGCCAGAGCAGGATCCGCTCGCCGGGACGCTCCCGGCCCGGGCGCTGGCCCGCCACGATCTGGCCGAGCTCGGCGTGCAGGGACTCCGGCGACAGCCGGCCGCTGTCCACATGCGGCCGCAACGCGCCGAACCGCCCGGATCGCGCCTCCCGCCAGTCGTCGACGACGACCTTGTCCATGACGTCGAGCAGGTCAAGCTCGACGGCGCTGACCGTGCCGTAGGGGACGACGAACGCGCCGGGCTTGACCGCGCCGGTGCGCAGCAGCGGCTCCGGCTCGGTCAGCCGGGAGGCCTCGACGAGGATGTCGGCGCCGTCGAACGCCTCGTCGGCGGTGGCGGTGACCCGCACCGGCGTGCCGGTGACGCCGGCCAGCTGCCGCGCGAACGCCTCGCGCGACTCCGGCCGGCGGCTGGTCACCCGGATCTCATCGAGCTCGAACATCTCGTCGAGCAGCACCACGTTCCAGAACGCGGTGCCCCGCGCGCCGACGTGGCCGAGCACCCGCGCGTCCGGCCGGGCCAGGTACCTGGCGCCCACCGCGGTCATCGCGCCGGTCCGGCACGCGGTGATCAGCGTGGCATCCATGATCGACAGCGGGATCCCGGTGCCGGGGTCGTAGAGCGTCAGCAGCCCGAGCTCGCTGGGCAGCCCGCGGGCGTAGTTGTCCACGAAGTCGCCGACGACCTTGACCCCGGACAGGCCGCCCGCCCCGAGCCCCGGCAGGTGCCCGCGGAGCACGTTGAAGTGCCCGGCGACCCCGCCGCCGGGAACGAGGTGCACCCGTGGCTCGAACACGACGCGGCCCTCGCCGTGGGCGAGCACCGCGTCCTGCACGGCATCGACGATCTCGGCCCCGGTCAGGCCGAGCGCGTCGATGTCGGGACCGGACAGGAACCGGATCCACAGGTTGGTACCGGTGCCCGGCTGGTCCACGGCGGCCCTGCGCCGCTCAGCTCTTGGTCGTGTTGTACAGGAAGATGTGCCCGATCGCGGTCGGGTAGGCGCCGCTCACGTTCTTCGCGGTCGCGGTCAGGTAGTTGTAGAAGTACGCGTAGATGATCGGCGTCTGGTCCAGCAGCAGGGTCTCGATCTTCCCGGCGATCGTGCGCTGGCTGGACAGGTCGACGGTGGCGACGTACTGGGCGACCAGGCTGTTGTACGTCGGGTCGTTGAAGTGCGCCGCGTTCCACGACCCCGTCCCGGTCTTCGCGTTGTACGTCTCGAGCGGCGCGCCGAGGAACACGTTCGGCACGCTGCGGTGCCCGTAGTCGACCAGGCTCATCGTGGCGTCGAGCCAGTCGGAGTTGCCGAAGGTGGCGTTGCCGTAGTAGGCGGCCGAGCTCTCCACCGTCAGCCCGATGGTCACCCCGATCTGCTTCGCCGACTGCGCCACGATCTGCGCGTAGGACGGGATCTCCAGCAGCTGCTCGGTCGTGAGGTGCGTGCTGAACCCGTTCGGGTGGCCGGCCGCCGACAGCAGCGACTTCGCCTTGGCGATGTTCTGCACCCGCTGCGGGACGCTCGTGTTCGTCGAGGCGAAGACCGGCGCGAACGGGCTGTCGTTGCCCAGGTCGGCGTCGCCCTTGAACAGCGCCGAGATGATCGCTGGCCGGTCGAGCGTGAGCGCGATCGCCTGGCGCACCCTCGGGTCGGTGAACGGCGCCTGGTCGCAGCGCATGGACAGCTCGCGGTGCGCGCTGGAGCGCAGCTTGATGATGTTGTACGGGGCGCCCGACGCGAGCAGCTGCTCGCCGCCGGTCACCGCGAACTGCCCCAGGACGTCGATCGTCCCGCTGGACAGCGCGAGGATCTCCGGGGTCTGGTCGGCGTAGAACGTGAACTGGGTCTCGGCCGGCAGCGCCTTGGTGCCCCAGTACTGCTCGTTGCGGGTGAACGTGGCCCCGACCTTGGCCGTGTAGCTCTTCAGCACGAACGGCCCGGTGCCGATGAACGAGCTCTGCCAGTCGGCGGGGTTGTAGCCGTTCGGGATGATGATCATGTTGTAGTTGTCGGACGAGGTCAGGTACGGGAAGTTACCGTTCGCCGCCTCGAGGTGGAAGGCGACGGTGTAGTCGTCGACCTTGACCACCCCGGACGGCTGGAGCACGCCGCCGAAGTTGGACAGCGCGTTCGACGTGTTCTTCGGGTCGGTCTGGAGCTGGTAGGTGTACACGACGTCGTCGGCGGTGAGCGCCTTGCCGTCGTGGAACTTGACCCCCTGGCGGATCTTGAACGTCCACACGTCCCCGGCCGCGTTCGACGACCAGCTCGTGGCGAGCACCGGCTTCAGCGACAGGGTCTGGGTGGACAGGGTCAGGTACTCGCCGGTCTGGGCCAGCATGTCCAGGCCGCCCTGGTCGGCCACGGTCAGCGGGTTGATCGCCGCGGTCGGCACGATGATCCCGACCCGGATCGTCGCCCCGGCCTTGCCAGTGGAGCTGGGCGTGGACGACGTGCTCGTGCTCCCGCACGCCGAGACGATCGCGCCGAGCAGCGGCAGCGAGATCCCGACGACCGTGCCGCGCCGGATGAAGTCCCGGCGCGAGATCTTCCCTGCGGCGAACTCGTCGATGACGTGGTTCGCGATGTCGCCCTGGCCTTCTCTCAGCCGGCTGAGGCGGCGGTTATCTGCGTTCACGGGGGACCTCCCTAACTCACCGGGCATGCAAGCGCAGGTCCGGTGTCTGGATGCAAAAACCTACGTTCCCGATCGGGTGCTTGTCACGGCGCCTGACCGGTTCGCTGCAAGACCGTTAGCTGATCGATGGGAATGTGACAGCTCATCAGGTGACCGGGCGCGACCTCGCGGAGCGGCGGCTCGGCCGATTCGCACTCGCCGGTGGGCAGCCTGCGCGGGCAGCGCGTGTGGAACACGCAGCCGGACGGCGGGTTCGCCGCCGACGGGATCTCGCCGTGCAGCCGGATCCGCTCCGGCCGCTGCCCGTCGAGGCTCGGCACCGCCGAGAGCAGCGCCTCGGTGTACGGGTGATGCGGCCCGGCGAACACGGTCTCGGCCGGGCCGACCTCCATGATCTTGCCGAGGTACAGCACCGCGATGCGGTCGGACAGGTACCGCACCAGGCCCAGGTCGTGCGAGATGAACAAGTAAGTGACCTGCTCCTTTGCCTGCAGGTCGACCAGCAGGTTCAGGATCGCCGCCTGCACCGACACGTCCAGCGCCGAGGTTGGCTCGTCGCAGACCACGATGCGCGGCCCGCCGGCAAAGGCACGGGCGATCGCCACCCGCTGCTTCAGACCGCCGGACAGCTGGCTGGGCCGCAGCGACAGCTGGCGGTCTTCCATGCGGACCGACCTGACCAGATCGGTCAGGCGCTCGCGCAGCCGCGCCCCGGACAGCCCGGCCAGCCGCGACAGCGGCTGGCTGATCAGCCGGCGGACCGTGTGGCGGCGGTTGAGCGCCGAGTCCGGGTTCTGGAACACGATCTGCAAGGCCTTGAGCTGCTCACGCGAGCGCTTCCGCGCGTCGGCCGCCAGCGGCTGCCCGTCAAGGTCGATGATCGAGCCCTCGTCCGGCGGGATCAGGCCGAGCAGCGCGCGGGCCAGGGTCGTCTTGCCGCTGCCGGACTCTCCGACCAGACCCAGCGTCTCGCCGAGTTCCATGCCGAGGTCCACATCGACAAGGGCCCGCACGGCTTCGCCTCCTGAGCGGAACGTCTTCGACAGCCGCTCCAGTCGCACGACCGGGCCGTCGGCGTTGCGTACCGGGGGGAAATCCACGTTGACCGGGGTGTTCCTGGGCAGGTCCTCGGTCTGTTCGTACAGGTAGCACCGGGACGTGCGGCCGTCGCCGACGGGGAAGGCCGGCGGGGCGGCGGCCCGGCACTGATCCTCGGCGATCGGGCACCGCGGGGCGAAGATGCAGCCGGACGGCTCGTCGCCCGGCGCGGGCAGGAAGCCGGGAATCGTGTCCAGGCGCCCGTGGTCCTTGCGCTGGCCGCGCCGCGGGATGCAGCGCAGCAGGCCGACCGTGTACGGATGGCGGGGCTCGTCGAACACCTCGCGGGCCGGGCCCTCCTCGATGAGCTCCCCGGCGTACAGGACGCCGACCCGGTCGCACATCTTGGCGATCACCGCGAGGTTGTGGCTGATGAACAGCACCGAGGTGGCGAACTCGGTGCGCAGCTCGGCCACCAGGTCGAGCACCTCGGCCTCGACGGTCGCGTCGAGCGCGGTCGTCGGCTCGTCGAGGATCAGCAGCGACGGCTCGGCGGCGAGCGCCATCGCAATCACGACGCGCTGCGCCATCCCGCCCGAGAGCTGGTGCGGATAGCGTTCCATCACCCGGCCCGGGTCGGCGATCTGCACCTTGGCGAGCATGCCCTCGGCGCGTTGGAGCGCGTCGGCGCGGCCCAGGCCTGCGATCTCGTATACCTCGGCGACCTGGCGGCCCACCTTGATCGACGGGTTCAGCGCCCGCCCGGGCTCCTGGTAGACCATGGACACCGTGTGCGCCCGCAGGTCGCGCAGCTCGGCCGGGCCCATCGCCAGCGGATCGGTGCCGTTGATCCGGATCGTGCCCGCGCTGATCCGGCCGTTGCGCGGCAGGTACCTGGTCAGCGCCAGCGCCGCCGTGGACTTGCCGGAGCCGGACTCGCCCACCAGGCCGAACGACTCGCCGGCGCCGATCAGGAACGACACGTCGCGCAGCGCCCGCCGGTCCTGGCCGCGCACCCGGTAGGTGACGTCCAGGTGCTCGACCGCCACGGTCGGGCTGGTCCCGCCCGCCGCGTCCGGGGCTGCCGTGGTATCCGCCGCGGTCACGACGCGAGCACCTGCTCGATCGAGTCCGTGACCAGGTTGACGGCCACGATCAGCGAGGCGATCGCGAGCGCCGGGAACAGCGTCTCCCACCAGTAGCCCGCGGCCAGCACCCCGTAGTTCGCGGCGATGTCCGCACCCCAGTCGGGGGTCGGCGGCTGCACCCCGAAGCCGAGGAACGAGAGCGTGGCCACGGTGAAGATGGCGTACCCGAGCCGCACGGTGAACTCGACGAGAACGACCGGCAGCACGTTTGGCAGCACCTCGATCGCCATGATGTGGGGCGGCTTCTCGCCGAGCAGGCGGGCGGACGACAGGTAGTCGAGCTGGCTCTCCACCAGCACGGCGGACCGGACGGTCCGGGCGATCAGCGGCGTGAACACGAACCCGATGACCACGATCAGGGTCACGGTCGAGGGACCGAGCGCGACGATGAACAGGAACGCGACGATCGCGACCGGCAGCGCGAGCACGGCCTCGACGACCCGGCCGATCAGGATGTCGAAGATGCCGCCGAAATAGCCCATGATCAGGCCGAGCGCGGTCCCGAGCAGCGTGCCGAGTATGGTCGCGGCCACGGCGATGAGCAGGATCTCCCGCGACCCGACGATGACCCGGGACAGCACGTCACGGCCGAGCTGGTCGGTCCCGAACCAGTGCGCGGCCGACGGCGGCGAGTTGGTGGCCAGCAGCTGCTGGGCGGTGGGGCTGTGCGGTGCGATCGCGGTGCCGAAGATCGCGCAGACGATCCAGAACAGCAGGATCGCCGCGCCGGTGAGGAACGTCGGGCGGCGCAGCAGCAGCCGCCAGGGCGGGATGGCCCGCCGGATCGCGGCGTGCGCGGCCGTCAGCTCCGGGGCCTCGGCCGGGGTGGGGGAGCCGAGATCGCCGGAGCCGACCAGCCCGGTCATCCGGCACCCCCGAGCCGCAGCCGCGGGTTGAGCACGGTGTAGAGAACGTCCGCGATCAGGGTGGCGACCATGTACACGACGCCGATCGTGAGCACGCCGGCCTCGAGCATCGGGAAGTCCTTCGCGGTGGCGGCGGTGAAGATCAGTTTCCCGATGCCCTGATAGTTGAACAGCGTCTCCACCACGACGAGCCCGCCGATCAGGTACCCGGTCTGGGTGGCGATCACCGTGATCGTCGGCAGCAGCGAGTTGCGCAGGATGTGCCGCCGGATCACCACCGACCGTTTCAGGCCCTTCAGCGTGGCGGTGCGCGCGTAGTCGGACTCCAGCGCCTCGACCGTGCCCGCGCGCGCCATCCGCGCGATGTACCCGAACAGGATCAGCACGAGCGGGATCGCGGGCAGGATCAGGTGGTCGAGCTGGGAGCCGAACGACGCCCCAGCGCCGGCCGAGGCCGAGACCGGGAACCACTTCAGCTCGACCCCGAAGATCACGATGAGCACGATCCCGGAGACGAACTCGGGCACGGTTGTCGCGGACAGCCCGGTGACCGAGATGATCCGGTCGGTGGCCCTGCCGTAGTTCAGCGCCGCGACCACGCCGCCGAAGATGCTGAGCGGCACGACGATCACGAAGGCCAGCGCACCGAGCTTGACCGAGTTCACCAGCGCGGCGCCGATGAACGGTGCCACCGGCGAGCGGAACTCGTAGGAAAGCCCCATGTTGCCGTGCAGTATGCCGGTGATCCAGGTCCAGTACCTGGCGAGCAGCGGCCGGTTGACGCCGAGTTGCTGATCGAGCGCGTGCACGGCGCTCTGCGCGGCCAGCGGGCCGAGGATCGCGCGGCCAGGGTCGCCGGGCAGCACCTGCCCGGCGAAGAACACGATAACGCTGAGCACCCAGAGAGTGACGACGGCGAGCCCGAGGCGCCTCAGGATGTATGTCGCCACGACTCCCCCTGGGACGCTGCTGACGGCATCGCAAGCGTCATCGGATGCTGCCAAAGCCTAGTTACCAGTCGGAATAGCCGCAACGAATCGGATGCTGTTCGCCTCCGAAACGTGACCTATGCCGCAGGCGCCGCTCGCGGTTAGCCTCGTCCTCATGGCGGACAATGTGATGCTCATCGGTGAGAGCTTTGTCGGCGACGGTGCCGATGCCGCGCACGTGAACACCGTGCTCGGCCGGCGTGACGGGCCGGTCGGGGTGGCCTGGGCCACCGCGCTGGCCACGCCGCGGCCGGGGAACGCGGCGTTCGTCGCGGTCGTGCGGCCCGGCCTTCCGGCCAAACCACTGACGCTGTTCGTCAGCAAGGCGACCGTGGCCGGCGACGAGCACGCCGCGCTCACCTGGGGGGCGGCGCAGGCGGGCGTGGCCACCGGGGTAGCCGACGCCGTGGCCGAGGGGACCATCAGCGAGGCGGAAGCCGACGAGCTGGTGCTGATCGCCGCCGTCTGGGTGAACCCGGCGGCCTACGACGCCACCAGGGTCTACAAAAACAACCGCGAGGCGACCGCTGCGGCGCTGCGCGCGGGCGCGGCCGGCGAACCCAGCGTCGCTGACATGCTCGCGGCGCGTGACCACCCGGTGAACCCGTACTTCGACCCGGCGGCAGCGGCCGCCCGCGCGCCTGGCGCGCCGGCCGCCGCGGCCACCCCAGTGCCTGGCGTGCAGTGAAGATCACCGCGGTCCGTCTTGACCGGCTGCGGCTGCCGCTCGACCCGCCGTTTCTGGCGGCCTGGGACCCGGTGCCGCGCCGTCATTTCGACGCCACCCTGGTCCGGGTGGAGACCGACGAGGGCGTGACCGGGTACGCCTCCGGCGACACGATGGACGGGTTCGAGCCGTTCGAGGACCTGTTCGTCGGGCGCGACCCGCTGCGGATCGCCGCGCACGTCGCGGTGCTCGAGACGATCAGCTTTCACGCTGGGCGGTACTGGCCGGTGGAGGCCGCGCTGTGGGACATCGTCGGCAAGGTGTCCGGGCTGCCGGTGTCGGTGCTGTTCGGCGGCGCCGCGGACGGCATCCCGGCGTATGCGTCGTTCGGCGAGCTTCGGGGTCCCGGGGAGCGCGCCGAGGCGGCCCTGGCCGCGGTGGCGGCCGGCTTCCGCGCGGTCAAGATCCGCATCGGGCGCGATGACGTGGCGGCGGGGCTGGCCGCGGTGCGGGCCACCCGCGAGGCGGTCGGCGACGACGTGGACATCATGATCGACCTCAACCAGTGGTGGCGGATGCCCGGCGACATCTCGCCGGCCCTGGACGGGCCCGCGGTCCGGCGGCTGGCCGCGGAGCTGGCCGAGCTCGGCGTGCTGTGGCTGGAAGAGCCGCTGCCCGCCCGGGACGTCGCGGGCATGCGGGCGCTGCGGGAGCAGACCGGGGTCCGCGTCGCCGGGGGCGAAATGGCGCGCGGCGCCGGCGAGCTGCTCGATGCGCTGGCGGCCGGCGCGCTCGACGTGATCCAGCCGGACGTCGTGCTCGCGGCGGGCATGCTCCGGGCCCGCACCGTGGCCGAGCTCGCCATGCTCGGCAATCACTGGTTCACGCCGCACACCTGGACCAACGGGCTCGGCCTGCTCGCGAACCTGCAGGTCGCCGCCGGTGTCGGCGGCGGCCCGTATCTGGAGTTCCCGTACGACCCGCCCGGGTGGACCGAGCGGCGGCGTGACTTCTTCCTGGCCGAGCCGCTGCTGATCGACTCGGGTGGGTTCCTGGCCGTGCCCGCCCGGCCGGGCCTGGGCGCCGAGATCGACGAGGCCGCGGTCGCGCGCTGGGCGCTGCGATGAGGGTAGGGTTCGTCGGCCTCGGCCACATGGGGGCGCCGATGAGCCGGCACATACTCGCGGCCGGTCACGACCTCGCCGTGCACGACCTGCACCGGCCTGCCGCGGCGGAACTCGAGGCCGCGGGCGCCACCTGGGCGGCGTCGCCTCGGGAGGCGGCCTCGGGCCGGGACGTGGCGGTCACCATGCTGCCCACGCCCAGGGACGTGGAAGAGGTGCTGCTCGGCCCGGCCGGGCTGCTCGCCGGCCTGCAGCCCGGAGCCATCTGGATCGACATGTCCACGTCCGTTCCCGCGGTCGCCGACCGGGTGCGCGCGGTGGCCGAGCCCCGGGGCATCGAGGTCCTCGACGCCCCGGTCAGCGGCATGGCCAGCGGCGCCCAGGCGGGAACGCTGCAGATCTTCGTCGGCGGCGGCGCCGGAACCTATGCCCGGGCCCGCCCGCTCCTCGAGGCGATGGGTGACCCCGAGCGAATCCTGCACGTGGGACCGCACGGCGCCGGTTACACGGTCAAACTGATGATCAACCTGCTGTGGTTCGCGCAGCTGACCGCCACCGCCGAGGTGCTCGCCGTGGGCGCTGCTGCCGGGGTCGGCCTGGCGACCCTGCGCCGGTGCCTGCTGGCCAGCCCGGCGGCCAGCGTGTTCCTCGAGCGTGACGTGCTGCCGGTGCTGCACCACGGCGACTACGACGAGTCGTTCGCGCTGGCCCTGGCGTGCAAGGACCTCGGGCTCGCGGTCGACCTGGCCCGGGACGTCGGCGTGCCGGCCGAGGTCAGCGCGCTGGTCGAGCAGATCTACCGGCGGGCCAGGGCCCAGTACGGCGATGCGGGCGGCGAGATGCTCCCGATCAAGCTGCTCGAGGACCTGACCGGCGCGCCGCTGCGCATCGACGCAACCGGGGGATGACCGTGCGCTACCCGATCGCAGGGACCGAGATCACGATCACTCCCACGCCGAGCGCCCACTTCGGCAGCGGCGCGGTCGGCAAGCTTCCCGGGATCGTCGCCGGCACCGGGAGCGACGCCGCGGTGGTCGTCACCGACGCCGCGCTCGCCGCCACGCCGGTGGTCGCCAGCGTCACCGGCGTGCTGGCGGCGGCCGGGATCCCGGTAACGGTCTTCAGCGGGGTTCACCCCAATCCGACCACCGGCGACCTGGCGGCCGGCGCGGACGCGGTCGCCGCGGCGTACGGCGCCGGCCCACGGGTTGCGCTGGTCGCGGTCGGCGGCGGGTCGCCGATCGACGCGGCCAAGGGGATCGCCCTGGCCGCGGTCAACCCGCAGCGCGGGCGGGACCTGGACTACCGCGGCCAGTTCGCGCACCGCGCGCTGCCCGTCGTCGCGGTCCCGACGACGGCCGGCACCGGGGCCGAGACGAACGCGTTCGGCGTCGTCACCGATGAGCAGACGCGCCGCAAGTTTTACGTGGGCCACGCCAGCTCGCTTCCTGCCGCCGCGATCCTCGACCCCGCCCTGACCGTGGCGCTGCCGCCAGCGGCGACGGCGGCCACCGGCATGGATGCGCTGACTCACGCCCTGGAGGCCTACCTCTCGGTTCGCGCCAACCCCTGGTCGGACGGCATCGCGCTGCAGGTCATCCGCATGATCGCGGCGCAGCTGCCCCGGGCATACGCCGACGGCGGCGACCTGGAGGCCAGATCGGTGATGCTGCTGGCCGCGCACATGGCGGGGATCGGGATGGCCACGACCGGCCTCGGCCTCTGCCACGCGATCGGCCACGCGATCGGCGGCCGGTTCGGCATCGCCCACGGCGTCGCACTGACCACCGTGCTGCCGCAGGTGCTCCGGTTCAACACCCCGGCCTGCGCCGAGCGCCTGGCCGACGTCGCGTTCGCCCTCGGCACCGGCGACGC
>JASHOI010000507.1 GCA_030041195.1 Streptosporangiaceae bacterium | reverse complement strand
GGCCCGCCCGGCCGCGGTGCGGCGCACGCGTGCCGCCGACGCCGCGATCTCGCCCAGCCGGGCGTCGGCCGCGATGACCTCGGCGCGCGTCTTGGGCCGCTCGACCTGGTACAGCTGGTAGGCAAGGTACGGGTTCATCTCGGCTCCATCTCTGGTCGGTCGCTGTCACCCATACGACGAACCGGAACGTCCGAGATGGACACCCGCTCGATCAGGCCTGTCAGGAACCCCCAGGCCTTGCCGTCTTCCGGCGTTCCGGCGTGCGGCCGGCGGAACCGGCTGACGTCAGCGGCGATGTCGGCGATATCCCAGCGCAGCCGGTACGCCTCGATAAGGTCCGGCATCGGGGTGACGCCGGTCGCGTCGGCGTAGGCGTCGAGCATGGTCCCGTCGCCCGGATCAACCAGCCACAGGTCCCGTTCCGGCGGGGCCTTCAGGGCGGTATCCCAGTCGATCAGCACCCAGCCGCCGGCCGTCAGCATCGTGTTCCCCGGATGGGGCTCGCCATGGGTGAGGACGGCCCTGGCCGGCCGCGACCGGGCCCGTGACACCAGCCGGTCGTACCGGGCGAGCAGCCGCCGGATCGGCGCCGCGTTCCGCCGGACCAGCAGCGAGGTCCGCAGCGCGTAGGGCCCGCGGCCGGTGACGTCGCCCGCGGGGTCGAACGCTGCCTCCAGCGCGTCCCGGTGCGGGACCGCGAAGTCGTCGGCCGGCGCGTGCCGGCCGGCCGCCGCCGGGGCCTTGTGCACGGCGGCCACCAGGCCGAGCACGCCGAGCCGGTGCCCGGGCGAGGAGAACTCCCCCCAGTCAAAGCTCTGCCCGTCGACGAACGGGTAGACCGCGAGCCCGAACCTGTCGTTCACCCGCACCAGCGGCTCGCCGCCGCCGGTGCGGACCGGCGCCACCACGAACGCGGCGCCGCTGGCGCGCAGATCCATCGCGGCTGCCAGCGATGCGCGCAGCCGCCGGAACGCCGCGCCGAGCGGCTCGCGCTCCGACATCCGCTTGTGCTCGAGCTCGTCGGCGGTGACGAACCACCGCGACCCGGCGGCGTCGGTCACCGCCCAGTGATGGCTGCCCCAGCCGACCGGCCGGTACTCGGCCGACGCGACCGCCACGCCCCACCAGCGGCCGAGCGCCGCCGCCAGCGCGGCCTCCGGCAGGTCATCGGGCGGGGTCAGCATGCGGCCACGGTAGGGATCAGCCGGCGCGATCGCCATCGAATAACCGGGCCATGGATGAACCGTTCGGCCGGCTCTAGCAAGCCCATCGGTACATCGATGCTTCCCATCCGAACGGGGGCGGCCTCTTTACCTGGGTTTCCACGCGAATCCCTGCAACCGGTCGCTGAACCGGGCTATGGTGCGGTGATTCGCACTGCCTGACAGGAACGTACCGAGCCGCCCCTCTGGTCCGGTGCGCGGGCAGCGCGAAGGCTGTCCCCCTCGGCCCCGCCGCAACCCCCCATGCAGGCGGGGTCGGCCATTTTGTGGTGCTGCATAGTGGATCCATGACGATCACTGCCCCCAGCGCCGACTTCGACCTCGAGGCCAAGTACCGGGTCACCGACGGCACCGTGCTCATCACCGGCGTCCAGGCCCTGGCCCGCGTTCTGCTCGATCAGGTCCGCGCCGATCGCCAGCGGGGCCTGCGCACCGGCGCGTTCGTGAGCGGCTATCCCGGATCCCCCCTGGGCGGTTTCGACCAGATCCTTGAACGCAACGCCGCCCTGCTGGCCGAGCACGATGTGCGCTGGGTCGCGGGGGTCAACGAGGATCTGGCGGCCACGGCGGTGTGGGGAAGCCAGCAGGACAACCTGGCGCCGCTCAGCAACCGCGACGGGGTCATCGGCATGTGGTATGGCAAGGCGCCGGGCGTGGACCGCAGCGGCGACGCGTTCCGGCACGCGAACCTGCACGGCGTCGGCAGGAACGGCGGGGTGATCTGCGCGGTCGGCGACGACCCGCAGTCCAAGTCGTCCACGCTGCCGAGCGCGAGCGAGGCCGCGCTGTACGACGCCGGGATGCCGATCCTGGTGCCGGGCACCCCGCAGGAGGTGCTCGACCTCGGCAGGCACGGCTACGAGCTGTCCCGGTACACCGGCTGCTGGACCGGGCTGAAGATCGTCACATCGGTGGCCGACGGGTTCGGCTCGGCCGGCGTGAGCCCCGGCCGGGTCACCCCGGTCCTGCCGGAGCTGTCCTTCGGCGGCGAGCCGTGGCGGTACGCGCAGCGGCCCACGTTCTTCCTGCCGCACACGATCGAGCTCGAGGCCGAACTCTACGACCGCCGCCACGCCGCCGCGCGGGCCTACGCGGCCGCGAACGGGCTCAACGCCGTGGAGGTCGACCCGCCAGACGCGTGGCTGACCATAGTGTCCGCCGGCCGGACCTACCGGGAGGTCCGGCAGGCGGCCGCCGACCTGGGGCTGGCCAGCGACGCCGCGCTGCGCGACGCCGGGATCCGGCTGGTCCGGCTGGGGATGATCTACCCGCTGGAGCCCGGCATCGCCCGGGCCGCCGCACGCGGCGTGACGGAGGTCTTGGTAGTAGAGGAGAAGCGCTCGTTCATCGAGCGGTTCCTCCGCGAGTACCTGTACGACCAGCCCGAGCGGCCGCGGATAGTGGGCAAGCGGGACGAGCGGGACGCGCCGCTGATCCCGGCCGACGGCGAGCTGAACGCGGACCGGCTGCGCCCGCTGCTGGCCCGCCGGCTGGAAGGCAGACTGGGCACGAGGCTACGCGTAACGGGCGGTCGTCCACAGCTCGCGCTGCTGCCGGCGGGCCCGGCGCGTACGGCAGCGTTCTGCAGCGGCTGCCCGCACAGCCGGTCCACGGTGCCGGGCGCCGGCTCGCCGGTCGGCGGCGGTGTGGGCTGCCACGCGATGGTCATGTGGCTGGACCGCGGCGCCGTGTCCTACAACCAGATGGGCGGCGAGGGCGCGCAGTGGATCGGCCGCGCGCCGTTCACCGACGTGCCGCACTTCGTGCAGAACGTGGGCGACGGGACGTTCTTCCACTCCGGCAGCCTGGCCGTGCGGGCGGCCGTGTCCGCCGGGGTGACGATGACGTTCAAGGTGCTGTACAACGGCGTGGTCGCGATGACCGGCGGGCAGGACCCGGCCGGGCAGCTGGACGTGCCGCACCTGTGCCGGGCCATGGCCGCCGAGGGGGTGGCCCGCATCATCGTGGTCAGCGAGGATCCGTCGCGATACCGCAGGCCGGCCGCCTTGCCGCCCCGGACCCGGGTCTGGCCAAGGGACCGGCTCGCCGAGGCCGAGCGGGTGCTGGCCGGCACCCCGGGGGTCACCCTGCTGGTCTTCGACCAGGCGTGCGCGGCGGAGTTGCGGCGGCTGCGCAAGCGCGGCAAGGCACCCGAGCGGCCGCAGCGGGTGGTGATCAACGAGGCCGTGTGCGAGGGCTGCGGGGACTGCGGGGTCAAGTCCAACTGCCTGTCCGTGCACCCGGTGGACACCGAGTTCGGCCGCAAGACCCAGATCGACCAGGCGTCCTGCAACACCGACTACGGCTGCCTGGACGGCGACTGCCCCTCCTTCGTCACGGTGCTGGCGCCCACCGGCCGGGCCCGCGAGCCGCGCCCGCTGCCGAAGCTGCCCGCTGACATCCCCGACCCCGAGACCAGGGCGGCGATCGACGAGGTTGCCGGGTATGGGATCGTCGCGACCGGGATCGGCGGGACCGGGGTGGTGCTGCTCAACCAGATCATCGCCACCGCGGCGTTTCTGGACGGGCTGCAGGTCACCGGGCTGGACCAGACCGGGCTGAGCCAGAAGGCCGGGCCGGTCGTGTCGCATCTGCGGCTGTGGCACGGCGCCGAGGAGCCCGGCGAACGGCCGTCCGTGGCGGCATCCAACGCCGTGGGGGAGGAGTCGGCCGACCTGCTGCTGGCGCTGGACCTGCTGGTGGCGACCGACCCGCGGCACCTGGCCCGGGCGACGGCCGACCGGACCGTGACCGTGGCCTCGACGTCCCTGGTGCCGACCGCGGACATGATCCGCGGCGACGCTGCCGCTCCGGACCTGGCCGCGCTGCTCGGCGCGGTGCGGGACCGCACCAGGCCCGGCGGGCTCACCTCGCTGGACACGATCGCGCTGGCCACGGCGCTGTTCGGCGACGGCATCGCGGCGAACCTGATCGCGCTCGGCGCGGCGTACCAGGCCGGCGCGGTGCCGCTGCAGGCGTCATCGATCGCGCGCGCGATCGAGCTGAACGGCGTGGCGGTGGAACGGAACCTGGCGGCGTTCACGGCTGGGCGGCTCGCCGTGAGCAACCCGGCCGTGCTCCCAACGCCGCGCCGCGTCGGCGAACTGCGCCGGGAGGCCGCGCCGGAGCGGCTGGCGGCCGCGCGGGAACTGGCGGCGCAGCGCGGGCTCGAGGGCCCGGCCGCCGAACGGGCCACCGGCCTGGCCGCTGACCTGATCGCATACCAGAACGCGGGACTGGCGGCCCGCTACCTCGACCTCGTTGCCGCGGCGGCGCGGGCCGAGGCCTCGTGCGCCGTGGCCGGTGACTCCGGTGATGCCGGCGCGCTGACCGACGCGGTGGCGGCGGCGTTCTTCCACCTGCTGGCGTACAAGGACGAGTACGAGGTGGCCCGGCTGCACCTGCTGCCCGAGTTCGACGAGGCGCTGGCCGAGGCCGTCCCCGGTGGGCACCGGGTTCGCTACCGGCTGCACCCGCCGCTGCTGCGGGCTCTCGGCATGCGGAAGAAGATCGCGTTCCCGGCGCCGGTGATCCGCCCGGCGTTCCGGGTGCTGCGGTCGATGCGGCACGTGCGCGGCACCCGGGCCGACGTGTTCGGCTACACCGCGGTGCGCCGGACCGAGCGGCGGCTGGCGGCCGGGTACGAGGCCGAGGTGCGCGCGGTGCTGGCCGGGCTGTCGGCGGCCAACCACGCCGCCGCGGTCGAGCTGGCCCGGCTGCCGCTGGCGATCCGCGGCTACGAGCACATCAAGCTGGCCGCGGTGGAGCGGTACGAGGCGGAGCTTGAGCGGCTGCGGCCGCTGGCGCGCTGAGCCTGTACCCGCCCCGGGCTCGCGGCGCGGCGGCGACGGCGGATCGGCCGGCCCTCTTGCCGTGTGGCTTATCCGGATATAGCCTGATTACCGGGTTTTTTCGGCTGCGAATCTGGGGGTTCCCATGCGGCGTATCAACAGGATGATCTTCGGCTCATTAGTAAGCGCGGCCCTGCTGGGCGGCGCGGCCGGCGCGGTGCTCACCGCCGTGAGCGCGGCAACCCCGGCGGGCACTTCCGCGGCAACGGCGATCGAGTACGGCAGCCGCCACGGGGTGACGATTTCCAACCCGACCGCGGTCGAGTACAGCAGCATCCACGGGGTGACGATCTACGACCCGACAGCCGTCGAGTACGCGTAGCGCTCGCAGCGCAATAACCTCTTGGTTAGCGTTGCCGCGCCTCAGGCCGCCACCTTAATGATCTAGGAGGCTGGGCGGCGCCATGGGCTCGCAGATCATCAACACGCCGGTTTGATCTTGGCGCCAGGCCCGTTTCCATGATCGCGGTGGGTTTTTCGCAGATACGACAACAAATCCACCGCGATCATGGAAAACCGCTGTCTGACGCCGGCAAGTCAAACGCAGATTCGAGCCAAAGCGCTCCGCGCGCCGTGCATACCATGCGCCAGGACGCTACAACAGAAAGCAACGGGTTATTTCGCTGCGAGCACATGCCGCGCGGGATCCTCCTAGATCTTTGATCTTGACGGTGGCGCGCGGGGCACGAGGGAGCGGGGGCGCGGGGTCAGTCGGTGGCCTCGGCGACCGGCGCCTCGCTCAGTACCCTGTCGCCACCCGGGC
>JASHOI010000052.1 GCA_030041195.1 Streptosporangiaceae bacterium | reverse complement strand
ATGGCCCGGCCGCACCGCTCGCACCGGCCGTAGCTGCCGTCGTCCAGCCGCCGCCCGGCCGCGGCGATCGCGGCGAGCCGCTCTTCCGCCTGGCTCAGCAGCGCGGCCACGTGCTGGCGGTCGAACGCGGTGGACGAGCCCTCCGGGTCGTGCTCGTCATCGGCGCCTGCCGCGGACGCGGTGGACGCGATGATGCTCTCGAGGTCGCGCTGCAAGGCCGCGAGCCTCGCGGCGGTTTGCTCGCGCTCCGCCGCGAGCCGGCTGCGCGCGGCCGCCTGCTCGGACGGCGATAGCCCGGTCATGTACCCATAAGATCACTCCGCCGCAACCCCGGTGGCGCGGCGACTCCCGACGATCAGGCAGGCTTAAGGTCATGGCGGAGACAGTCACTCACCCCCAGCTCACCCTCATGGCCGTTCACGCGCACCCCGACGACGAGTCATCGAGCACCGGCGGCGTGCTCGCCAAATATGCCGACGCCGGAGTCCGGACCGTGGTCGTGACCTGCACCAACGGCGAGTTCGGCGACACGCCGGACGGCGTCAAGCCCGGCGAGAACGGCCACGACGAGCAGGCCGTGGCGCAGATCAGGCTCGCCGAGCTCCGGGAGGCGTGCAAACAGCTGGCGGTCACCGATCTCGAGCTGCTCGGCTACCACGACTCGGGCATGCCGGACTGGGATTACAAGAACCGGCCGGACGCGTTCTGCAACGTCCCGCAGGACGAGGTCGCGGCGCGCATCGGCGCCCTGATCGAGCGGTACCGGCCCCAGGTCGTGATCACTTACGACGACAAGGGCGCCTACCAGCATCCCGATCACCTGCACGCCAGCCGGTGTGCGCAGGCCGCGGTCGCGGCCACCGGGATCCCGGACAAGCTCTACCTGACCGCGATGCGCCGCAGCAGCTGGCGCAAGCTGTGGGACGCGCTGCGCGAGCAGGGCGTGCAGGTCCCCGACATACGCGAGATCGACGAGGACACGCGGCGCCAGATAGAGGAGCGCGAGCAGCTGATCACCACCAACGTGGACATCCGCAGCGTCCTCGACCGCAAGCGCGCGGCGCTGCAGTCGCACGCCAGCCAGATCCGCGAGTCCTGGTTCAGCAAGGTCCCGCCGGAGATCGGCGAGCAGGTGTTCGGCCAGGAGAGCTTCATCAGGGCCATGGACCGGACCGGCGCGCCGGTCCCCGAAGACGACCTGTTCGCGTGCGTCCCCCGCCAGCAGCCCTGACCCCCGCGCCCAGCGGCCCCGCCACCCCGGCACCTCCCAGCGGCCCGGCCGCCCCGGCACCTCCCAGCGGCCCCGCCACCCCGGCACCCCCCAGCGGCCCCGCCACCTCCCAGCGCCCGGTCTAGTTATCGATGTACCGATGGGCCGCATAGAACAGGCCTTCCGGTACATCGATGCCCGGGGCACGCGCCCTTGCCAGGGCTCGGGTGCCGGGTCGGCCAGCGGACGACGCGTAACGGCCCCTCGAAAGGCCCGCTTGCGGGACGATATCGGTCATGATCGCGCTTCTCGCTCGTATCTTGGGCGCTCGCCACCGCCGGAACATCGTGCTGCTGCTGGCCGGGGCCGTCGGGTGCACCGTGATCGGCGGTGCCGTGTTCGCTGCCACGCAGCAACTTCCGTTCACGACGGGCCTTTACTGGGCGATCACGACTGCGACGACGGTGGGCTACGGTGACGTGACACCGCATAACGCGTCCGGCCGGGTGGTCGCTTCGCTGGTCATGCTGACCACGATCCCGATGCTTGCCTCGGTTTTCGCGCTGGTGACCGGTGCCGCCGCGGCGGCCGGAATACGGAGGGTGCTCGCGATGGGACACCGATTCCCGGAGAGTGGCTACCGGCTCGTGGTCGGCATGGACGCGGCGGTGCCCGCGATCCTCGACGAGCTGGTCAAGGTCGGGGACCCGGTCGTCCTGGTCGCCGACGTGGACCCGGCGCACATCCGCGGCGAAGTGCACGTGATCCGTGGCGACCCGACCCACGAGTCGGCGATCCGGTCGGCCAGGCCCGCGGAGGCGCAGCAGGCGCTGATCACCGGGACGACCGACGGTGACGTGCTGGTCAGCGCCGTGCTGCTGCGCAAGCAGGCGCCGCACCTGCCGATGGTCGCGCTGGTCCGGTCGGCGTCGGTCCGCGAGGCCCTGCGCGACCTGGGCGTCGAGCAGACCATCTCGACCGAGGGCCTGGTCGCGCACACGCTGGCGATGAGCCTGGAGGCGCCGCATGCTGGCGAACTGCTCGCCCACCTGGTTGAGTCGGACCGGCACGCACTCACCGAGATCGAGGCGGGCGGCGACGCGATCGGCAAGAGGCTCAGCGCGGTACGTGCCGAGCAGGCGGCCGGGCTCGTGCTCGGCATGGTGCGTGGTGGCAAAGTCGTGCTCGGCGTCGGCGACGACCCGGTCCTGGCCTCCGGTGACCACCTGCTGATCGCCGAGCCGGTCTCCGGCAGGTCGGCGGCGGGCTGAACCGGACCGCGCGGGGGAACACGATGAGCGAGAGGGTTCGGACCGCGGTCCGGGTCGAGGGAGTCGTGCAGGGGGTCGGCTTCCGCCCGTTCGTGTACTCGCTGGCCACCAGCCTCGGGCTCGGCGGCCTGGTCGGCAACGACGCCGACGGGGTGTTCGCCGAGGTCGAGGGGGATCCGGCGGCGGTCGAGGAGTTCCTGGCCGCGCTGGCGCGCGACGCGCCTCCGCTGGCCAGGATCGAGCGGATCACCACGGCGGCGCTGCGGCCGGACGGTACCGCGTCGTTCGCGATCGCGGCCAGTCAGCCCGGCTCGCAGCGCCGGACGCTCGTCTCCGCCGACACCGCGACCTGCGCCGACTGTCTGGCCGAGCTCGCCGACCCCGGCGACCGGCGGTTCGGCTACCCGTTCATCAACTGCACCAACTGCGGGCCACGGTTCACGATCGTCCGCGACGTTCCCTACGACCGGGCGCGCACCACGATGGCCCCGTTCACGATGTGCGAGCCGTGCGCCGCGGAGTACCACGATCCCGCCGACCGGCGCTTCCACGCCCAGCCGACCTGCTGCCCGGTCTGCGGCCCCCGGCTGTCCCTGCTCGGCCCGGCCGGGACGGCTCTGCCCGGCGAGCCGCTCGCGGCCGCGGCGGATCTGCTGCGGCA
>JASHOI010000506.1 GCA_030041195.1 Streptosporangiaceae bacterium | reverse complement strand
CAGGCGCCCGCCGCCGCCACCGCGAAGCCCAGGCTCAGGACCCGCACGCCGAAAGCGCCGACGGCCACCGGCCCGAGCACGGCCCCGGCGCCGAACGCCGCGTTGAGCAGCGTCAGCCGCGCCGCCCGGCCACGGGCGCTGGTCATGGACCCGAGCTGGTTGATGCTGAAGTCCGTCGCCCCGTACCCGGCGCCGGTCAGGAACACGCCGACGGTCAGCGCCGGCCACGCCCGGGCCACGGCGATCGCCAGGCAGCCCAGGCCGAGCATCCCGAGCGCGAACGTCGCGATGGGGCGGCGCGGCGCGTTCCGGAAGCCGGCCAGCGCGCATAGCACGCCGGTCAGCGCCCCGGCGAAGTTGATGCTGATCAGCGTTCCGGCGACCGGGAGCGACACGCCGAACCGGTGCGTGATCGGCCGCAGCAGCGGCCCGTACCCCGCGTCGATCGCGCCGATCAGCGCGAGCGCGACCAGGGCCGAGGCAAAGGCCACCCGGGTGAAGGTGGTGCGCTGCGGCTCAGTCAACGGGTGGCGCGGGGCGGAGCGGCGGGTGCTGCGAGCGCACGGCGACCTCGTACCTCGCCCTGGCGTCGCGGGCCGAGTCGAGGGCCGAGACCTCGGCCACCGGCACGTCCCACCACGCCCCCGAGTCCGGGGCCGGCACCGAAGGGTCGGTTTCCACGTGAATGACCGTAGTGCGGTCGGCCTCCCGCGCGGCCGCCAGGGCGGCGCTGAGCTCCGGGATCGAACCGGCGCGCAGCACGCTGGCGCCGAGGCTGGCCGCGTTGGCCGCCAGGTCCACCGGCAGGAACTCCCCGTCGAGCCGGCCCGAGCGCGGGTCCCGGTAGCGGTATCTGGTGCCGAACCCCTGGGCCCCGACCGACCGGGACAGCGCGCCGATGGAACCGAACCCGTGGTTCTGCACCAGGACCACGATGAGCTTGATGCCCTCCTGCACCGCGGTGACCAGCTCGGAGCTGAGCATGAGATACGACCCGTCGCCGACCATGACGTACACCTCGCGGTCGGGCGCGGCCATCTTCACGCCCAGCCCGCCGGCGATCTCGTAGCCCATGCAGGAGTAGCCGTACTCCACGTGGTAGCCCTTGGGATCCCGGGTCCGCCACAGCTTGTGCAGGTCACCGGGCATGCTGCCGGCCGCGCAGACGACGACGTCGCGCGGCCCGCTGGCGTCGTTGACCGCCCCGATCACCTCAGACTGCGCGGGCAGCGGCCCGTGGCCGAGGTGGTAGGCCCGCTCAACGACCGCGTCCCAGGCCGCGGCGCGCTCGCGCACCTGCCCGCGGTACGCCGGATCCACCTCCCATCCCGGCAATGCGGCGGCGAGGTCCTCAAATGCCGCCCGCGCGTCGGATATGACCGAGTGGCCGGAACGTTTCGCCGCGTCGAACCCGGCCACGTTCACGCTGATGTAGCCGGCGCCGGGCGGGAACAGGCTGTTGGACGCCGTGGTGAAGTCGGTCCACCGGGTGCCGGCACCGATGACGAGGTCCGCCTCGCGCGCGGTGGCGTTGGCCGCCGCGGTCCCGGTGGCGCCGATCCCGCCGAGCGCCGCCGGGTGGTCGCAGGGCAGCGCGCCCTTGCCGGCCTGGGTCTCGGCAACCGGGATGCCGGTCTGCTCGGCGAACGCGCGCAGCGCCCCGGTGGCGTCGCTGTAGTGCACGCCGCCGCCGGCCACCAGCAGCGGTCGCCGCGACCGGCGGATCACGTGTGCCGCCTCGGCCAGCGCCTGCGGCTCCGGGCGCGGCCGGCCGATCCGCCAGACCCGGCCGGCGAACAGCTCCTCCGGCCAGTCGTGCGCCTCGGCGGCGGTGTCCTGGGGCAGCGCGATCGTGACCGCCCCGGTCTCGGCCGGGTCGGTCAGCACCCGCATGGCCTGCAGCAGGGCGGCGGGAAGCTGCTCGGGACGCCAGATCCGGTCGAAGTACCGCGACACCGGGCGCAGGCAGTCGTTCACCGACACGTCCAGGGTGCGCGGATCCTCGAGTTCCTGCAGCAGCGGCCCGGCCACCCTGGTGGCGAACACGTCGCCGGGCAGCAACAGCACCGGGATCCGGTTCACCGTGGCCAGCGCCGCGCCGGTGACCATGTTCGTGGCACCGGGCCCGATCGACGACGTGCAGGCGAACGCCTGCAGCCGGTCCTTCATCCGCGCATAGCCCACCGCGGCGTGCACCATCGCCTGCTCGTTGCGGCCCTGGTAGTAGCGCAGCTCCCCGCTGGCCTCCAGCAGCGCCTCGCCCAGGCCGGCCACGTTGCCGTGCCCGAAGATGCCCCAGCAGCCGGCGAAGAACCGCCGCCGGACGCCGTCGCGCTCGCTGTGCTGCGCGATGAGGAACCTGACCAGCGCCTGCCCGACGGTGAGCCTCACATCATCTCCTCGTCGCCGTCGGCCGCTGACATCGGCAGCCGCGGGTCCACCTGCTGCGCGGCCCAGCTCTGCCGGATCCAGGCGTGCGCGGGATCGTCGCAGAACGCCATCGTCCGCTGCTCAGCCGGCCCGGCGAGCACGTTCAGGTAGTACAGGTCGTACCCGGGTGCGGCCATCGACGGGCCGTGGTAGCCGTGCGGCACCAGCACGACGTCGCCGCCGCGCACCTCGGCCAGCACGTCGATCGGCCGGTCCGGGTCGGTCGAGTAGACCCGCTGGTAGCCGAGCCCGGGGCTGCCCGTTCCGCCCGGCCCCGGGCCGACCTCGAAGTAGTAGATCTCCTCGAGCACCGCCTCGCCGGGCCGTGCCTGGTCGTGCTTGTGCGGCGGATAGGACGACCAGTTGCCGGCCGGGGTCAGCACCTCCACCGAGACCAGCCGGTCGGTCTCGAACGCCTCGGGCGAGCAGAAGTTGTTGACCTGGCGGCTGGCCTGCCCGCTGCCCCTGATCTCCACCGGCACCTGCTCCGCCGGCCCGTACCGCGGCGGCAGCCGGCGTCCCGCCCGCGCACCCGGCAGCGCGAACCGGCCGCCTGCCGGGCTGCGCACGGTGACCACCGCATCGATGGGCAGGTAGGCGAAGTCGGTGACCCGGCCGAACACGCCGGCCCGGCCGGCGAGCGTGAACTGCTCGCCGTCAACGGCCACCGCGGCGCCGCCGGACAGCGGCAGCACCAGCATCTCGTCCGGCCCGGTCCGGAACGTTGCCTCGGCCCCCGGCCTCAGCTCCAGCACGCGCAGCGACGAATAGGCCCAGCCGCACGCCTCCGGGGTCAGCTCGGTCGCGAACGGGCCGCCCGGCGACGTGCCGGCCGGCCGGTGCAGCCGACCCGACGCGCCCCGGGGCGACGGCAGCCGAGCGGATGACGGCATCGGTCCCGAGGTCGGTGACGGCACGGTTGTCGACCCTCTTTACCCTGAACGGCTCGATGACGGCTGTGGCCTGGCGCGCGCTGATCAAGCCTTCCCCGGACCTCATGACCTGTCAAGAGAGTGTCAGAATGTCGGGACAAGTGTCTGAGGTCGGGTGCCGCACCCTGCAGGGTGCGCGGCCGGTACCGGGTCGGCCGGACAGCGCAGGCCGCGACCGCAATGGATGCGTTTCCGCCGGCGATCGGGGCCTGGCGCCCCGCGATGCAGCCGGCGCCCCTATACTGGACTAGCTCCGCAATCAACAATATGTTCAAACAAACGGTCCTGAGTACTTGCCGAACACAGGACAGCTTTGGGCATCCTGTGACACCGATGGAGGGCTGTATGGCGGGCGTGGCACCGGATCCGGAGACCGGCACGCTCGGCACGATCAGCATCGACCGGACCAGCCCGGTGCCGCTGTACTTCCAGCTCGCTCAGCACTACGAGGCGGCGATCAGATCCGGCGCGCTCAAGGTGGGCTCGCGGCTGGAGAACGAGGTGCAGCTGGCCGAGCGGCTGGGCATGTCGCGTCCCACCGTGCGTGCCGCGTTCTTGTACCTGTCGAACAAGGGCCTGGTGGTCCGGAAGCGCGGCGCCGGGACGCAGGTCGCCAACCAGAGCATCGACCGCGATGTGGAGCTGACCAGCCTCTATGACGACCTCGCGGCCGCGGGCCGGGCCCCGGCCACGCAGGTCATCCGGAACGAGGTCGTCCACGCCAGCGACCGGGTCGCCGAGGCGCTGCAGCTGCCCGAGCGCGCGCTGGTGAACTCGCTGCAGCGAATCCGGATGGCCGACGGCGAGCCGATCGCGTTGATGCACAACTTCCTGCCCGCCGCGCTCGTGCACCTGAGCATCGAGATGCTCGAGCAGCACGGCCTGTACGAACTGCTCCGGGCGTCGGGGATCCGGCTGTCGTCGGCGACCCAGCGGATGAGCGCCAAGAACGCGTCCGCGGCGGAGGCGCGCACCCTGGGCGAGACCCGCGGCGCCGCGCTGCTGACCATGGAGCGGATCGCCTACGACGACACCGGCCGTCCCGTCGAGTTCGGGCAGCACCTCTACCGGGCGTCCCGCTACGCGTTCACGACCAGCCTGCACCGCGCCGAGCCGGCCGCGGCGGGCGTCGGCCTGCTGCCGCTCAGAGCAGGCTGACCGCGGTATCGACGGCGGCGGCGACGTCGCCGTCGGCCGGGTACAGCAGGGACCGCCCGGCCAGCAGGCCCTTGACGTTCGGCAGCCGCAGGGCTTTCCGCCAGCCAGCGAACGCGGCCTCGGGATCCTCGGGAACCTCGCCCCCGAGCAGCAGCGCGGGCAGGGTCGAGGCGGCCATCACCCGTTCCATGTCCTTCACGACCGGAACCTTGAGCCAGGTGTAGGCCGACGTCGTGCCCAGCCCGGAGGCGATGGTGACGGCCAGGATCATGGCCTCGGGCGACAGGTCGTTGCGTACGTGGCCGTCGACCCGGTGCGCGATGAACGGCTCGACCATGGCCATGAGCCTGCGCCCGGCCAGGTCGGACACGGCGTGGGCGCACGCCTCCATCGTGGCCGCCGTCGCCGGGTCGTCGGGGTCGATCCGGAGCAGCATCTTGCCGCCGTCGAATCCCATCCGCGATATCGCCGCCGCGTCATATCCGGTGAACCGGTCGTCCATCTCGAAGACGGTCTCGGCCAGGCCGCCCCGGTTCATCGAGCCGATGACGACCTTGGCCTCCAGCGCGCCGAGCAGCAGCAGGTCCTCCAGCACATCGGCGGAGCCGAGCACGCCCCCGACGCCGGGCCGGTCCAGCGCGATGCACAGCCGTTCGAGCAGGTCGGCCCGGTCCGCCATCGCGAGCCGTTCCCGCCCGGCCCGCAGCGTCCCCCGGGCCGGGTGATCGGCCGCCACGATGACCTGGCGGCCGCGGCGGCCGACGACCGACGGGGCGCGGGCCCGGGACGCCGCTGCCTCGGCTATCTGCTCGGGCCGGTGCACCCGGGTCTCGATGACCTCGGCGATCCGCTCAGCGAACATCGCTGGTCCGCGCCATCAGGGCCGCCACCTCGTCGGCGGTGGGCATCGCGTCGGAGCAGGCGATCCGGGAGGCGACGATCGCGCCGGCGGCATTGGCGAACCGCATGACGGCGGCGGTGTCCCAGCCGGCCAGCAGGCCGTGGCACAGCGCGCCCCCGAACGCGTCCCCGGCCCCGAGCCCGTTCACCACCTGCACCGGGACCGGCGGCGTCTCGACCTCGCCGTTCTCGTCCATGGCCAGCACGCCCAGCGGCCCCTGCTTGACGACGGCCAGGCTGGCGCCGTGCCCGAGCAGCGCCCGCGCGGCCCGCCGGGGGTCGCGTTCGGCCACCGCCATGTCGCACTCGTCGAGGTTGCCGACCGCGACGGTGACGTGGCCGAGCGCGGGGCGCACATGCCGGCGGGCCTCCTGCAGGCAGGGCCAGAACGGCGGCCGGTAGTCGAGGTCAAGCACGGTGATCCCGGCCCGGCCGCGCGCCTGCAGCGCGGCGAGCGTCGCCGAGCGGCTGGGCTCGGCGGACAGGCCGGTCGCGGTGACCCAGAACACACCGGCCCGGCGGATGGCGTCATAGTCCAGCTCGTCCGCCCGGATTTCCAGGTCCGGCGCTTTCGGGTACCGGTAGAAGTAGATCGGGAAGTCGTCGGGCGGGAAGATCTCGCAGAACGTGACCGGGGTCGGCAGCGCGGGCACGTCGGCGACGAACCGGTCGTCGACGCCGTAGCCGCGCAGCGCCTGGTGCACGAAGCGGCCGAACGGGTCCCGGCCGGTCCGGCTGATGACCGCGGCGCCGCGGCCGAGCCGGGCCGCCGCCACCGCGACGTTGGTCGCGGTTCCGCCCAGGTACTTCCCGAACGTGGTCACGTCCTCCAGCCCGACACCTACCTGCAGCGGGTAGATATCGACGCCGATCCGGCCCATGGTCAGCACGTCCAGTGCAATCGGCCCCGGTTCGGCCAGCGGTCCAGTGCCCATGCCGCCTATCCGGTCGTGAGCAGGAAGTCCAGGCACGTCCCGTCCTCGGCGATGTCCACCACCGCGCCGCGCAGCACGCCCGAGGAGTAGTCGCTGCCGGGATTGACGCACAGCGTCCGGCCGATCTTCTGGGCTCCTCGTGACTCGTGGATATGGCCGTGCAGCCCGACCACCGGCTGGTAGCGCTTGATGGCCTCGCGCACCGCGTGGCTGCCCACCGGAACGATGCTCGGCCGGCCGCCGCGGATCACCGGCTTCAGCGTGGCGTCGAGTTCGGGGGCGTCGTCGAGCCCGGACGCGTACGGCGGGCAGTGCACGTTGAGGATCGCGTTCCTGCCCTCGGGAAGCTGGTCCAGCATCTGGCTGATCTGCTTGCCCAGCTCTTCCTCCGAGCACTCCCGCTCGGTGTCCCAGGGTGTGTACGGCACGACGCCGAGGCTGGCCATGCTGACCGGCCCGAGGTCGCACAGCTCGAGCTCGGGGCACTCCACCCGGGGATGCGCCGCCAGCACCGGGTCGGCCTCAACCGGATCGTCGTTGCCCGGAGTGATGATGCACCGCACCCGGGGGTCGAGGCGCTCCGCGGCCAGGTCGCACCACCGCTGCATCCGGGCCGCGATCTCGGCGCGGAACAGCCGGTCCAGGGCCTCGGGGTCGTCGTTCAGGACGGCAAGCTGGCCGGCGTCCATCCGCACCGGGTAAAACCCGGCCCGGTTGACCTCGGCTTCCAGCCGGTCCCACTCCGCCTGCGGCACGGTGACCCTCTCGCCGCGCACCTCGGCGGTCAGCGACCCGTTCTGGGAAAGGACGGGGACGAGCCCCTTCCCCGCGAAGTCCCCGCCCAGGATGATGACGTCGGCCTCGTAGACCTTGGCCGCGGCCAGGAACTTGCGGAAGCACACGTCCGAGCCATGGAGGTCGGTGGCGAAGTAAATGCGCAGTGCGCGCGCCTGCTTTCCGCGTTGCCGGCGGGATCCGAACATCGGCTACTCCGGCGGGAGCTCGTGCATCGCCAGGCTCAGGTCAAGCGAGTTCCGCTGCCGCCGGATCGAGCGGGCGACCGCGTAAATCACCGGCCCGGCACCGAGCACGATCACCAGCGTGAGGATCGACTCCCAGCTGAACTTGCCGTAGACGTTGGAATGCGCGATGAGCAGGTACACGGTGAACAGCGCGAGCACCGTGGTGGCTCCGCCGACCCACGCGACCTTGCGCAGGAAGGTACGGCGCGCGTCGTCGCTGGCTCCGGGCAGCTCGATCAGCTCGGGCCGCCGGATCGGCAGGAACAGCGCGGCGATGCCCCCGGCCAGCAGGATCAGCGCGAAGAACAGGCTCTGCAGGGCCACGATGTTGCCGAGATTGACCAGGCTGGTCAGGAAGCAGAACGCGCAGCCGATGATCAGCACGATGCCGATGGCGACGTTCGGTGCGTGGTTCCGGTCGCCGACCTTGGCCACGCCGATCGGCAGCAGCCGGTCAAAGGCCTGCGCGAACAGGACGCGGGTGGTGACGGTCAGGAACGCCAGGTTGACCGCGATCTCGGCCAGCGGCACCGCGGTCGCGAACAAGAGCCTGGCGATCGGGTTGCTGGTCAGGATCATGCCGTAGCCCAGCCCGCCCGAGACCGAGCTCAGGCTCGTGATCTTCGCGTACGCCGTCGGATTGACCACGCCGAGGTTTGCCTGCGCCTGCATGAAGGTCAGGCCCATCCGAGCGCGCAGCAGGGCCCAGACACCGACCCAGAGCACGACGAGCAGGCCAATGCTGATCGCCGAGGCGTACAGGTACGTCTTGCCCGGCCGGCGGAGCTCGCCGCCGACGTAGTAGGAGTACAGGACTCCGTTGTAGTTGAGGACCATGAACGGGATGATCGCTATCGCCGACGCGATCGAGGTGCCGAAGACCACGCCGTTCGTGTGCGCGGCCGCGATCGTCGCCTGGTACGCGGCCGGGTTGTGGCTGTAACTCCCGAACGCCGACACGAACGAGGCGTGCGAGCTGCCCGCCAGGACGCCGATGAGGACGACGAACGCGACCACCTGCAAGACGATGAGCCAGAAGATGATGCGGGCCACGATCTTCACCCGGAACAGCGACATCGCCGCGACGATCAGCATCACGACGATGCTCAGCCACGCGACCGCCCAGTTGCTGGTCAGGTGATTGCCGGCGTTCGCGACGGCCGTGCTGTGGAACACCAGGCCGAAGCCGGTCAGCATGAACGGCGTGAACTGCGCGGCGAAGTGCGCGTTGGTGGACAGGATGTAGGTGAAGACGACCGCTATCCCCAGCCCGGCCATGGCCCCGACCGCTGGCGACACGATCCGGGACAGGTAGACGTACTCTCCGCCGGCCCGCGGCACCGCCCGGAGCAGGTAGCGGTAGGCAAACATCGCGACCAGCCAGATCACCGCCGCGGCCACCAGCGGCAGGTACATGTCGGCCTTCGCGAAGTCGGTCAGCCCCGCGTTGAAGTTGATGAACGTGTTGACGACCGCCACCGACGCCAGCGAGATCCCAGTCGCGGCTGGGATCCCCAGGTCACGGACCAGACCGGAGGTCTGCCGGACGAACAGGCGCGTGGACTCGGCGCCCCCGGTCCGCAGCGGCCCTGCCGCTGCCTCACTGCTTGCCACTGGCCTACCTCCAGTCTCTGCGCACCCAAGACGAGCGATATTCGCAGGGGCCGGCAGGCGCCCAGGAAGCAGCCGTGCGGCCCTTAGGCTCACACCATGCTTAGGCTCTGACAAGCAATTGTCAAGACATACTACTATTCCCACAATAGGCTCTCGGGCGACGGCGCCGGCGTTGCGCCGCCGCGGCGACGACAGGGATGAAGGGGACATGGCGGAAGACAGCACTCCGAGAATCGGCGTGGTGCTCGAAGCCTTCCTTGACCGGCCGCTCGACGACGTGCTCGCCTGGCTGCGCCGGCAGGCACCCGAGGTCACCGACATCGAGGTCGGTGCGGGCGGATACGCGCCGCACCCGCACTGCGACGTGGCGGCGCTGCTGGCCAGCCGGCCGGCCAGGGAGTCGTGGCTGGAGCAGATCCGGCGCCACGGCCTGCGGCTCGGCGCGCTGAACGCGTGGGGCAACCCGCTGCACCCCGACGGGAACCTGGCCCGCCAGCATGACCAGGACCTGCGCAACGCGATCCGGCTGGCGGTGCTGCTCGGCGCGGACCGGGTCGTGGCCATGGCCGGGTGCCCGGCGGCCGCGCCGGGCGACCGGGTACCGCACTTCGGCGCCGGTGGCTGGCTGCCGTACCTGGAGAACGTGTACGAGAGGCAGTGGGAGCGGCAGATCGAGCCCTACTGGGCCGGGCTCGCCGCGTTCGCCCGGGCGGAAAGCCCGGATCTCCTCGTCTGCCTGGAGATCCACCCCGGGACGTCGGCGTTCAACGTCGAGACCTTTGAGCGGGTTGCGGCGCTCGGGCCGTCGCTCGCCGCCAACCTGGACCCCAGTCATTTTTTCTGGATGGGCATGGACGGGCACAAGGTGGCGGCCCGGCTCGGCAGGCTGGTGGGGCACGCGCACGGCAAGGACACCGTGTTCCACCCGGAGAGCCTGGCGCTCAACGGCCTGCTTGACCGGCGGTGGCCGCGCCCGGCCGAGCAGATGCCGTGGACATTTGCGATCCCGGGGCGCGGGCATGATCTGACCTGGTGGACCGGGCTGCTCCGGGCGATGGCCGGCTCCCGCGCCCAGGTCATCTCGATCGAGCACGAGGATCCGTTCACGCCCCCCGAGGTGGGCGTGCCCGAGGCCGCACGGCTGCTGCGGGCCGCGATCGACGCATCCAGGGAGGTGGCTGTGTGACCAAGCGGCTGCGGGTGGGCGTGGTGGGCACCGGGGTGATCGCCCAGGTGATGCACCTGCACTACCTGGGCGAGCTGGCCGATTCCTACGAGGTCGCGGCGGTGTGCGACATCGTCCCCGCCAGCGCCAGGGCCTGCGCCGAGCGGTACCGCGTGCCCGCGGTGTTCACCGACTGGCGGGACCTGCTGCGCCAGCCGCTGGACGCGGTGCTGGTGCTGACCTCGGGCAGCCACGCCCCGGTCGCGGTGGCCGCGGCGCAAGCGGGGATGCACGTGCTGGTGGAGAAGCCGATGTGCTTCTCGGTGCAAGAGGGGCAGGCGATGGTCGACGCCGCGCGGCGGGCCGCGGTCACGCTCATGGTCGCGTACCCGAAGCGCTACGACCCCGCCTATGCGCGGTTCCAGAAACAGGTGGGCGAGGTCACGGAGCCGCGGCTTTTCCGGGTCACCACGTTCGAGTCGCCGTTCCGCCCGTACATCGAGCATTACCGGCTGCTGCCGGCGGTGCCGCCGCCGGCCGGCGTGGCCGGTCTCTTGCGCGCGAACGCCGAGGCCAGCATCACCGCCGCGCTCGGCGACGCCAGCGAGTTCGAGCGCCGTACCTACCACATGGTGCTGCTCGACACCCTGGTGCACGAGCTGAACACCGTCCGCGGCCTGCTTGGCGAGCCGGACCGGCTCGACTACGTGGACCTGCGCGACAACAGCCTGACCGCGATGCTGCGGTTCGGCGACCTCCCGGTGGCCATCCACTGGATCGACCTGCCCGGCATCGCGCGCTACCAGATGGAGTTCGCGCTGTACGGGCCCGACGCGCGGGTGCGGCTGGCCTTCCCCTCGCCGTTCCTGCGCAGCGAGCCGACGCTGCTGGAGATCGAGGGCGGGGACTCGGGGACGGCGAGGTCCTGGCGCACCGAGGAGACCGTCTCCTACGAGAGCGCGTTCAAGCGCGAGCTCGTCGCGTTCCACGACTGCGTCGTCAACCGGACCGAGCCGGTCACCTCGGGTCTCGATGGACTCAGGGACATCGCGCTGTGCCGGGCGATCATCGAAAGCCACCGCCGGGGAGGGCCGGTCGATCACCCGACCCGCCTCGGCGCGGGCGGGACCGATCAGGAGGAGCACGAGTGAGCGATTCAAGGACGGCCGGCGGCACAGCCATCAGCGTCGCGAACGCGCCGGTCAGCTACGGCGCGTTCGAGGTCACGGTGGGCCATGACCCGAACGTCCCGGACGGGCTGAGCGTGCTGGACCAGGTGGCCGACGCCGGTTACGCCGGCATCGACCTCGGGCCCGTCGGCTACCTCGGCAGCGGGGGAAAGCTGGGCGAGCTGCTCGCGGAGCGTGCGCTCGGCCTGGCGGGCGGGTACCTGGAGCTGCCGTACGCCGACCACGACGCGCTCGAGCGGATGCTGCCCGAGCTGGACGCGCTGCTCGACACGTTCGACGCCGTCCGGCCGTACCTGGCGGGCCCGCCGCCGCGGCCCACGCTCGCCGACAACGGCAACGACGCGCGCCGGAGCCGGCCCGGACGGTCGGCCACGGATCCGAGCGCCGGCCTGGACGCCGCACAGTGGCAGCGGTTCGGCCAGGGTCTGGCCACGGTGGTGGCCCGCTGCCGCGACCGCGGCTACGAGCCCACGTTCCACCCGGAGACCGGGACCAACGTCGAGGCGCCCTGGGAGATCGAGCGCGTGCTCGAGGTGTCCGACATCGGGCTGTGCCTGGAAACCGGGCACATGATGATGGGCGGCGGCGACCCGCTGGCCGCGCTGAACGACTGGAGCGCGCGGATCAACCACGTGCACCTCAAGGACGGGACCCGTTCGGTGATGCAGAGCATCATCGCGGACGGGGGCCCGGCGACGGACATCTGGTCACGCGAGGCGTTCTGCGCGCTCGGCCGCGGCGACCTCGACGTGCAGGCCATCCTCGACGGCCTGCACCGCATCGGATTCCAGGGCTGGCTGGTGGTCGAGCAGGACATCTTCCCGCGCACCGCCGAGCGCTTCGCCCGGGCCGCACAGGACCAGCGCGACAACCGTGGGTACCTGTCCGCGCGGGGGCTGTGACGTGGCCGCGTTCCGGCTGGGCCTGGTGGGCGCCGGCCGCATGGGCCGCACCCACCTGCGGGCGATCGCCGGCTCCGGGCTGGTCGCGGTCGCGGCGGTGGCGGAGCCGTCGGCGCAGGCCAGGGCCGGCCTGGCGGACGCGGGTCTGCCGCTGCACCCGACCGTGGCGGAGATGCTGGACCGCTCCGAGCTCGACGGGGTTCTCATCGCTGCCCCCAGCGACCAGCACGTCCGGCTCATCGGCGAGGTGGCCGCGCGCGGCCTGCCGATCCTGTGCGAAAAGCCGTGTGGGCTTAGTTCCACGCAGGCGAGTGCCGCGGCGCGGACCGCGGCGGCCGCCGGCGTCCCGCTGCAGGTCGCGTACTGGCGGCGGTACGTCCCCGCACTGCGCGCGGCGCGCGACCGGATCGCAGCCGGCGAGCTGGGCGGGATCCACCTGGTGACCTGCTACCAGTGGGACGAAGCGCCGCCGGCGGCCGCGTTCCGCGAGCACAGCGGCGGGATCGCGATCGACATGGGCGTGCACGAGTTCGACCAGCTGCGGTGGCTGACCGGCCAGGACATCAGCGACGTCAAGGCGGTGGCCGCCGACCTGATCAGCGACCCGGAGGTCACCGGCGACGTGGACAGCGCGCAGATCATCGCGGCGCTGTCCGGCGGCGCTGCCGGCTTCATCTCCCTTGGCCGGCACCATCCGGCCGGGGACATGGCGCGGGCGGAGGTGTTCGGCACCGGCGGGACGATCCGGTGCGACTTCCTCGACCCGGCCGACGGGGAACGCGCCCAGCTCGAGGCGCTGCTCCGGCAGGCCGAGGGCTTCGCCGCCGCCGTCAGCGCAGGCAGCGGGTATTCCGGCGCCACCGCGGACGACGCCGTTGCCGCGCTGCGGGCCGCGGAGCAGGTCAGCGCCGCGATTCCGGCGCTGGCCCGCGCGGGCGCGCGGGCCACGGCATGAGCTCCGGCCCGCCGGTGCTCCGCGTCGGGATCGTCGGCTACGGCGTGATGGGCAGGGCGCACTGCCACGGTTACCGGGTGGCGCCGCTGCTGCGCACCCTGCCGGTCACGCCGGTGGTCACCGTGATGTCCGGGCGTGACGCCGACGCGGTCGCCCGGGTGGCCGCCGACTGCGGTGTTCCGGACCACACCACCGACTGGCGGGCCCTGATCGGGCGAGCCGACGTCGACGTCGTGGACATCTGCACCCCGCCGGGAACCCACGCGAAGATCGCGCAAGCGGCGGCGGTGGCCGGCAAGGCGGTGTTCTGCGAGAAGCCGCTGGCCGCGTCGTATTCGCAGGCCATGGACGCGGTGGCGGCCGTGGAGTCGGCCGGCGTGCACAACGCTGTCGGGTTCAACTACCGGCGGCTGCCCGCGGTGGCGCTGATCCGGCGGATGATCGCCGAAGGGGCGATCGGCGAGGTCCGGCTGTGGCGCGCGCGCTGGCTGTCGGACGAGTTCACCGACCCGGCGACGCCCTACGACTGGCGGTTTGACCGGGCGATGGGCGGCACGACCATCGCCGACCTCGGCAGCCATCTGCTCGACATGGCCGGCTGGATCGCCGGGCCGATCAGCGACGTCTGCGCGCAGTCCGCGACCTTCATCTCCAGGCGGGAGCTGCCGGCCGGGGGCAGCCACCAGGTCACCGTCGACGACGCGTCATCGGCCCTGGTCCGCTTCGCCTCCGGTGCGCGCGGCACGGTCGAGATGGCCCGCTCGGCGGTCCGCCGCCCGTGTGACTTCACGGTCGAGTTCAACGGCAGCCGGGGCACGCTGGTCTTCGACTACGCGCGGCTGAACGAGCTCTGGTACGGCGACGGTGGCGACGACCCCGGCCTGTACGGGATGCGCCGGATCCGCGCCGAGCACCCCACGCACCCCTATGCGGCGCAATGGTGGCCGATCGGCCAGGGGATCGGCTACGGCGCGAGCTTCGCCAACCAGGTTGCGGACCTGCTCGAGGGGTGGCCCGGCGAGCCATGGGCGCCCGGCTTCCGCGAGGCCGCCGGCGTGCAGGCGGTCTGCGACGCCATGGAGGTCTCGGCGGCGCAGCAGCGGTGGGTGGCGGTCAGCGAGATAACGAAAAACGGAACAAGCGGCCAGCCCCGGGACACCCGCTAGGTGGCTAGCCGCAGGGGGAGCGGTTGGCGGGATGTCCCGGGGCTGGATTCTTGGCCCCGGCTGATGCCGGCTGCGCGGGCCGCTGTTTTAGCCGCCCAGCTCCGAGAAGATCTGCTCGGCCACGGACGGGACCACGTCGCTGTCCGTCACGGCCGGCTTCTCGAAGTTCTGGGAGTAGAAATCGGCGGCTGCGACCGGATCGCTGATGCTGTTCAGCTCGCTGACCGCGGACTGGCCGATCTCGTTGGAGTTGTAGAACAGGATGTCGCCAAGCTGCGTCATCATGTCCTGCTCAACGTTGCCGGTGACGATGTTCGGGTTGGGCTGGGCCGAGCCGAGCGGCGTCCACCCGATCAGGCCACCCCCGCCGTCACCGATCGACTCCGGGTTCCCGCCCGACTCGCCGTCGATGCAGGAGGCGACGCCCGCGGCCGCGGCCGCGGAGTAACCGTTCTCCACCAGGTACTGGCCGATGGCCAGCAGGTTGTTGCCGTCCGCGATGTCCTGCTGCACGTCAGCGCTGAGGCTGGTCGAGCTGCTCTGTGTCGACGACGACGAGGTCGAGGTCGTGTCGGCGGTGTTGGTCGCGGAGAGCTGGGTGCTGGAGCTGCTGGCGCTCGTCGCGGCGTGCTTGGCCCGGTAGGTGCCGTTCAGCACGGATGCGGGCGGGTCGGTCGGCACGGCCACCTGCTCACCCGGGAAGATCAGGTTCGGGTCGCTGATCGTGGACTTGTTGACCTTGTAGAGATACTGCCAGTCGCTGGCGTGGCCGTAGAACCGCTGGGCGATCCCGGACAGCGTGTTCCCGGACTGGACCGTGTACGTGCGCTGTGCCTGACTGGCCTGCACCGCCGCGTCCAGGCGCGCTCTCGTGGCCTGCGCGGCCTGCGCGGTCTGCGTCGCCTGCGTGGCCGCGGCGTTCGCCGGTGCCGCGGCGGCGGGCGCGGCCGCGAGAAGCTGGGGCGCGGCGG
>JASHOI010000505.1 GCA_030041195.1 Streptosporangiaceae bacterium | reverse complement strand
CGCTGCTGGAGGCGCGGGGTCTGACCAAGCACTTCCCGGTGCACGGCACCATCCCACAGATCGGTGGCGGGTCCGGGCCCGGAGGCCGCCGGGCGCTGTGGGGAGCACGACGGCTGGCCCGCGGCGGAGGCGACGGCACCGGCGCCAAGGTGGTGCACGCCGTCGAGGACGTCTCGCTGGCGCTCGCCGAGGCACAGGTCACCGCGGTGGTCGGCGAGAGCGGCTCGGGCAAGTCCACGCTGGCCAGGCTGCTCGCCCGGCTGGTCAGGCCGACCTCGGGAACGCTGCTGCTCGATGGCAGCCCGGTGCCGCCGCGCCGCGGCGGCCGCGAGTACGCGCGCCAGGTGCAGCTGGTGCTGCAGGATCCGTTCTCCTCGCTCAATCCCGTGCACGACGTGCGGTACCACCTGGAGCGGCCGCTGCGGGTGCACGGCCTGGTCAACCGCGGCGCCAGCCTTGACGAGGCGGTCGCCGGCCTGCTCGAGCGGGTCGCGCTGACGCCCGCCGACCAGTTCCTGCCCAAGTACCCGCATGAGCTGTCCGGGGGCCAGCGGCAGCGGGTGGCGATCGCGAGGGCGCTGGCGGTGCGGCCGCGGGTGCTGCTGGCCGACGAGCCGGTCTCGATGCTGGACGTCTCGATCCGGCTCGGGATCCTCAACCTGCTCGGCGACCTGCGCGACCAGGAACGGCTGGCCATCCTCTACATCACTCACGACATCGCCTCGGCCAGGTATCTGGCCGACACGATCGTGGTCATGTACGCCGGGCAGGTGGTCGAGTCCGGGCCGGCCCAGGCGGTCACCGACCAGCCCGAGCATCCCTACACCCAGCTGCTGCTCAGCGCGGCACCCGACCCCGACCGGATCGGGCCTGACGGCGCGGAGCCGCCAGCCCTTGGCCGCCGCGGCGCGCCGCCCAGCCTGGTGACGCCACCGTCCGGCTGCCGGTTCCATCCGCGCTGCCCGCATGCGATGGCGATCTGCGCCGACGCCGCGCCACCCGGATTCGACGTGGCCGGCGGGCACCAGAGCGCCTGCTGGCTGCACGCCAGCGACCTGAACCCCGCGCAGGCCACCCCGATCGCGGATCGGCAGGGCGGCCCGGCCAGCACGACAGCGCCAGGTCCGGGAGAGGAGGCGGGTTGACAGCCATGTAGCCGACACCAGGCGAGCTTCGAGAACAGGAACACACGCACCAGACGCGGGCAGGCACTGGCGGAGCGCCCGGCCGGCCGGCGCCGCCCGACTGACAACAGACCCCGACACGGTCGTTAACAACAGGCCGGCGACATGCCGGCCGGGCACAACGGAGTTTAAGCAATGAGACACGCAGTCATAAAGAGCCTGGCCGCGGGCGTAATCCTGAGCCTCGCGATCGCGGCCTGCAGCAGCAGCTCCCCGTCGAGCACCTCCTCGTCGTCGGCCATGGGCAAGCCGCTGGTCATCGACGACACCCCACTGTCACCGATGACCGACACGTTCAACCCGTACTCAGCGACCTCGACCGGCGGGCCGGGCGGGGTGACCGCGGAAGGCCTGTACAACGAGCCGCTGTTCATCTGGAACATCCTGAACCCGAGTGAGGCGCCCTTCCACATCCTCGGAACCGGATACAGCTGGTCGAACGGCGGCAGGACGCTGACCATCACCACCCGCTCGGGCGTGAAGTGGAACGACGGCAAGCCGTTCAGCGCCAGCGACGTCGCGTTCACGTTCAACATGATCCGGACGAACCCGGGCCTGGACACCAACGGCACCCCGGTCCCGGTCAGTGCCACGGCGCCCAACGCGACGACTGCGGTGCTGAACTTCAGCGCGCCGGAGTACGCCAACCTGTTCCTGATCGGCCAGACCTACATCGTGCCGCAGCACATCTGGTCAAAGGTGAACCCGGTCACGTTCGCCGACCCGAACCCGGTTGGCACCGGCCCGTACATGCTCGACAAGTTCTCCCCGCAGGGCTTCACGCTGAAGGAGAACCCGTACTACTGGGACAAGAGCGCGATCCACGTCCCCGAGATCTCCTACCCCTCCTACAGCCAGAACTTCAACATCGTCAACCCGCTCGCGAGCGGCCAGATCGACCTGGCGGGCAACGATATCGCGAACGTGCAGAACGTCTACCTGGCCAAGAGCCCCGACAACCACACCTGGTCCAGCAGCGCTCCCTACCTCACCGCCAACAACGTGGTCTCGCTGTTCTTCAACGTGACCAAGGCGCCGCTGAACGACCCGGCGGTCCGGCAGGCGATCAGCTACGGGATCGACCGACAGCAGCTTTCCGCCCAGGGCGAGACCGGCTACGAGCTGCCGGAAACCTCGACCAGCGGGCTGCTGCTGCCCCGGGACAGCAGCTGGCTGAACCCGGCACTGGCCAACAACCTCCCCTCCGGGGGCGACTCGGCCAAGGTCACGTCCATTCTCAAGGCCGACGGCTGGAGCATGGTCGGCGGCAAGTGGACCAAGAACGGCAAGACGATCAGCTTCTCGATCTCCGACCCCATCCCCTACAGCGACTACTACCTCGACGCGCAGGACATCGCGAAGCAACTGAACGCGCTCGGGTTCAGCGTGACCGTGGACGGCATCGGCAACCCGACCGTCTGGCAGGGCGACGTCACCGACGGTGACTTCGACACCGCGATTCACTGGAGCAACCAGGGCCCGACGCCGTACCAGATCTACGAGGGCAACCTGGACGCCACCCTGACCGCGCCGGTCGGCAAGCCGGCCGCGACCAACATCGGGCGCTGGGACAACGCCGCCACCCAGACGGCGCTGGCCGAGTTCGCCGGCAGCAACAGCCCATCGGTCCAGCAGGCGGCGATCACCAGCCTGGAGAACATCATGACCAGCCAGGTGCCGGTCGCCCCGCTGCTGTACGGCGCGGCCTGGTGGGAGTACTCGACCAGGGACTACACCGGCTGGCCGTCGGCGAGCAACCCGTTCATGAACCCGTCGACGAACTCGCCGTACCTCGAGGAGACCGTACTGCACCTCAAGCCGGTCTCCTGAACCCGCGGCGATGACAACTCACAACACGGGGCGGATCCCGCCCGGCCGGGCTTCCGGCCGGGCGGGGGCCCGCCCGGAAGCGGCGCTGCGCCTTCTGGCCGATCTCACCGTGCACGACAAGGCGCTGCTGCTGACCGGCGCCGACAGTTGGCGCACGCAGGGCGCCGAGGGGCTCGGGCTCCGGCCGATGATCATGTCGGATGGCCCGGCCGGGGTCAGGGGCGTGGTCCTCGACGAGCGCGAGCCCTCGTCCAGCCTGCCGTGTCCGTCCGCTCTCGGAGCCACCTGGGACCCCGAGCTGGTCGGCGAGCTCGCCGCCGCACTGGGCGCGGAGGCGCGGGGCAAGGGCGTCGACGTGCTGCTCGCGCCCACGATCAACCTGATGCGCACGCCGCTCGGCGGCCGCGGGTTCGAGTGCTTCGCCGAAGACCCGGTGCTGACCGCCCGGCTCGCGGTCGCGTTCGTCCGCGGGGTGCAGGGCGCCGGGGTCGCCGCGACCGCCAAGCACTTCGTCGGCAACGACTCGGAGACCGAGCGCTGGACCTACGACGCCCGGATCGCCGAGCACGTGCTGCGGGAGCTGTACCTGGTCCCGTTCGAGGCGTGCGTGCGCGAGGCCGGGGTGGCGCTGGTGATGGCCGCCTACAACAAGGTCAACGGGATCCCGATGACCGAGCACGCGCCGCTGCTGCGGGACGTGCTCAAGGACGAGTGGGGCTTCGACGGCGTGGTCACATCCGACTGGCACGCGGCGCGCAGCACCGCCGCCACCGCGCTGGCAGCGCTCGACCTGGCGATGCCGGGCCCGGACGGGCCGTGGGGCGGCCAGCTGGCGGCCGCGGTGGCCGACGGCGCGGTCACCGCCGACGTGCTCGACGACAAGGTGATCCGGCTGCTCCGGCTCGCTTCGCGAGTCGGAGCTGTGTTGCCCGGGGGGGACGACCCCCCAGGACCCCCCCGCGTGCCGGCCGCTCGGGCCGGCCTCCGGCCGGCCGTCGCGGCTGGCGCCGGCTTCGCCGCCCCAACGGATCCCGATTCAAGTTTCGATCCCGGGCCAGCTCACGATCCCGCTCCAGATCTCGATCCCGGACCAGCTCACGATCCCGGGCCGGGCCTCATCGACCATGCGCTGCTGCGGAGGGCGGCGGCGGCGGGGTTTGTGCTGTTGCGCAACGAGGACGAGGCCCTGCCCATTGACCCGCACCACATCGAGCGGGTCGCGGTGATCGGGCCGAACGCTATCCGGCCGGCCATCCATGGCGGCGGCAGCGCGGTCGTGATCCCGGCCGCGGTGTCCACCCCGGCCGCCGCGGTCGCCGCCGCGCTGGCCGGGCACGCCGAGGTCACCGTGGCCCCCGGATGCCAGACGTGGGTGGTGGTGCCGGAACCCGACGCCGGGTCACTGCACGATCCGGGCACCGGGGAGCCGGGGCTGCTGCTGGAGTTCCGCGACCGCGACGGCGGCCTGCTGGCCACCGAGCACCGCACCTCGACGGCGCTGGCCTGGTGGGACCGGATTCCCCCCGGGATCGGCTGGGGCCTGGGCGGCAGCATCGTGCTGATCACCTCGTTCCGGCCGGACAGCACCGGTCCGCACCTGCTCGGCGCGGCCGGGATCGGTCACCTCACGCTCGCCGTGGACGGCACGGTGATCGCGGACGGAACGACCGCGGTGCCCGACGACCCGGTCGAGGCCATGGCCCGCCCCGGCGAGATCCGGGCGACGGCCGCGCTGCAGGCCGGGCGGCCCGCCGAGATCCGGCTCGAGTTCCGGCCGGCCGCCGACGGCGAAGGCCCGCTCGCGGTCCGGCTCGGCATCGTGCCAGTGGCCGACGACGACGCGATGCTGGCCGAGGCGGAGCGGGCGGCGGGCAGCGCGGACGCGGCGGTCGTGGTCGTCGGGTCGCCGCCGATGACCGAGAGCGAGGGCTTTGACCGCCGCACGCTCGCGCTGTCCGGCCGGCAGGACGAGCTGGTCCGGCGGGTGGCCGCGGTGAACCGCCGGACCGTGGTCGTGGTGAACGCCGGCATGCCGGTGCTGGCGCCGTGGGCCGATCAGGTCGCGGCCGTGCTGTATGCCTGGCTGCCCGGCCAGGCCATGGGCGACGCGCTCGCCGACGTGCTGCTGGGCCGGGCCGAGCCCGGCGGCAGGCTGCCGGTCACGCTGCCGGCCGCCGAGGCGGACTGCCCGGTGCTGCACGCGGTGCCGCGCGACGGGGTGATCAGCTACGACGAGGGCCTGCTCATCGGCTACCGCGGCTACGACGCCACCCGGGTCCGGCCGCAGTTCCCGTTCGGCCACGGGCTCGGCTACACGACCTGGGCGTATGAGTCGCTGCGGGCGGCAACGGCCGAGCCGGCCGCTGGCGAAGATCTCACCCTCGTGGTCACGGTGCGCAACACCGGCTCCCGGGCCGGGCGCGAGGTGGTCCAGGCCTACCTCGCGGCCCCATCGGTGGCGGACGATAGCGGCGCGGCCAGGCCGCCGCGGACGCTGGCCGCGTTCGCCGCGGTCAGCGCGCAGCCCGGCGCGCCGGCTGACGTGGTGCTCCAGGTACCGGCCAGGGCCTTTGCCCGCTGGGACTCCGGCACGGGCGGCTGGGTCTGGCCCCCGGGTCGCTACACGCTGCACGTCGGGCGGTCATCGCGGGACCTGCGGCTCGAAACGGCGATCCGGCTGGAATAAGCGGGCCGCCGGGTCAGCCGCTGGCATCGGGGGGTGAGCCGGCGGCCGGCGCGACCAGTTCCGCCTCGAAGCCGTCCACGTTCTCCAGGTAGGCGGCGTAGTGGCCCTCGCCCCCGGCGTGCGGGTGGCGGTCGGCGAACATCAGCCGCCAGCCGTTGCTCGGCGCAACCGCCACCAGCTTCTCTATCTGTTCCTGGTCGGCCACGTGGAACGCGAGGTGGTTCAGGCCCGGGCGGCGCCGGTCGTGCCGGCTCGCGGTGCGGTCCGGGGACTGCTCGAGGACGATGTAGGTGTGCCCGGCCCGCCAGCTGCGGCCGCCCGGCCAGTCCCCGAACGGCTTGTAGCCCAGTTCGTCGAGCAGCCAGCCCCAGCTGGCCACGGCGCGGTCGAGGTCGGGAACCCAGAACTCGAGATGGTGGATCATGCCGGTGGCCGCCTCGCCTGCCGGAGTTGGCGCGGCCCACGCGGGAACCGGCTCCTGGTCAGGCTCTGCCGTGACCGGTGCCTCGGGGGACGTGCCGCTCGGGCCGGTGGCTGCCATGGGCGATCAGCTCGGAGTCCTTGTCATCGTGCAGCATGGTAACGGCTAGTTTCGGATCAGCCGGCGGTAACCCGCCACATAGTGGAACCGTGTCGGTTCCCGGGGCCCTAGCCGAGTTCTTCCAGGCCCTGCTGCACCCTGCTCATGCCGCGCAGCCAGCGGTCGGTCTCGGCGGCCCGGCCCGCGTACATGCCCGCGACCTCGGGGTGCGGCAGGATCAGGAACCGGCCGTCGGCGATGCCCTGCAGCACCGCGTCGGCGACCGCGTCCGGCTGGATCGCCGACTCGCCGAGCAGCGCCTCGATCCTGGGATTGCTGCGGTCGAGCATCGGGGTCCGCACGCCGAGCGGGCAGATCGCCTGAACGGTCAGGCCGCGGTGCGCGTACGTGACCGCCAGCCACTCGGCGAACGCGAGCGCGCCGTGCTTGGTGACCGCGTACGGCGCCGAGCCGGGAACGGTCAGCAGCCCGGCCGCCGAGACCGTGCAGATCAGGTGGCCGCTCCCGCGCTCCAGCCACGGCCCGACCAGCAGCCTGGCCGCGCGGACGTGCGCCATGACGTTGACCTGCCAGGAGGCCTCCCAGTCCGCCTCCGGGGCCTCGGGCCCGCCGGTGCGCGCGATCCCGGCGTTGGCGCAGAACAGGTCGATCTCGCCGAGTTCGGCGCGGGCGCCGGAGATCAGCGCGGCGACGCCGTCCTCGCTGGCGGCGTCGCCGGCGATCGGCGTGCCGCCGCACGCGGCGGCGACCGCGGCGGCGGCCTCGCCGTCGATGTCGTTGACCACAACCCTGGCGCCCTCGGCCGCGAACCGGCGGCACAGGGCGGCGCCGATCCCGCTGCCGCCGCCGGTGACCACCACGCCAGCACCGGCAACCGATCTCATCGGAGGGCTCCTTCGGGCGGTGGGGGGAGGCCGGCCGGCGCGATCACGGGCGGGGGCCGGGCAGGTCCACGAGCCCAGCCAGACTGGCCCGGTGCCGGTCCGCGGTGCCGAACCCGATCGACGAGCTCTTCGCCCGCTTCAGGTACAGGTGCGTCGGGTACTCCCAGGTGAAGCCGATGCCCCCGTGCAGCTGCAGGTTTTCCTCAGCGGCCCGGACCGCGACGTCCGAGCACGCCGCCTTGGCCAGCGCGATCGCAACCGGGGTGTCCGGGTCGGCGGTGGCCAGGCAGGCCGCCGCGTACCGGGACGCCGCCCGGGCCTGGGTCACGCCCACCCACACGTCGGCGACGCGGTGCTTGAGCGCCTGAAACGACCCGATCTGCCGGCCGAACTGGCGCCGCTCCTTCAGATAGGCCACGGTCATCTCCAGGCACCGCTCGGCCAGGCCCAGCTGCTCGGCGGCGAGGATCGCCGCGCCGGCCGCCAGCGCGGCGGCCACCGCCCGGTCCGCGGTCTCGCCCGACGCGATCCGCCGGCCGGCCGCCTCGGCCAGCGTCAGGTCGGCGAGCTGCCTGGTCATGTCCAGGGACACCGCGGGTGCCAGGGAAACCCCTGCCGCGTCGGCCGGCACGGCGTAGAGCCCGTACGGCACGCCGTCGGTGGGCACCAGCAGCACGTCGGCGGGCAGCGCATCGGCGACCGCGGCGACGGTCCCGGTGAGCCGGTAGCCGGAGTCCCCGGCCGCGGTCAGCCGGACGGTCGGCTGCGGCCTGGCCCCGGGAGCCGCCGGGAACGGCACCGCGAGCGCCGCGGTCGACGTGCCGGCGGCCAGGGCGGTGAGCAGCTCATCGTCGCCCGCGGCCAGCAGCGCCGCCGTCGCCACCACCGCGGACCCGAGGAACGGGACCGGCGCGACCGCGCGCCCGGTCTCCTCGGCCACGACGGCCGCCTCGCGGTAGGACGCGCCGGCGCCGCCGCTGCTCTCCGGGATCAGCAGCCCCGCGCAGCCGAGATCGGCCGCGAGCACCCGCCACAGCCCGGTGTCGTACGTCTGCCCGGTCTCGTTCCTGGCCAGCACCTCGGCCCAGCCGCACCGGTCCTGCAGCAGCGAGCGGACCGCGGCCCGCAGCTCGGTCTCGGCCTCGCCGTACAGCAGGTCGGGGAGACCCGGCGAGGTGGTGGTGTCGGTTGCCTGGCTCATCGCGGCAGGTCCTTCCATGGCACACCCTTGTCCACCCGGATCTCGGGCGGCAGCCCGAGCACCCGCTCGGCGATGATGTTCCGCAGGATCTCCGAGGTGCCGCCCTCGATCGAGTTGCCCCGCGCCCGCAGGTACCGGTAGCCGGGGTCGCGGCCGTAGAACGTGACCATCTCCGGCCTGCGCATGGTCCAGTCGTCGTACCGCAGTCCGCCGGCGCCGGCCAGCTCGACCTCGAGCCCGGA
>JASHOI010000001.1 GCA_030041195.1 Streptosporangiaceae bacterium | reverse complement strand
AACGGCGGCGGCGGAGCCGGCGCCGGCTCGCTGGCCGCGGCCGTCAAGGCCCCCGGGTGCACGACCGCGGCTGCCAGGGCCAAGCCGCTGTCCGGCGTGCGCAGCGAGCACACCGGAGTGGGCGGCCAGCCGTTCGGCGTGGCGGTCACCGCCGACGGCAAGTACTCGTTCGTGTCGACCGGCAACGACGTGGTCGTGCTGAACAACCGCGGTGACGGGCTGGCCCCGGTCAGGGTCGCGACGATCCCGGCGCAGGGCGCGGGCAAGGGCGAGGCGATCACCCCCAACGGCAAGTACCTGCTTGCCGCGGCGGGCAGCGGCGCCTACGTGATCAGCGTCCCCGAGGCCGAGGCCGGGGACGGCAGCGCGCTGCTCGGCAAGATGACCAACCCGGCCGGCAAGGGAGCTGGAGCGGCCGAGGTATCTGTTTCTGCGGACAACGGCTACGCGTTCGTCACGCTCCAGAACACCGCCGAGGTGGCCGTGTACAACCTGCAGAAGTCGCTCGGCGCGGGCTTCGGCCAGTCGGGTTTTGTCGGCATGGTCCCGGTCGGCCCGGATCCCGTCGGGATCGCGCAGTCCAAGGACGGCCGGTGGCTCTACGTGGCGCAGGAGGGCACGCAGAGTCCGCCGGCCGAGGGAAAGCTTTACGTGCTGAGCGAGAGCCGCGCGGAGGCAGACCCGGGCAGCGCGGTCCAGTCGTCGGCGACGGCGGGCTGCGGGCCGGCCCGGGTCATCGTGTCCGGCAACGGCGACGACGTTTGGGTCACGGACCGCCAGAGCAACGCGCTGGTGGCGTTCTCGGCGGCTAAGCTGCTCACGAAACCGGCAGATTCCCTCATCGCCAGGGTCAATGTGGGGCAGACGCCGATCGGGGTGACGTTCATCAGGGGCGGTGCGCAGATCATGGTGGCCGACGCCAACCTCAAGAACCTGCCCGGGGCCAGTACCCTGACGCTGGTCAGCACGCAGGGGGCGCTGCAGGGCGGTTCCGGCGCCGTGCTCGGCGTCCTGCCGTCATCCGGCCAGACGCCGCGTGAGTTCGGCCTGGAGCCGGACGGGACCCTGCTGGTCACCGACACCGGATCCGGCCAGTTGCAGGCCATCGAGGTGGGGAGCCTGCCATGACCACGTACGGATACGACCGGCCGGCCCGCCGCCGGCACCCGGTACGCGTGACCATCATCGTGCTGATCGTGCTGATCGCCCTGCTGGTCGGCGTGGACTTCGCGGCGCGCGCGTTCGCCGAGAACAAGGCGGCGTCCGAGATCCAGCAGCAGGGGTTCCCCAAGAAGCCGAGCGTGGACATCGAGGGGTTCCCGTTCCTGACCCAGGTTGCCGCGCACGAGTTCCACGACATCCAGATCAGTTCCAGCAACGTCACCGAGGGCCCGCTGGACATCGAGGGCATCAACGCCTCGCTCAAGAACGTGCACATCAACGGCGCGTTCAGCGGCGGCACGATCGGGACCCTGTACGGCACCGCATCGATCACGTTCACCGCGCTCGCGAACGCGATGACGTCGGAGGCGGGCCCGCTGGGCCAGCTGGCCAACGCCGGGCTGACGTTGTCGGCCGCGGGCCCGAACGAGGTGAAGGCCTCGATCAACGTCGTGGTGTTCAGCGGCACCGCGGTCTGGCGGGTGACCAGGACCGGCGACGACGACATCAACGTCCAGCTCGTCTCGGCCGGCGGGCTGCCGTCTTCGCTGCTCAGCCCCGTCGACGACATCACGGTACGGCTGCCGACGCTGCCACTCGGCCTCAAGATCCAGAGCATCAGCGTCAACTCGTCCGGCCTGGTCGGGGTGCTCACCGGCCAGAACGTCAATTTCGGCAGCTAGGGTGGCCGCAGGCGTCGCGTTCAGGGAAGTCGGTTTGACTGGCAAACGGCTGACGATCATCGGCGGCGGGGTCATGGGGCTGATGACCGCGTACTACGCGGCGCCGCTGGCCGCGGCCGTGACGGTGCTGGAGAAGAGCCGGGTTGGCGACCCGGCCACGGCGTCGTTCTCGCTGACCCGGTCGGCCAGGAACGACTACCTCGATCCCGAGTACGCGCGGCTGGCCTGCGAGGCGCGCCGGCTGTGGCTGGAGCTGCAGGCGGAATCCGGTGCGCCGCTGCTCGTCGACTGCGGCTGCCTGAACCTCGCCAAGCGCACCGTGACGCCCGACCTGGCCGGCACGTACGCGTTCCGCAGCTACGCCGTGCTCGAGCAGCTCGGGCTGCGCCGCGAGGCGTTTTCCGCGTCCGGGCTGCGGCGCCGGTTCCCGCAGTTCGTGGCGGACGCGGGCCGGCTCGACGTGGACGCCGGGTTCGTCGACGTGCCGGCGGCAACGTCGTTCCTGCAGGCGGCGCTGCGGGCGCGCGGCGTGCGGGTGGCCGAGCATACGGTGCCGCGAGGCATCGCCAGGTCGGGCGGGACCTGGACCGTCGGCACCGACGCGGGGCCGGTGGAGTCCGAGGTGCTGGTGATCACCGCGGGGCTCGGCAGCAACGAGGTGCTGGAGCTGCTGCCGGGCTGCCAGGTCCGGTTCCCGCTGCGGCGGGACCGGCCGTCGCAGTCCAAGTACTTCATCCCCGCCGCCGCGGACCGGGAGCGGTTCACCGAGCGGGCGCTGCCGGTCTTCGCGTACCTGGACATCGGCATCTACGGGCATCCGCTGTACGACGGGAAGACGCCGGGCGTCAAGATCGGCTTCTACAACCCGCCGGACGTGGCGCGGGCGGACAGCCCGATCGGCAGCGTCGAGGACTTCGTGGCCGAGTGCATGCCATCGCTGCGCGACGCCACCGTGGTCGACGTCGCCGAGGCGAGCGGCGCTGACGTGTGCTTTTACGACTTGGTGGCCGACGATGACTTCATCATTGGGCCGGTGCCCGGGGTGGCCTCGGTGTTCACCGGGGTCGGCTGGCGGGGCACCGGCTACAAGTTCGCGCCCTGGGCGGGCCGGGTGCTGGCCCAGCTCGCGCTGCAGCAGGGGACCGTATACGACATCCGCCGGTTCACGCCCGGCCGTTTCACGGCGCCCCGGAATGCCTCACCGGCGGGATAACGGTCGCGCGCGATTAACGTGAAGCTTTCCCCGATGAATCGCGCCGGGAAAGCTCCCCGCTAATCCAAACGCCCGGCAGCCGGGGCGCTAGTTCACGCCGAGGTTGAAGAAGAAGTAGCCGATGTGGAATGACAGGCCGAAGCCGCCGAAGTGGTGGATGATCAGGGCCACCACGAGGACCAGGAGGATAGCTACAAGAAACCAGAATAGCCAGATGAGGAAGCCGGGTATGGTGCCCCGCAGTGTGCTCATGGGCATTCAATCTGCCCGCCAAACGCCAAAACATTCCGAAACTCGCTGAGATCTTCAAAGGTTCTGCCTCAGCGTGTCTGACCAGCGCCTGGCCCAGGCGTCGAGGGACGTCAGCGCGGGCGCGAGCTGCGCTCCTATCTCGGTGAGCTGGTAGGCGCCGGTCTCGCCGCGGGCCAGCAGGCCCGCGGCGGTGAGCTCGTCCAGCCGCTGGTAGAGCACGCTGGACGACATCTGGTCGCACCGCTTCTGCAGCGCCCGCGCCCCGAGCGGCTCGTCGCGCAGCTCCCACAGGATCCGCAGCGCCCAGCGCCGCCCGAGCAGGTCCATCGCCGCCATCAGCGGCCGGCCGGTCGTCGACCCCCGGACCGGCTGGCCGGGACGCGGTCGCCGAGCGGTCACGGAACACACCTTCCTTGCGTTTCGGTATCCGAAACGATACCGTGCTTGAAGGTGTTTCGGATTTAGAAACGCTGGCGACGACGCGGCAAGCGGAGGTGGGCCCGATGAGCCGGATCGAACCCGTCCAGCCACCGTATCCACGCGAGGTTGGCGATCGTCTCGAGGCGATGATGCCGCCGGGCGTGCCGCCGATCCTGCTGTTCCGCACGTTCGTGCGCAACCTTCCGATGACCGCCGCGATGGCCGTCTGGGGCGGCTACGAACTCAGCAAACGGCTCTCGCTGTCGCTGCGTGACCGCGAGATCGTGATCGGCCGCACCTGCGCCCGCTGCGGCTGCGAGTACGAGTGGGGCGTGCACGTGGCGTTCTTCGCCGAGCGGGCCGGCCTGTCCGGGCCGCAGCTGACCTCGCTCACCCACGGCGGCGCGGGCGATCCGTGCTGGGCCGACGAGCGCGACCGGCTGCTCATCGAGGCCGCCGACGCGCTGCACGATTCCGCCGACATCGGCGACGGCCTGTGGCACCGGCTGGCCCGGCTGCTGCGTGACGAGCAGTTGCTCGACCTGACCATGCTCGCCGGCTGGTACCACGCGGTCAGCTTCACGGCCAACGCCGCCCGGGTGGCCCGCGAGGACGGCGCCCCGCGCTTCGGGCATGTCAGTTGAAGTAGTGGCCCTGTTCGATGTCCTCGATGAGGCCGGGGCGGGTGGGCTTCCAGCCCAGGAGTTCCTGCGTGATCGCGCTGGAGGCGGGCATGTCGGTGCTGAGCAGAGGCACCAGCATGCCCTCGAATTCCCCGGCGGGCAGGGACCGGGCGGGCAGGTTCAGGTGCCGGGCGATGGCCTCGGCGATCTCGCGGACGGGCACGCCTTCGTCGCCGACGGCGTTGAGCACCGCGCCGGCCGGAGCCTGCTCGACGGCCAGCCGGTAAAGACTCGCGGCGTCCTTCACGTGGACGGCGGGCCAGCGGCTCGACCCGTCGCCGATGTAGCCGGAGACGCCCTTGGCCCGGGCGATCGCGATGAGCTGGGGGACGAAGCCGTGACGCTCCCCCTGGCCGTGCACCGAGCGGGGCAGCATGACCAGGCAGGAGCGCACGCCCCGGTCCGCGGCGGCGAGCCCGGCCCGCATGTTGGTGATGCGGGGCGCGACGGGCCCGGTGGCGATGAGTTCGTCGCGTTCGGTCGCGGGCCGGCCGGGCGTGACGATGGTTGCGCCGGAGATCACCAGGGGCTTGCCCGAGCCGGCCAGGCTGGCGGCGAACGTCTCGATGGCGCTGGCATCGGTCTGCGCGGCGGCCTCGAAACGGGTCCGGCCTGGCTGGAACGCCAGGTGGATGACGCCGTCGCTGTCGAGGGCCCCGGCGCGCAGGGTGCCGGTTTCGTTCAGGTCGCCGCGCAGCACCTCGGCGCCCATGCCGGCGATTGCTCTGGCGGAGGCGTCCGACCGGGCCAGCCCGAGGACCTGGTGGCCGGCACCGATGAGCTCGGGGACGACGGCCGAGCCGATCCAGCCGGAAGCGCCGGTGACGAAGATGCGCATGAAGGGTCTCCTTCCAGGTGATGAAGATGCGCGGCGCGAACGCCGCGGCCGGAATGCCGATGCGATCGGGTCGCATCAACTCTAGCACCATTATGCGACTACGTCGCATCGTCTGCCAGGTGATGCGATTCGGTCGCCTCGCTTAGGATGTGACGGTGAGCAGATGGCCACCGGACGCGCGTGAGCGCCTGGAGACCGCCGCGCTGGACCTGTTCGTGCGGAACGGGTACGAGGAGACGACCGTCGCGCAGATCGCGGATCGCGCCGGCCTGAACCGCGCCACGTTCTTCCGGCACTTCGCCGACAAGCGGGAGGTCCTGTTCGGCGGGGAAGACTTGCTGGCCGGGCTGTTCGGCGACGCCATCCGGGCCGCCTCCCCCGATGCGACGCTCGCCGAGTGCCTGCAGGCGGCGTTCGCCGCCGCCGACGTCGCGATGACCCCGCAGCAGCGGGCCAAGGCCGCTCAGCGCGTGCTGGTGGTCGCCGCGAACAGCGAACTGCAGGAGCGGGGACTGCTCAAGCACGCCCGGATCGCCAGGTCGATCGCCGCCGCCCTGCGCGAACGCGGCGCAGACGAGCTGACCGCCCGGCTGGCGGCGGAAGTGGGGATGCTCGCCTTCACAGTCGCCGTTGAGCGCTGGATGCAGGCGGACAATGACGAACCGTTCCGGCTCCATGCCGCAGCGGCAGTGAGTGACCTGCAGGATCGCGCGGCCGCGCTTGACTCCCGGTCCCGCCTTTCGGCCTGACCTGAGTACAGCGAGTCAGCGACGGGTCAGTTCGACGTGGCGAAGCCCGACCAGGCCGGTGCCGGCCAGGGTGAGATCGAACTCTATGTGCTCGGCCTCGTCGGGGACCTGCGCGGCGACCTCATATCTGGTCCAGTCCGTGCTGCCGGTGATGGTCTCGCCGTGCCGCTGGACATCCCGGGTGGCCTGGCGCCTCTGCGGGAACAGGCCTGGCCTGGGGCCGCCACCCGGGTTAGCGTGTCCGTCGCGCTCCTGGCCGCGGCCCGCTGCCCTGCTGACGATGGCCAGGCTCAGCTCGGCGTGGTCCGCCACGTCCTCGCCGCGGACCTCGGCGCGCAAGGTCACCGTGGCACCGCGGTAGCCGTCGGCGAGGACCTCCTGGCCGAGGAACACGTTCCCGTACGGGTCGGCGACCGCGGCGGACAGCGTCGCGGCCCCATCCGCCGCGCCGACGGCGTAGTCGGCCCAGTGCGACCCGGTGACCTCGGCCAGCGAGCTGCCGCCGATGATCCAGCCGTCGAGACCGTCGGCGAAGTCCAGGTTGCGCGGTTCACGTTCGGCCCGAGCTCCTCGATGTCCACCCCGGTCACGGTGCCGCCGGCCGCGCCGACCAGCCGGCCGGCCAGATCCTCCGGCGTGAACCCGTGTCCGAGCAGGTCCGCGTCCGGCGGTCCCGGTGCCGGTCCGGACGACTGCCTGGTACGCGACCCCTCGAGGACCTGCCACAGGGCCAGACCCTGGCGGGTGCGGAGCCAGAGCCCCATCGCCCGGTGGCCGGGATCGTCGGCCAAGACCACAAGGATGTGGCGGAGGGGGGTCTTGCCGTCAGGGCGGGTGTCGAACTGTGGCTCCGCGTGAGCGATGCGGACGGCGGTCATGGGTGTCCTCCTGGATGCGATGGGGATGAGGTCGGGGCGGGTCCCGCCGGGCCGCGGCGCGCTGCACGTTGCGGACGATGCCGGCCAGCCAGGCGCCGAACCGGTCCGGGTCGCGCAGCCGGTCCAGGGCCACGAACGCCTGCAGAAACGCCTCCTGCACGACGTCGTCGACGTCGTCGCTCCGCGCCGACAGGTGCGCCGCGCGGGCCCGCGCCGCCGGCAGGTGCCGCTCGACCAGCAGCCGGAACGCGGCGGCGTCACCCGCTCGGGCCAGCCGGACCAGGTCGCCGTCGCCGATACCCACACTGGTTAGTGTCGGTCCGGCCGCCCCCGGTTACGCGCTCCGCGGCGAGCGGCCCGGGTGGGCGGGGTCGAGGAGCCCGGCGTAGCCGGGGTTGCCGGCGATGAACTCGGTGACGAAGCTGCAGTAGCTGGTCAGGCTCATCCCGTACGCCGCGAGGTCGTCGAGGGCCGCCCGGACCAGGGCCGCGCCCACGCCGTGCCCCCGGAACTCGGCCGAGACGACGGTGTGCTTGAAGATCGCCCGGCTGCCCTGGCGCTCGTAAATGATCACGCCGACGACGCGGTCGCCGAGCACCGCCTCGTAGCGCCCGGACTCGGGGCGGTTCCGGACCGTGATCTGCGTGTCCATCGTCGCGGCTCCCTGGGGGTGTTTGCCGCTAAGTCTGCCCTCCGCGCCAGCCGGCGCCCCAGCCACCGGCGGCTGACACTAGGCGACGCGGGCGCCGGCGAAGTCGAGGATCGCGGCGGCGAGCTGGGCCGGGGTCTCGAGCTGCGGCACGTGGCCGGTGTCCGGCAGCATCCGGAACTCGGCGCCCGGGATGGCGGTGGCGTATGCCAGGCCATACTCCGGGCCGGCGATCTGGTCGCTGTCCCCCCACAGCACGCACGTGGGGACCTTGATCCCGGGGAGCCTCGCGTTCAGGCCCTTCTCCGACATGTCGGTGCCGGCGTAGACCGCCAGCGCCTCGCGGTTGCCGGCCATCACGCGGCGCTCCTGCTCGCTCATCGCGGCAGGGTTGATCCGGAACGCGGCGGGGTCGTGGTAGCTGAGCTCGACCACCTGGTCCAGCGTGAGCGAGAAGAAGTCGGCGACCGGATGGCCCGGCACCTCGATCCCGACGGCGTCGACGAGGACGAGGCCGGCGATCCGCGCGGATCCGGCCACCGCCATCTCGGCGGCGATCCAGCCGCCGATCGAGTTGCCGATCACGGTGACGCCGTCGAGCCCGAGTTCGTCGAGCAGCGCGACGTAGAGCCGGGCCAGGCCGGCCACGGTGTTCAGCCGCTCCGGCCGGGGGGTGCCGCCGAAGCCCGGATGGACCGGAACGATGACCCGCGCAGGCCCGGTGTCCGCGAGCAGGTCGGCGAATCCGGTCACCGACTGCGGCCCGGCACCGCCGTGCAGCAGCAGGAAGACCGGCCCGGCGCCGCGGTCGGTGTAGCTGACCGGGACCGCGCCGATGCCGTCGACGGTGACGGTCCGGGTCGCGGCGGCGGGGGAGGCCTGGTCGGTGGCCGGGACGGTGGCGTAGCGGGCCATCACGCCCACGACATCCGCGGGGGTCAGGTGCTGCCCGGCCGCGATCATGTCGCGCAGGTCCCGGAAGTACTGCACGTACAGGTCCGGGGTGAAGGTGTTGAGCAGGACCGCCGGCTCGCCGGTGGCGTTGCCGAACGTGTGCGGGGCGCCGGGCGGGACCATCACCAGGGTTCCGGCCGGCGCGTCGTAGGAGGTGTCGCCGACCGTGAACCGCGCCGTGCCGGAGACCACGTAGAAGCCCTCGTCATGCCGCGCGTGCCGGTGCTGCGGCGGCCCGCCGGTGTGCGGGGCGACGGTGATCTCGCCGAGGCCCAGCCGGTGCGAGGTCGTGCTGCCGTCCTCCAGGATGCGCATCTGCACCGGCCCGGACAGGACGATCTCGCCCTCGTGCGGCCCGGTGATCGCGATCTCACTCATGACGGTCTCCTGTTCTTATAAGAGTGACTCTCACGAAGAGAGTAGACTCCCAGAACTGTTTGTGCAAGTATGCTCTCACGATGAGAGACTGCCTCGTATGCGATGGGAGCACGCGTGATGGCGATGCACCTGAACACGGGCCGGTCCAACCAGAAGGAGCGGACCCGGACCGCGATCGTGACGGCGGCGCGCGAGGCGATCGCCTCGGGGAACGAGATCACGATGCCGGACGTGGCCCGGCGGGCCCTGGTCTCCGAGGCCACCGCGTACCGGTACTTCCCGGACCTTGCCTCGCTGCTGCGTGAGGCGCTTGCGGGGATTTGGGACAGCCCGGAACACGCGATGGCGCCGGTGGCTGCGTCCGGCGACCCGGTCGAGCGGATCGGTTTCGCCACCGAGGTTCTGCTCCGCGAGGTGCTGGCGCATCAGGCGGCCGTGCGCGCGCTGATCGCGGCGTCCGTCACCAAGCCAGCCATGGCCGGAGTGCGGCCCGGCCGGCGCATCGGCCTGATCGAGGAGGCGCTGCGGCCGCTGAACGCCACGATGGCCGTGCGCCAGCCGTCAGCGTTTGAACAACTCAAGCGCGGTCTTGCGATCGTGGTCAGCGCCGAGGCGCTGTTCACGCTCACCGACCTGCTCGGGCTGGCGCCGGAGGCGGCCGTCGCCAGCGCCGCGGCGGCCGCGCGCTCGCTCACGGCCGCCGCAATCGCCTCGGCTGCGCCCTAAACTGACGCTCTGGGTATGATGGGGAATATTCCGTCTGTAGCCAGACTGTAACTATGTGATACAGGTCATAGGGCTTGTTTAGGGGTTTCGGTCACACCTAGCAGTTTTCGGCATGCACTATGAGTGACCGAAAGTACCCAGGATTGATGGTTGCCCCCGAGTAACGCGTCGCCCTGATCCGCGTCACATCCGTGCAGCCGGGCCGCTGGCATGTTCCCGCCACCGGCAGGCGCGCCCTGGGTCAGCTGAGCGCACACCCCCCCTCGTGCGCGACCACACGGGATTCATCTTGTTCTCTTCTCTTCGTTCTGCACTGCTTTCGTTCCCCCGGAACTACCGCTTCAGCCGCACGCCCTCCCGCGTGACGCTCGTCGTCGCCGGGGCCGCGTCGGCCCTGCTGGCCATCGCCGTGGTGGCCCTGGGCCTGTCGCTGGGCGCGGCACCAGCCGCCCGGCCGGCCCGGCACTCCGGCAAGGCGCTCGCCGCCGCGGACTCCGGGGCAGCCTCAGGGGCAGCCGCCGGTGCGGCGGCATCCCGGGCGAACGTGACCGGGAGCG
>JASHOI010000504.1 GCA_030041195.1 Streptosporangiaceae bacterium | reverse complement strand
GTGACGCGACATGTCTATCTCTCCTTAGGGCGGGATGCAGTGATCCCACTTCCTGGAACGCCAGGCTATCCCCATATAGTTCCTGTGCCGACCGCCCAGCCCGGCGGTGACCCGGCGTTTTCCTGCGAAGATGGCAGTCAACCTGGAGGGATCGATGACGCTCTCGCTGCCGATCGAAGACGGTGCCAACGAGCTGCTGTCCCGCAGCCCGCTGGCCCTGCTCACGGCGATGCTGCTGGACCAGCAGGTGCCGCTGGAGAAGGCGTTCAGCTCGCCCTACCAGCTGGCGCAGCGGCTCGGGCACGAGCCGACCGCCGAGGAACTCGCCGGCTACGACCCGGACGCGCTGGCCGCGGTGTTCAGCGAGCGGCCCGCCCTGCACCGGTTTCCGAAGGCGATGGCCGGGCGGGTCCAGGAACTGGCCAGGCTGATCGTGGAGCGCTACGACGGCGACGCTGGCCAGGTCTGGGCGACCGCGGAGACCGGCACCGAGCTCGCCGGGCGGCTGGCCGAGTTGCCCGGGTTTGGCACGTACAAGGCCCAGATCACCATGGCGCTGCTGGGCAAGCAGCTCGGCGTGCGGCCGGACGGCTGGCGCGAGGCCGCGGGCCATTTCGGCGAGGAGGGCTCGCACTACTCGGTGGCCGACATCACCGACCACACCTCGCTGGCCGCCGTCCGCGAGCACAAGAAGCAGCTCAAGGCCGCCGCCAAGGCGAAGGGCTAACCAGGCGGACCACGCCGGTCACCAGGCGCGAGGCCGGTCACCAGGCGCCGGCCTGCTGCCCGCTGATACCGCTGCTGGAAGCGCTGGGGAAGCCAGGCAGCGCCGTGAACCGGTGGCCATCCACCCGCCCGAAGCCAGGACACGCCACGAGCACGTGCACCCCGGCCGGACCTAGCGACAGGACGTTGCAGCTCTGGTCGAGCTGGCCGGCGCCGCTGGCGCCCGAGGACACGCCGGGCTGGGTCACGGTGTACAGGACCCGGACCAGCTGACCGGTGCGCGCGGACAGCTCGATGATCTTCGAGATGACCGTGTCGCGTCCCAGGCCGTCCGGGATGTTCTGGACCTCCGAGGTGATGACCAGGCTTGCGTTCGGCGTGACCAGCGCTGCGGGCACGTACTGGGTCGGCTCGGCCGGGGGCGACCCGACCGCCCGGGACGCCATCAGGTTCCGGCCCGGCCCGGTGAGGTCCAGCAGCCGGTACCCGGTCTGCTGCCCCGCCGCCGGGTCCCGGACCCCGCTCTGCCATTCGAAGGCCACCCGCTGGTTGCCGGCCCAGGAGACGTTGAACGGGGCCCCGTTCACGCGCGTGACCCAGGTGCTCGCCGCGCCGGTCGCGATCGTCACCACCCGGATCCCGGTGTACGGGCAGGTCGTCTTGTTGCAGTGCTGGACGTCCATGGCGAGCCTGGTGCCATCCGGCGACAGCGCCACGTCCGTCACCGAGAGGTATCCCGGCACGGTGACCGGCAGCGGCCGCAGCGTCGCTGACCGGCCGTTGGCGGCCACGCGCAGCCGGTAGAGCTTGACCACATCTGGCCCGGTCGACTGCTCCATGATCACGAACGTCCGGTCGTCGCCCGCCGCGGTGATGCTGGGCCCTTCCGTGCCACCCTGGCTGTCGGTCAGCGTGGGCACGGTCACCTTCGCCAGCAGCGCGCCCGTGGCCGAATCGTGCACGGCAGCGTACGTCACGACGTGGGCCGCTGCCCCCCCGACGAATGCCTGGTACGCGACCACGTAGTAGCGGGGCATCGGGCCGGCCGGCTCGGGCACGCTGTTCGTTGGCACGCTCGCGGACTGGTGGCCCTGCGGCCGGCTCACCAGCGACGCCACCGCGACCACGCCGATCACGGCGACCACGGCGGCGGCCGGGGCCAGCCAGCGCACGGCGCGTGTTCTGCGCCGGACCGGGGGTTCGCGCAGTGGCCTGATCGACCCCGGGGCTACCCGTTCCGTCACTTCTTGAAGATCGCGGCGGAGCCGCTGCTCGAGATCGGTCACCGGACTCAGTCCTCCCCTAGCGCCCGGGCCAGCGCGGCGAGCCCGCGGGTGTTGGTGGCGCGGACCGCGCTGCGGGAGATCCGCAGCGTGTCGGCGATCTCGGCCACGTCCAGGTCCAGGTAGTAACGCAGCACGAGCACCTCGCGCTGGCGGCGGGGCAGCGACCGCAGCGCGGCCGTCATCTGGCCGCGGTCATCGGAAGCCGACGCCGCGTCGGCGCCGCCGGAATCCGGCTCGGCCAGTTGCGGCGCGTGTTTCCTGGCGACCGCGGCGCGGCGGTGCACCGAACGGCAGCCGTTCAGCACGCTCGACCGCACGTAGGCAAGGCCGCTGGACGGCTGGCGCAGGCCACGCCAGCCGCGGTGCAGCCGCTCGAAGGCGTCCTGCACCACGTCCTCGGCGGTGGCCTGATCGCCGACCATCACCAGGGCCAGCCGGACAAGTTCCAGGTGATGGTCGCGGAATAGGTCGGTCACGGCCCCCGCGGCGTCGCCTGCGCCCGGTTGGCCGCCCGCATCGCCGGCCACGAAACCCGTCATCGTCCCGTCCACGCTAGAGAGACGCCGAGACCCCCGCCAGCGCTGCGCGCGATCGCCGGCGGTTCGGATCCCGCCCGGCCGGTGAGTAGTGTTTTGCGGCAGATGCCGGGCTCACCACGCCTGGCTCGATTCGGAGGACTGGACGGCATGGCGCAGGAGCGCCCGGAGGACGGCGGATGGCGAGCCGGCGTCCGGGGATGGGTCCGCCCGGTGCTGGCCGCCTGCCTGCTGGCCGTGGCCGCGGCCGCGCTCCGGGTCACCGTGCGCGCGCCCGCGCTGGACGGCCCGTTCCGTCGTGACGCCCTGGCCGTCGGCGCGGCGCTCGAAGCGGTGCTGGTGTGCCTGCTGGTTGCGCTGATCGTCCGCAACGCGCGGGCGCCGCGTGAGGCGCTCCTCGCCGCCCAGCTGCGCAAGATGCTGCTCTACGTCGTCGTCGCCGGGCTCGCGGCGATCCCGCTGACGTACGCGCTGACCAGGCACGTGCCGCCGTTGCGGCCGGTCAAGCGGCCGAAGGTGCAGGCGGCGCCGCCGGGTCACCTGCACGCATCGCATCCGGCGGGCGGCTCCATCGCCTTGCTTGTCGTGGCGATCATCCTGGGTTTGCTGGTTGCGGCCGGACTGGTCTACGTCCTGGCACTGTTGCTGCGCGGCCGGGTGTGGCTGGGCTTCCGCCGGAGGCAGGCGGGCATTGCCGTCGAGCGCGAGGCCGACGACGACGAGTCCGACCTGCGCGAGGCGGTCGAGTCTGGGCAGAGCGCGCTGCGCAGGTTCGACGACGCCAAGGCAGCCATCATCGCGTGCTATGTGGCCATGGAGGAGAGCCTCGCCCAGGCCGGGACGGCCAGGGCGGTGGCGGACACGCCGGACGAGCTGCTCGCCAGGGCCGCGGATCGCGGCCTGGTCCGAACCGGGGCCGCGGCGCGGCTGACGGAGCTGTTCTACGAGGCGCGCTTCTCCAGTCACCCGATGCCGCTCGCGCAGCGAGACGATGCGCAGCGGGCCCTGGCCGAGCTGGCCGACAGCCTCCGCGACCTCGAGCCCGCGGGGGCTGGCGAGACGAACGGCGGGGCCGGCCGGTGAGCGGCGGCACGGCAGGCCCGCCGGGACCCGGCAGCGGGTGGGGGTCCGCGATCCCGGAGATCTGCATCGCGGCGGCCGTGACCGCGGTCGCCGGAGTCGCCGGGTACGCGGCAGCGGGCACGCCCGGCACGGTTCTCGTGGTGAGCGTCGCGGCCGTCGCGGTGCTGGTCGTGCTGCGCATCCTGGCACCGCCGCCAACCGCCCCGCCCCACCCCGGCCCGCTCCCGGACACCGAGGCGATCCCGGCCTCGTTCGCCGGGTACTGGCGCAAGCGCGCCGGGCTGGTGGACGGGACCAAGTCCATGACCGTGTACGACGCCGAGCTGCGCGGCACCCTGCAGCACCTGCTGGCCGCCCGGCTGGCCGAGCACCACGGCGTCAGCCTGCACGACGATCCCGGGGCCGCGCGACGGCTGCTGTGCCCCCGCCAGCGCGACGCCGGCCTCTGGTACTGGGTTGACCCGGAGCGCCCGCCGACCACGACCGGCACGCAATCGGGCATCCCGCCACGAACGCTGGCCAGGCTCATCGACCGACTGGAGCAACTTTGACCGAGCTCACCCGAACTCCTGCTCAGACCGCCGAGCGGTGCGCCGCCGTCCTTGATGAGATCGAGCGGGCGGTGGTGGGCAACCGCCGGGCACTCGAGCTGGTGATGATCGGCATCCTGGCTGGCGGCCACATCCTGCTGGAGGACCTGCCCGGCCTCGGCAAGACCCTGATCGCCCGGTCGTTCGCGCGCACGCTCGGCCTGGACTTCGCGCGGATCCAGTTCACCCCGGACCTGCTCCCCTCGGACGTGGTCGGCGCGCCCCTGTACGACCAGCGGACCGGCCAGATGGTGTTCCGCCCGGGACCGGTGTTCACCCAGCTGCTGCTCGCCGACGAGATCAACCGCACGCCGCCGAAGACCCAGGCCGCGCTGCTCGAGGCGATGGGCGAGGGGCAGGTGAGCATGGACGGCGAGACCCGGCCGCTCCCCCAGCCGTTCGTGGTGCTCGCCACCGACAACCCGATCGAGTACGAGGGAACCTATGAGCTGCCCGAGGCGCAGCTCGACCGGTTCCTGATGCGGCTGCGGCTCGGCTACCTGCAGACCGCGGACGAGGTGCTGATGCTGCAGCGGCGGCTGGACCGGGCCACGGAACGGGCCGAGCTCAGCCCGGTTACGGACCCCGGCGAGCTGACCGCCATGCGCCAGTCTCTCGAGCAGGTGGAGGTCTCGCCGGATCTGCTCGAGTACGTGGTCGCGATCATCCGGACGACCAGGGAGCACTCGCAGATCCAGGTGGGCGCCAGCCCGCGCGGCGGGCTGGCGCTGGTGCAGCTGGCGCGCGGCGAGGCGGTGCTGCGCAAGCGCGACTACGTGATCCCCGACGACCTCAAGAACATCGCGGTCCCGGCACTCGCGCACCGCATCACGTTGCGCCCCGAGCTCTGGGTGCGCCAGGTCAGCTCGGACGACGTGGTGGCCAGGCTGCTGGCGACCGTTCCGACCCCGAAGACCGACCCCGCCACCCAGGCCGGAGCCTGATGCCGGTGGACACGACGCGGGATCGAGCGGCGGTACCAGGGGCGCCCGCCCCGTCCGGGGCGTCCCAGGACTCCCAGGACTCCCAGGCCCGCCAGACCCGGCTGGCCTGGTCGCTGTCGGCGCACGCGCAGCGGCTGATCACCCTCGCCCTGGCCGGCCTGGCTATCGCGGTCATCACCCGCCGGCCCGAGTTCGCCGGGGTGGCCGCCCCGGCGGTGCTGCTGCTCGCGGTCAGGCGGCCGGAGCAGCCCGGCCGTATCAGCGTCACCGCGAGCCCGAGCGCGACGAAGCTGACCGAGGGCGAGCAGGCCGAGCTCACGGTCACCGTGGCCGGGCACGACGGCTACTCCGCAGACCTGCTGATGCATCCCCGCTACGCGGTCGTGCCGGGAACACCGGGCGATCAGCGAGACCGTGAACGGGCCGGGCTCGGCGGCGGGTCCGCCCTGCCGTTTCGGGTGACCCGTACCGGGCGCCGGGGCCTCGGCGTGCTGGAGGTCACACTCTGGGACCGGTGGCGGCTGACCGAGGGTCACGCCACGGTCGAACTGCCGATCGTCGACTGCTATCCGATGCCCGCGGCGCAGCAGCAGCGGGTCGTGCTCAGCCGGCTGCCCAGCCGCCTTGGTGAACACCCGTCCCGGTCGTCCGGCGAGGGCCTCGAGTTCACCGGCGTGCGCGAGTTCGTTCCCGGCGACCGCCAGCGCAGGATCAACTGGCCCGCGACCACCCGGCTCGGGCGGCTGCAGCTGAACACGTTCGCGGCCGAGCGCACCCAGAACGTGGTCATCATCGCCGACGCCAGCTCCGACGTGGGCGAGCCGGGGTCCACGCCGGCCGATCTCGCCTTCCGCGGTGCGGCCGGCGCGGCGCGTGCCTACCTGGCGGTCCGGGACCGGGTCGGCGTCATCGTGTACCAGCGCAGCGTGCGCTGGGTTTCGCCCGGCCTCGGGGCACGCCACTTCTACCGGATCATGAACCTGATGCTGCTGGAGCACGCGAGGGTCGCCGACCCCGCACGGTACACGGCGATCACCCGGCTGCCGCGTGCTGCGCTGCCGCCGGGCTCGCTGATCCTGGTGTTCAGCCCGCTGCTCGACCGGCGCCTCGTCGAGACCGTGCGGGACCTGCGGGAACGCGGCTTCTCGGTGCTGATCATCGACGTGCTCAACACCGAGCCGTCCGGCTCAAACGACAGCCTCAGCGGGCTCGCCCGGCGGATCTGGCGGATGGAGCAGGAGGCCATCAGGTTCTCGCTCCGCGAACTCGGCATCCCGCTGGTCAGCTGGGACGGCCAGCAGAGCCTGGACGAGCCGCTCGCCCCATACACCCGAAGGGTCATGGTGATGCGTCAATGACCGCCCGCACAACCGGCGCCGCCGCCCTGCTGGCCGCGGCGTGCGTGGCCTGGTCGGCTCTGCCGCTGCGGCACGGGGGCCTCGCCGCCACGTTCCTGGTCGTCGCGATCGCATGCGCGCTGCTCAGCGTGATCCGGCTCGCGCTCGGCCGCGCCCCGGACGAGGCGGCCGGGTTCCTGAACAGGGCGCAGGAGTCGGCACGCTCGCTGGGCGACCTGATCCGCCAGCTCCCGTGGGCCGAGGGCATGATCGTCGCCGTGCTGGTTCTTGAGGCGCTGCACCATTCCCCGGCCTGGCACACCGGGCTGCTCGGCGCGGCCCTGCTCGCCTATCTGTTCGCCAGCCACCTCGCCGAGTCCCGGGCCAGGCTGGCCGTGCTCCGGCCCCAGGCGCCGCTGATCGCGGCCGGGCTCGGGCTGCTCGCGCTGGCAGCGGGCG
>JASHOI010000503.1 GCA_030041195.1 Streptosporangiaceae bacterium | reverse complement strand
GGGACCGGCGAGGGACCGCGTCCGCTGCGGGACCGCGCGCTGCTCGAACTGCTGTACGCGACCGGTGCCCGGATCTCCGAGGCCACCGCGCTCGACGTCGACGACCTCGACCTGGCCGAGCGGCCGGGACCACCCGGCGAGCCGGGCGGAACGGTCCTGCCGCCGGTCCCGGCCACGATCCGGCTGTCGGGAAAGGGGCAGAAGCAGCGCATCGTTCCGGTCGGCAGCTACGCCCGGCAGGCCGTGGAGCAGTACCTGGTCAGGGCGCGGCCGGCGCTGGCGGCCGCCACCCGGCGAGCCTCGGCCAGCCCGGCGGTGTTCCTGAACGCCCGCGGCGGCCGGCTCACCAGGCAGGGCGCATGGGGTGCGCTCCGTGCCGCTGCGGCGCGCGCGGGAATCGCCGGCGTGTCACCGCACACGCTGCGGCATTCGTTCGCCACCCACCTGCTGGACGGCGGGGCCGATGTCAGGGTCGTGCAGGAATTGCTCGGACATGCCTCGGTCACCACCACGCAGGTCTACACTCTGGTGACCGTCGACAAGCTCAGGGAGGTCTACGCGAGCGCGCATCCCCGGGCTCTCGGCGGAGCATTTCCGCCCGAACGGTGAGTCGGCTTGCCGCCGCAAAGCCCAGGCCCTAGCCTCGCGTTGAGTCCGGGTTGCCGACGGGCGCATCGCGCTACGCCGAGCGACCACCGGGGAGGTGCAGAAGGCTTTGGCAGCGTCCCAGACATTGGAGGTCAGGCCCGGCGTGCTTGGCCCTACCGGCCGGCCGGTACCGAGATTCCCCGACCCCGAGCCGCTGCTGACCCACGGCCCGGCCCGGGTCGTTGCGGTCTGCAACCAGAAGGGCGGGGTCGGCAAGACCACCACGACCATCAACCTCGGCGCGGCGCTGGCCGAGCAGGGCCGCCGGGTGCTGCTGGTCGACTTCGATCCGCAGGGCGCACTGTCCGTGGGCCTCGGCATCCAGCCGCACGAGCTGGATGCGACGGTTTACAACCTGCTCATGGAGCGCGGGATCACCGCTCGCGACGTGCTGTTCAAGACCAACGTCGACGGCATGGACCTGCTGCCGAGCAACATCGACCTGTCCGGCGCCGAGGTGCAGCTGGTCCACGAGGTAGGCAGGGAATTCGTGCTGGGCCGCGTGCTGCAGCCGGTCCTGCCCGACTACGACATCATCCTGATCGACTGCCAGCCCTCGCTCGGGCTGCTCACGGTGAACGCACTGGCCTGCGCGGACGGGGTGATCGTGCCGCTGGAGTGCGAGTACTTCGCGTTGCGCGGCGTGGCCCTGCTGATGGAGACCATCGACAAGGTGCAGACCCGGATCAGCCCGAAGCTCGTGCTCGACGGTCTGCTGGCCACGATGTACGACTCCCGCACGCTGCACACCCGGGAGGTTCTGGCCGGCGTCGTGAAGGGGTTCGGCGACAAGGTGTACCACACGGTGATCAACCGGACCGTGCGGTTTCCCGACTCCTCCGTGGCCGGGGAACCGATCACCCGCTTCGACCCGACGTCCAACGGGGCACAGTCCTACCGGGAGCTGGCGAGGGAGGTACTGGACCGGTGGCGCCAGGCCGACCTCGCGGTTCACGCACACGGCGGGTAAGCCTGCCCGGGGTCGCCGAGCTGCTCCGCCCGTCCGGCCGGGGCCCGGCCGTCGAAGCCGAGCGCCAGGCCAGCGGCAGGGAGAGCCATCCCCAGAAGATCACCGTCTACCTGTCCGGCGGCGAACTGCTCGACCTGGAGCGCGCCCGGCTCACGCTGCGCGCCCTCGGCGTCACGGTCGACCGGGGCCGGATCGTCCGGGAGGCACTCGCGGTCCTGCTTGCCGACCTCGACGCCGAGGGCGGCGAGAGCCTGGTGGCCCGGCGGCTCTGCGAAGGATCGACCCTGCCGGAGTGACGGCCCGGCGCTGGTGGCAAGTTAGTAATGATGGGGTGGGGAGTTCCTAGTTCTGAATGACTGCGACGATGACCAGCGAATCGGGCGACGCCCGGACGGCCAGCGGGTTCGAGGTGCACCTCGATGTCTTCGAGGGCCCGTTTGACCTGCTGCTCGGCCTGATTTCGAAGCACAAGCTGGACATCACCGAGATCGCGCTCTCCAGGGTCACCGACGAGTTCATCGGCTACATCAGGGCCAAGGCCGACGGATGGGACCTGGACCAGGCCAGCTACTTCCTCGTGGTCGCCGCGACCCTGCTCGACCTCAAGGCGGCGCGGCTGCTGCCGGCCGGCGAGGTCGACGACGAGGAGGACCTCGCCCTGCTGGAGGCCAGGGACCTGCTGTTCGCCCGGCTGCTGCAGTACCGCGCCTACAAGGAGGCCGCGGCGGTGCTGGCGGGCAAGATGGCGGCCGCCGGGCGCCGGTTCCCGCGCCGGGTGCCGATGGAATCGCGCTTCGTCGACCTGCTGCCCGAGGTACTGCTCGGCCTCGGGCCGGTGGAGTTCGCCGCGATCGCGGCCCGCGCCCTGGCACCGAGGCAGCCGCCAGTGGTCTCCACCGAGCACCTGCACATGCCGCTGACCAGCGTGCGCGAGCAGGTCGGGCTGCTGTCCAGCCGGCTGGCTGAGCTGCGCCGGGCCACGTTCAGGCAGCTCACCAGCGACTGCGTCGGCACCTACGACATCATCGCGCGCTTCCTCGCGATCCTCGAGCTTTACCGCAACGGCCAGGTAGCTTTCGAGCAGGAGGCCCCACTCGGTGATCTGTACGTGAGCTGGACCCCGGAAGACCAGCCCGCCGATGACGCCGCAATCAATCAGGAAGACGACGAATAAGTCATGCACAACGGATCCGGGCCAGACCCCGGCGAAGACGACACGCCGGTGTCCGCGGACGGGCTGGAGCCGGCCCCGCTGCCGGACGGCGAGAGCGGCCCGGGGCTTCGCGCCAGCCTGGAGGCGATCATGCTCGTGGCCGACGAGCCGGTTTCCGAGATCGTCATCGCGCAGGTGCTGGAACGGCCGCGGGCCGAGGTGGTCGGCGCCCTTCGCGACCTGGCCGACTCCTATGCCGCCGAGGAGCGCGGCTTCGACCTGCGCGAGGTAGCCGGGGGGTGGCGCTTCTACACCCGCGAGGAGTGCGCTCCGGTCGTGGAGCGGTTTGTGAGCGACGGCCAGGAGGTCCGGCTGACCCAGGCGGCGCTCGAGACCCTGGCCGTGGTGGCCTACCGGCAGCCGGTGAGCCGCGCCCGGGTGTCGGCCGTGCGCGGCGTCAACTGCGACGGCGTGATCCGCACCCTGGTGCTCCGCGGGCTGGTCGAGGAGGCTGGCACCGACCCGGAGACGGGCGCGATCCTGTTCGCGACGACCGGGTACTTCCTGGAGCGGCTCGGCCTGCCGAGCCTGGATGCGCTGCCCGAGCTTGCCCCGTTCCTGCCCGACAATATCGACGACGAGCCTGATCAGGGTCATGAGCCAGCGGAGTCGTGAGCAGCGGGATCGCGATCAGGGCGGTCCCGACCAGGCTGACGACGAGCACGACACGCTGGTCGACGTGCCTGGCGGCGTGCGGCTGCAGAAGGTGCTCGCCGCGGCCGGTGTCGGCAGCCGCAGGCACTGCGAAGAGATGATCAGCGAGGGCCGGGTCGAGGTCGACGGCGAGATCGTCCGCAGGTTCGGGGCGCGCGTCGACCCGCAGCGCCAGGTGATCCGGGTGGACGGGCGGCGGATCCCGGCGCGTGAAGACCTCGTCTACGTCGCGCTGAACAAGCCCGCCGGGGTGCTGACCACGATGTCGGACGCGCGGGGCCGCCGCACGATCGCGGACTACCTGCCGGACCGCACCGAACGGCTGTTCCACGTCGGCAGGCTCGACTACGACACCGAAGGCCTCATGCTGCTGATGAACGACGGGGAACTCGCGCACCGGCTGGCGCATCCCCGGTACGGCGTGCTCAAGACGTACCTGGCCGACGTGACCGGCCCGCTGCCCAAGGACCTGGGGCGCCAGCTGATCACCGGGGTGGAACTGTCCGACGGGGTGGCGACCGCCGACAGATTCCGGGTCGTCGAGCGGGCCGGTAACCGGGCGCTGGTCGAGATCACGCTGCACGAGGGGCGCAAGCACATCGTGCGGCGGATGCTCGCAGAGACCGGCCATCCGGTCAGCCGGCTGGTACGCACGCACGTCGGCCCGGTCGCGCTCGGCTCGCTTCGGCCCGGCGCCACGCGCAGGCTCACCGCGAAGGAGATCGGTGACCTGTACGCGGCGGTTGGTCTATAACCTGATAGCTCAAGGGCGGGGTGGATGGGGCGAGTGGCGAGGGCGGGAAGCCCGGTGGCGACGGGAAGGGGAGCCGGTGGCGGTCAGGGCGATCCGGGGCGCGGTCCAGGTCGACGCGAACGATAGCGTCGCGATCCTGGAGGGCACGTCCGAGCTGGTAACCGAGGTCATGACGCGCAACCAGCTCACCCCGGCCGACGTGATCAGCGTCGTGTTCAGCGCCACCACCGACCTCAACGCCGAGTTTCCGGCGCTGGCCGCGCGCAAGCTGGGGTTCCAGGACGTCCCGCTGCTCTGCTGCGCGGAGATCGACGTGCCGGGCGCGATGCCTCGGGTCGTCCGGCTGATGATGCACGTGGAAACCGCGGCACCGCGGTCCGCGATCCAGCACGTGTACCTGCGCGGCGCCGCCGCGCTGCGGATGGACATCGCGCAGTGACCGGGTCAGCCGCCGGGGCAGCCCCGGCCGCCGGGCGGGTCGTGGTCATCGGCACCGGCATGATCGGGACCTCGGTGGCCCTGGCCCTGCGCGACCGTGGCGCCGCGGTCTGGCTGGCGGACACCGATCCCGCGGCGGCGCGGCT
>JASHOI010000502.1 GCA_030041195.1 Streptosporangiaceae bacterium | reverse complement strand
CGGCCACCCCCACCAGGCCCCGCCCGCCCGTCCGCTGGCTGTCGATCTTCGGCGCGTCGCTCGTGCTGCTGATCGTCCGCTTCCTGGTCCCGGTGCCGGTCGGCCAGGCCGACAACCGCGACGGCCCGCGGCTGATGTGCGGCCGCGGCCTGCACCTGGCGCCGATCGTCCCCCGCGGTGACCCCCGGTTCTTCCGCTTCGCCTATTTCGCGTACGCGCCGGGCCCGTCCTGCACCAGGCTTCCCACCTACCCGTCGTCAGAGCTGGTGCCGCTGGAGGTGGCCCGGCTGCTGACGCCGCTGCTGCGGCTGCCGGGCACGCTGAACCTGATCGCGCTCGGGCTGCTGATGTGCCTGCTCACCGCCGTCGGCATCGCCAGCCTGGCGACCGGCCTGCGGCTGCCATTCTGGGCTCAGCTGCTGGTGGCCGCCGCCGTCTGGCTGATCATGGCGGACGCCGCGTTCTTCGACGTCGACGCCAGCCCGTTCAGCGAGCCGGCCGCCCTGGTGGGGCTGCTGCTGGTCGCCGCCGGCCTGGTGCATCTGGGCCGGGGCTGGCGGGAGACCGTGCTCGGCCTGGCGCTGGCCGGTCCCGGGGGCTTCCTCGCGATCCTGTCCAAGGAGCAGTACCTGATCCTGGCCGCGCCGATCTGCCTCGCGCTGGTGCTGGCCAGCGCCGGCCCGGGCCGGGGGCTGGCCAGGTTCGGTACCCGGCAGGTGGCCGCGTCGTTCTCGGTCGCCGCGGTCCTGGCGTTAATGACCGGCGGCTATATCCTCTGGGACCAGACCAGCCCGTACGCGGCCCGCCTGCATCACGTGCAGGCCGTGGACATGATCTTCGACGACATCGTCACCCGCCCCGGCGACGCACGCGCCGATCTGCGCGCGCTCGGACTGCCGGCCAGCTGGGCCAGGTACGCCGGCGACTACTACTGGGACACCGTCTCGGTACGCGACAGCCCGCTCTACCCGCGGTACGAGGACAAGCTCACCGACGGCAACATCACGCACTTCCTGCTGACCCACCCCAGCAGCATCGTCAGCATTGGGCAGCAGGCGGCCGTCTTCGCCCTGCAGTTCCGGATCACCACGCTGGGCGACTACCCGCCGAGCGCCGGGCATCCGCCGGGCGCCACCGAATCCCGTGTGACGGTGGTCACCTGGCTGGTGCGCCGGATCCCGTCCCGGCTCGGGCTGCTCGTGCTGTTCCCGCTGTGGGCCGCGATGACGGCGGTCGCGATCGTGGCCATCCGCCGAGGGCGGGCCGTGCCCTGGCGCCGGGACGGAGCTGTCCTGGTGCTCTGCATGATCGGGTGCGCGGTCGCCGCGTTCATCCCGCCCGCTTACTTCGCCGGCATCTCGACCACCCGGCACATGGTCGGCATGAACCTGGCCACCGCGCTGGCGTTCGTGGTCAGCGTCGCTCTCGCGTGCTCGATCTGGCAGCGGCCGCGGCGTGTGCGGCCGGCGCCGGCATAGCCGCGCTGCCAGGCCGATTAGTTTTCCTGCCGGTCCGGGTCTTAGCCTCGGCAATCCACAATCGCAGGAGGTGCATGATGACGAACGCAACCGGGATCGGGCGGCTCAGCCTGGTGTGCCTGCCCACACCGGACCAGGACAAGGCGATCGCGTTCTACGAGTCGCTGGGGTTCGAGAAGCGCACGGATACGCCGTTCGGCGGACGCTACCGCTGGGTGGAGGTGTACCCGCCGGAAGGGACGGCCGGGATCGCACTGGCGCCGCCGCAGCCCGGGAGCGACGTCAGCGCGGTCGAGAGCGGGATCACGCTGACCACCGCCGACATCGATGCCACGCACGCCGCCCTGCAGTCCCGTGGCCTGGACGTCGACGCCGAGGTGTCGCGCATGGGCGACCCGATTCCGCCGATGTTCTGGCTGCGCGATCCCACCGGGCACTCGCTGATGGTGGTCGAGCAGGCCTGAGCGCTGCCGCATGAGCGTTGCCCACCCCCGGCGGCCGCAGGGGCGCGGCCGGGGGTCCCGGGGCGGCCTGCTCGCTGGTTCAATCTTCGGGTGCCGGCAACGGGACGTTCGCGAGCAGCGAGCTGACCCGGCCCAGCGATGCCTCGTCGGCGGGGACCTGGATGACGGCGATCACGTCGGGCTGGTCGACGAGGCGGAGCTGGAACATCTCCAGCCTGATCAGCCCGGCGTCGGGGTGTGTGATCCCGATCGTTGCCGGCCGGAAGTAACGGACCGGGTACTCCGGCCACCAGTCCCGGAAATCCGGGCTGGCCTCGGTCAGCGCCGTCACGAGCTCCGCGAACCGGGGATCGTCCGGGTGGCGGCCCACCGCCGTGCGGAACTGACTCAGCACGGCCCGGGCGGCCGGCTCCCACCGCACCATCCGAGCGCGGTTGGCTGCGTCGGTGAACATCATCCAGAGCATGTTGCGCCTGCCGGGCGGCAGCGAAGCGGGGTCATGCCGGACGCGCGCGTACGCCTGGTTCCACACCAGGTAGTCGAAGTGGCTGTCATAGACCGAGGCCGGGCTCGGCGCGGCGGCGTCGACGAGCAGCTGCAGCCGGGGCAGCAGGTCACCGGCGGCGGGCTGCGGCTCGGGCGGCGGCAGCCCGGCCAGATCACGCAGGTGCCGGTGCTGGTCCGGATTAAGCAGCAGTGCCCGCGCCAGCGCGTCGATGACCTGGCCGGAGGCGGAGATGTCCCGGCCCTGTTCCAGCCAGGTGTACCAGGTGACGCCGACGCCGGACAGCTGCGCGACCTCCTCGCGGCGCAGACCCTGGGTCCGGCGCCGGCCCGATGCGTTCCCCGTGACCAGGCCGACGTCGGCGGGCGTCAGCCGGGTTCGCTGGGTGCGCAGGAACGCGGCCAGCTCGGTGCGCCGGGTCGGCGGCACGTGCGGGCTGTGGCTGTTCACGGTGGGGTCCCCGAATCCGGACGGCGTCTCGTCGTGCCTGGCAGCTTTAGTACCAGGATAAATACGCATATCGGCGCTAGTGTGCCGTACCGGGCAGGTGGGCAGCCGACGCGAGCCGAAGCGGAGGATCAGGTGGCCGAACGGGACGATCCGGTGCTGGTGATCGGCGCCACCGGCCAGCAGGGCGGCGCGGTGGCGCGCGCCCTGCTCGAGCGTGGCCGGGCCGTCCGCGCCCTGGTGCGCGATGACGCCAGGCCCGCGGCGAGGCTGCTGCGCGAGGCTGGCGCCAGCGTCGTGACCGGGGATCTGGACGACCCGGATTCGGTGCGGTCCGCGATGAGCTCGGTGTCCGGCGTGTTCCTCGCGCTGACGATGATGACCGGGCCGCGGGTGACGACGGACGGGGTGGCCGCGGAGGAGCGCCGCGGCAAGGCCGTTGCCGGCCTGGCCAAAGAGACCGGCGCCAGGCATCTCGTGTACAGCTCGATCCGCGGCGCACCGCAGCACACCGGCATCCCGCACGTGGAGAGCAAGGCGCGGATCGAGGAGCACATCCGGGCGCTCGGGCTCCCGGCCACGATCCTGCGCCCGGTGTCCTTCATGGACAACTTCGCATCGCTCAGCCGGCCCGCTCTGAACGACGGCGAGCTGGTGATCGGCCTTGCGCTGCGGCCGCAGACGCGGCTGCCGCTCGTGGCGACCCGCGACATCGGTGTGTTCGCCGCGATCGCGTTTGAGCATCCGGGCAGCTACCTGGGCCGGGAGCTCGAGCTGGCCGGGGACTGCCTGACCGGCCCGCAGATCGCCGAGGTCTTCGGGCAGGTATCCGGCCTGCCGGCGCGGTTCCGGCAGGTGCCGATCGAGCAACTGCGGGCCTTTGACGGGGCGGTGGCCCAGATGTTCGAGTGGATGGACAACCGGGCGGACGGCGAGCCCGACCTCGCCGGGCTGCGAGCCGAGCATCCCGGTCTGATGACGCTGGAAACCTGGTTGCGGTACTCGGGCTGGAGGCCGGAACCCGGCGTATCTGCCGGAGCCGCGGATGGTGAGGGGACGAGATGACGGACGGGCTGATGCTGCCCCCTGGCGCGGGCCGGAGCATTGCCGGCGCCGGCATGACGCTCAAGGTGGGCGCGGGGGAGTCAAACGCGTGGTCGGCCTTTGAAGCCCTGGTCACGCCGGGCTTCGACGTGGGCGCGCATCTGCATCGTCAGGCCGAGGAGTTCTTCTTCATCCTCGACGGCGAACTGGACCTGCTGGCGTTCGAGCCGCGCAGCAGGACCATCGGCGACTGGCAAAGCTGGGAGTCGGCCAGCGGTGCACGGGTGCTGCGCGGCGGGCCGGGCTCGGCGATGTTCGTCCCGGCCGGCTGCCCGCATGCCTTCGCCAACCCGACGGCCGCAGCCGCGCGCATGCTGTTCCTGGTCTCCCCGCCAGGCCACGAGCACTACCTGGACGAGATCGGCGCGCTGATCGGCCAGGGCAGGCCCGACCCGGCGGCGATCGCCGAGGTCCGGGCCCGGCATGACATCGAGCAGCTCACCCCCATGACCGTGAGGCAGCCCTGAGCGCGTGGTTTCATGATGATCAGCGTCGGGCTGTCCGCGCGGCACTGGCAGCCTGCCGGATCGCGCGCCGCTCATCCTCGGTGGTGGCTCCCCAGATGCCGGAGAGGATGCCCTGGCCGAGGGCCCACTCCAGGCACGGCGTCCGCACCGGGCAGGCCAGGCATACCCGCTTGGCCTCGTCAATCTGGCGCAACGCGGGCCCGGTGGTGCCGACCGGGAAGAAGAGGTCGGGATCGGCATGCATACACGCAGCATCGTCCCGCCAGCCCGCGCGCTCTATGTCCATCGCGGCGAGCGGATCACCGGTCATTGACTTCTCCCATCGGGTAACCAGCGTCACCGTACCCTTCGGCCCGGCTGGTTCCTGGTCGGCCAACGCAAGCTTCCCGCCCCCTTTGGCGATCGGGCATCACCTGCTCTGGGTGATTCGACGGTTGCCGCCCGGGCGGCGACCTGAGGAGCGTGGGAGGCGGTGACGACGGTCACGATGCGCTGGTACGCCGGACGGGCGCGTGGATGTAGAGGTCTTTGCGCTGGGTTGGGGTTGTGGGGGCGGCTGGGGTGTCTTGTGGTGGGGTGAGCAGGTATGTGGCGGGGCGGTGGTGTTCGGCGTATTGGCGGTCGGCGTTGTAGACCTGGCTGAATTTCCAGATCATTTTGGTGAAGTTGGTGTGGCCGTGGGTGAGCTGGCGGGCGATGGTGGCGGTGGTTTTGGCGAGGGCGGCGGTGCCGAGGTGTTTGCGGGCGAGGATGGCCTGGGTTTT
>JASHOI010000051.1 GCA_030041195.1 Streptosporangiaceae bacterium | reverse complement strand
GTCGATGTCCGACTCGAGCGGCGCGTCGAACCGCTTGTGGTACGTGGCGTGGTCGCCAACCACCGCGAGCAGCGGGGTGCGGGCGCGCCGCGCGTTGTGCAGGTTGGCCAACCCGTTCGCCAGGCCGGGGCCGAGGTGCAGCAGCGCCGCGGCCGGCCGCCCGGCCATCCGCCCGTAGCCATCCGCCCCGCCGGTCGCCACGCCCTCGAACAGGCACAGCAGGCCGCGCATCTCCGGCACGCTGTCCAGCGCCGCGACGAAGTGCATCTCCGAGGTCCCCGGGTTGCTGAAGCACACGTCAACGCCGGACCCGGTGAGCGTGCGGATCAGGGCCTGTGCGCCGTTCATGCGAAACCTCCCGCGGGTGGGTGCTGACCGTCAGCCGAACGCCGATCCGGGGCCTAGCATGCCCTGCGGGTCGAAGGCCTGCTTCACCCGGCGCATGAGTTCGACGGCCACCGGGTCGGCCAGCTCCAGCCAGTAGCGCTTCTTGGCCTGGCCGATCCCGTGCTCGCCGCTGATCGCGCCGCCCCGGGACACCGCGGCCGCGAAGAGGTTGCGCAGCAGCCCGGCGCGCGCCTCGGGATCGGGCTGGAACACCGCGAGGTGCACGTTGCCGTCGCCCGCGTGCCCGGCGCCGACCACCAGACCGCCGTGGTCGCTGGCGATCTGCGCGGCCTCGGCCAGGAAGCCCGCCATGGCCGCGCGCGGCACGACCGTGTCGACGATGTCGTCGGCGCCGGCGCCCTTGGCCGCCCAGAACGCCTTCTCCCGCGCCTCGATCAGCCGCCGCGCGGCCTGGGCCGGCAGCACGTAGACGTCCGGAGCGCCGAGGCGCGTCAGCAGATCGGCCGTCTCCTCCGTGGCACCGGCCAGGCGCTCGTCGTCGCGCTCCTCCAGCACCACGACCAGATAGGCCAGCGTCCGGTCGCGCACCGCCGCCGGGATCCCGAAGTCGACGTTCTCGTTCGCGGTGATCACGGCCATCGTCATCACGTCGATGTACTCGAGAACCAGCGGCCCGATGCCGCTGGCCACGATCGCCGGGACGGCGCCGGTCACCTGCTCGAGCGAGGCGAACGGCGCCAGCACCGTAGCCTGGGCCGGAAGCCGCGGGTACAGCCGGAGCGTGGCCTCGGTGACCAGCGCCAGGGTGCCCTCCGAGCCGACGATCAGCTGGGTCAGGTCGTACCCGCTGCTCTCCTTCACGATCTTCCCGCCGGTGCGCAGCACCTCGCCGGACGCCAGCACGGCCTCGAGGCCCAGCACGTGGTTGCGGGTGACGCCGTACTTGACGGCGCGCATTCCGCCCGCGTTGGTGGCGATGGTCCCGCCCAGGCTGGCGCTCATCTCGCCCGGGTAGACCGGGTAGACCAGGCCCTGCGCGGCTGCGGCCTCGTCCAGGGCGGCCAGCGTCACGCCGGGCTGCACGGTCGCGGCGTGGTTCGCGGCGTCGATCTCGAGCACCTGGTTCATCCGCTCGAACGAGACCACCAGGCCCCCGCCGCCGGGCACCGCGGCGCCGGAAAGCCCGGTGCCCGAGCCGCGCGCGGTCACCTTCAGGCCGTGGGCGGCCGCGACCCGCAGCACGGCCGCCACCTCGCCGGTGCTGCCCGGCTTGACCACGAACGCCGGCGCGACGGCCGCGACCGTCAGGCTCTCGTCATGCCCGTACTCGGGCGGGCTGTCGGTTAGCACGTGGCTGGCGCCCACGGCCTCGCCGAGCGCCGATCGCAGGTCGGTCACCGGGACTCCGATCTCCGTAAGTTACTGGTTGGTAACAAAGACTACCCGGAACGCGACGCCCGGGTGTGCTGTGGTCGCGCAACAATCTCCATGTTCGCGAACCTGTCACGCCGAGTTCCGCATTACTGAACCTTGCGACGCGATGATCGGTGCGTGAGGGTCGTGCGGCTCGCCAATTACGTCGCGCCTGCCTCCGGCGGGCTGCGGACCGCCCTCGCCGAACTCGGCGCGGGCTACCTGGCGGCCGGGCATGAGCCGGTGCTGGTTGTCCCCGGCGCCCGGGCGGAGCGCCGCCAGACCCGGCAGGGTCTGGTGATCACGGTCCCCGGCGTGCCGGTCCCCGGCACCGGCGGGTACCGGGCGATCACCGCGCGGCGGTCGCTGCGGCGGCTGCTCGAGGGCCTGCAGCCGGACCGGCTCGAGGTGTCCGACCGCACCACGCTGCGCTGGACCGGCGGCTGGGCCCGCCGCTACGGCGTGCGGTCGATGATGGTCTCCCACGACAGCCTGGCCGCGCTGGCGCAGATGTTCCGGCCGCCGGGCCTGTCCGTGCGCAAACTCGTCGACCGGCTCAACCGGGATACCGCGTCATCGTTCGACGTGGTTGTCTGCACCACGGCGTGGGCGGCCGCGGAGTTCCGGCGGCTCGGGGTGCCGAACCTGGTCCAGGTGCCGTTGGGGGTCGACCTGGCCAGCTTCCATCCCGCCCGCTTCGATGAGATCCTGCGCTCCGAGCTCGCACCCGGCAGCGAACGCCTGCTGGTGCACTGCAGCAGGCTCTCGCCGGAAAAGCGGCCCGAGCGCGCCATCGGCGCGCTGGCCGAACTGCTCCGCCGGGGCATGCACGCGGTCCTGGTCGTCGCGGGCGACGGCCCGCTGCGCCGGTCGCTGCACGCGAAGGCGGCCGGGCTGCCGGTCAGGTTCCTTGGCCACGTGGCCAACCGCGGATCGCTGGCGCGGCTGCTCGCGAGCGCGGACGTGGTCATCGCCCCCGGCCCGGCCGAGACGTTCGGCCTTTCCGCGCTCGAGGCTCTGGCCAGCGGCACGCCCGTGGTGGTCAGCAGCCGGAGCGCGCTGCCCGAGGTCATCGGCCAGGCCGGCCTGGCCGCCGAGGACAACGACGCGGCGTGCGCCGATGCCGTCGAGCGGCTGCTGCGGCGCGACGCCACCGAGCGCCGGCGGCTGGCCCGCCAGCAGGCGGAACGGTTCGACTGGCCGACGGCCGTGGACGGGTTCCTCGGCGCGCACGGGCTGACCCCGCTGCCGCGCGGCGGCGAGGGAACACCGGCCGTCCGCGTCGGCACGTAGCGGGCGCTGGCGCTGGGCGCGCGTCGCCCAGGTGGGCCGGTCACGCGCGGCGCCGACATGCTGCGTACACCGAAGCGTTGACAGCTCGTGGCGTATTCGTTTAGCTTCGTTCAGCTCTAGCGTCAGCATCCGCCGGTTAGCGTCAAGAGGGACGGGCATGCATCAGGCATCAACGGTGTCCCGCCCTTCCTGGATGGTAGCGCTGTCCGGCGGCAACGGCAGCCGGCGCCGCTCCCCGGTCGAGATCGTCGCGACCGCGGCCACGTACCTGACCCGCAACCCCGCGGCCGACGTGTCCGGGCTGCGGTACGGCCGGTTCGGGCGCTGGGCCGACGGCGTCATCGCGCTGCGCGGGGACTGCATCACGTTCGCCAGCCACTGGCACGCGCACAACAACCGCGTGCTCGCGGAGAACGGCCCGCTATGGGTAGTTCTCGGCGACTCGACCGCCCAGGGGCTGGGTGCGCCAAGCCCGCTGGGCGGCTACGTGGGCCAGGTCCTCGCCGAGCTGCGGCAGCGGACGGGGCAGCCGTGGCGGGTGCTGAATCTGTCCCTGTCCGGCGCGCTCATCCGTGACGTGCTGCGCGATCAGCTGCCCCTGCTTCCGGCCGGTGCCGACCTGGTGAGCTGCGGGATCGGGGCCAACGACATCTTCTACTCTGCCCCGGCGAAGCTGTTCGCCGACCTGCGCACGCTGATCGGCGCGGTCCCCGCCAACACGGTGCTGCTTGACTTGCCGCTGCCCACCGGGATCTGGGGCATCGTCGGCCGGGCCAGCATTCCGTACGTGACCCGGATCAACCAGACCATCCATCGGACCGCCGGGGCTCGCGGCCTGCCGGTCGCCGAGGTGTCCGCCCACTTCCTGCCGCCGTGGACCGGCAAGTTCGCGTCCGACAGCTTCCATCCCAGCGAGCACGGGTACCGGGACTGGACGCGCGCGCTGCTCGCCGCGATCCCCGCCGCGGCCGCGCCCGCCGGCGTTTCCGCTTCATGACCTGGCCGGCGGCCAGCTAGCCGGACGGGGCGGGCCGCCAGGTCCGCTGGCCGTGGGAAGCTTGGTGGCCATGTCCACGGAATCAGGCCGCATCAGCCAGCAGGACGACGACATGCCGAGCATCGATCGGCTGCTCGCGCTGTCCGACGGCGTGGTCGCGATCGCCCTCACCCTGCTGGTGCTGCAGCTGCGGGTGCCGTCGCTGCCGAGCGCGTCGGCGAACTCGGCCTCCGCTCTCGCCTCCGCGCTGTCCAGGGGCGGCGACCAGCTGATCGCCTACGCGATCTCGTTCTACGTGGTGGCGCAGTTCTGGCTGGTCCATCATCGGGTATTCCAGCACCTGGCCGGTCAGCGGGAGGGCCTGGCCTGGTGGAACTTCGCCTTCCTGTTCACGATCACGATCATGCCGTTCACCAGCGACATGCTGGGTGAGTACGGCAGCAACCCGCTCGCGGTGGACATCTTCGCGCTGAACCTGCTGCTGGCCGCCCTGGCCACGCAGGCGACGGCCGAACTCGGGCGGCGCCGGGGCCTGATGACCCCCGGGTCGCACGCCGCCAACCGGCGCGCCGCGTTCCTCCGCTCGATGGGAACGGTGCTGGTCCTTGCCGCATCCATGGGCCTGGCCTGGGTGAACGCCGACAACGCGAAGTACATCTGGCTGCTGCTCGCCCTGGTACCGCGGATCGTCGACTGGTGGATGCGTCACCACCCGCTGCCGGAAGAGACGGCCCCCGCGACAGGCCCGTCCGGCGAGGCCGGGCCGTCTGGGGCGGCCCCGCGTTAGTCCCGGCGCGTAGGCTGCGGATAAAGGAGCGGGTAGGAGGCGGCCGTGGAGTACGAGCACATCCTGGTCGAGCGGTCGGCCGAGTTCGCGACCGTGACGATGAACCGGCCGCAGCGGCGCAACGCGCTGTCGCTGGAGCACATGCGCGAGCTGATCGCGGCGTTCAGCCAGATCGGTGACAGCGACGCCGTCGGCATCGTGCTGGCCGGAAACGGCCCGGTGTTCAGCGCCGGGCACGACTTCGCCGACGTCGTCGACGGCGACCTGCCCGCGGTCCGCTCCCTGCTGCAGACCTGCACCGAGCTGATGGACCTCATCCAGCGCGTGCCGCAGCCGGTCGTGGCGCGGGTGCACGGGCTGGCCACGGCGGCCGGGTGCCAGCTCGTCGCGACCGCCGACCTGGCCGTGGCCAGCGAGAACGCCGGCTTCGCCGCCCCGGGCGGCAAGGGTGGCTGGTTCTGCCACACGCCGATGGTGGCGATCGCCAGGAACGTTGGCAGGAAGCGGGCCATGGAGATGGCCCTGTCCGGCGACGTGATCGACGCCAGGACCGCGCTGGACTGGGGCCTTGTCAACCGGGTCGTGCCCGCTGACCAGCTCGACTCCGCCACCGCCGACCTGCTCGAGCGGGTGACGCTTGGCTCCCCGGTCAGCAAGGGCATCGGCAAGCAGGCCCTGTACGCGCAGATCGACCTGGACCAGCCGAAGGCGTACGCCTACGCCGTCGAGGTGATGGCCGCGACCAGCCAGTTGCCGGACGCCCGCGAGGGAATGCGCGCGTTTCTGGAGAAGCGCAAGCCGGACTGGAACCGCCACCGGGCCTAGCACGCGGCGGCAGGATTAGCGCTGCCGGAAATGGGCAGTCAGATCGGCCACGGCTGTTGACGTCGACCGCACGGAACAGATCTGAGGCCGCTATGACTATTGCCGCCGGCACCTTGGCCGAGTGGTGGTCGCTCGCCGCCTGCCAGTCAGCCGATCCGGACCTGTTCTTCCCGATCTCCGGATCGGGTCCCGCCCTCGGGCAGGTGGAGCGCGCAAAGGCCGTCTGCGCCGCCTGCGCGGTGCGCCGCGACTGTCTTCGCTACGCGCTGGCCGCCGGCCCCCTGCAGGGCGTCTGGGGAGGCCTGACCGAGGAGGAACGCCGCCTGCTGCGGCAGCGCGAGGCAAAGGCGCGGCTGCGCGCGTCGCAGCGGCTCGGCTCGCGCTCCGGGCGGGCGTGGGCCGCCGCGGATGTTTAGAGCCGGCGATACCGGACAGCTAGGACGGGTCCCCGGCTCGAAGGAGGGAAGAGCCATTTTTATCGGAGTTGGAACCATCGTAGTCATCGTCATCATCGTGCTAGTCATTCTGGCGCTGCGGCGCTTCTAGAGCGCCATTCGCCAGGCCGCCCGCTGCACCGCTGCGGGCGGCCTTCGATTGCATTCAGGGGGCCGGCTGAGTACCGAAGCCCAGCTGGGCGGTCCCCGCGCCGCGAAGCAGGGTGTCCACCACGCGAGTCGCCATCGCGTCCGCGTCCGCCTCTTCGCCGCTGACCGCGGCCTCATGGAGGAGGGCGTAGTAGACCCGCTGGGTCCATGCGAGGTCGGCGTCGGCACGCAGGACGCCTGCTTCCTGTGCCCGGCGGAACAGTCGCCCGCACGCGTCCCGCACCTCGGTGTGCAGACGGGCCACCTCCGGGTTCACCGCTGAGGCCCGGCTCATCGCGAACTCCTCGCTGGCTTTGACCCGCAGCACGTTCGCGGTCGCCTGGTAGAGCGCGACCAGTGGCGGGGCCGTGTCGGGGCGAGCGGCCTCCACCGCCGCGGCCATCCGCTGGGTGGCCCACAACCCGAGGGCGTCGATGAGCGCCTCGCGGGTCGCGAAGCGCCGGTGCACGGTGGTGCGGGCGACACCGGCCGCTTCGGCGACTTGCTCCATCGTGGCGGCGGGATCACGGCTGAAGGTGCGCTCAGCTGCCTCCAGGATCGCCGTCATCGTCCGCTCGGCGTCCGCGCGGAGCGGACGGGCGGCGGGGAGCATCTGCTGCTGCGCCATCACAGCGAAAAGCATACAGTAACGTCGTCGTTCACTCCATAGTTGCAACAGTAGTGTTGCAAGTTATACGTTTAGTACGTCCCTAGTGATGCGCTTGACAGCGCTACCTGAGAGGCTGGAAACCCATGGAGTACACCCGTCTCGGCCGCAGCGGCCTTTCGGTATCCCGGCTCGTCCTTGGCACCATGAACTTCGGGTCGCGGACGCCGGAGCCCGATAGCCACGCGATCATGGACCGCGCCCACGAGCACGGCATCAACTTCTTCGACACGTCCAACACCTACGGTGAGCAGCTGGGCGAGGGCCGCACCGAGCAGATCATCGGCCGGTGGTTCGCCCAGGGCGGCGACCGCCGGGACAAGACCGTCCTGGCCACCAAGGTCTTCGGCCCGATGGGCGACGCACCCAACACCAGTGGGCTGTCCGCGCTGCACATCCGGCGCGCGTGCGAGGCGTCACTCCGGCGCCTGCAGACCGACTACATCGACGTCTACCAGATGCACCACATCGACCGGAGCACGTCGTGGGACGAGATCTGGGAGGCGCTCAGCATTCTGCGGCAGCAGGGGAAGGTGCTCTACTTCGGCTCGTCCAACTTCGCCGGCTGGCACATCGCGCAGGCCAGCGAGGCGGCGCGGACGCGCTACCTGCTGGGGCTGATCAGCGAGCAGTCGATCTACAACCTGCTGTCACGCTGGGCCGAGCTGGAGGTGCTGCCCGCCGCCCGGCATTACGGTGCGGGCGTGGTCGCCTACTCGCCGCTGCACGGCGGGGTGCTCAGCGGCATCCTGCGCAAGCAGCGGGACAGCGCCGCCGTCCGGAGCGGCACCGGCGTGTGGGCCGCTGCGTTCGCTGACCACCGGGACTCCGTCGAGGCGTACGAGAAGCTGTGCGCCGAGATGGGCGAGGACCCGGCCAACGTCGGGCTGGCCTGGCTGCTCGCCCAGGACGGGGTGACCGGTCCGATCATCGGCCCGCGGACGCGTGAGCAGCTCGACGGCTCACTGCGCGCCCTCGAGATCACCCTCGACGCCGCCACGCTCGCCCAGCTTGACGACCTCTTCCCGCCGCCCGGGCCAAACGGAGCCAAGCCCGCGCCCGAGGCATACGCGTGGTAACGCTGACTAGGCGAGCCGCTTCGCCCTCGCTTGGGCCGGCCGGGCGGGCTCCTCCGGCGGAGCCATCTCGCCCATGACGTCCGCCAGCGCCTCGAGCGCCGGGAGCGCCTCGGTCAGCGTCGCCACCTGCGCGGCCGTGAGCAGCTTGAGGCACTGCGACACGGCGGCGGCGCGGCGGGCCTTGATCTGCTGGTCGATCCGCTCCCCCGCGGGCGTGCTGACCACCGATGCGCTGCGCAGGTCGGCAGGATCCGGGATCCGGTCGATGAGTTCCATCCCGTGCAGCTTGCTGACCACGCGCGACAGCATGGTCGGATTCAGCCGCTCGAGGTCACCGAGCTCGGACAGGCTCAGCGGCCCGCGCGCAACGATCAGCGCGAGCACCGAGGCCTGCGACGGGGTCAGCCCGGCCCCGGTCGAGGACGTGTTGAGCTGCCGGGCGAGCTTGCCGATGACCCGGCGGAGCCGGATCGCTCCGTCATCGTCCATGGTCTGGCCTTCCGTCTCCCCGGAACAGATAGTTGCCTGTCGGCAAGCAGTGTAGTGTCATGCGTTAGTGGCTGAGCAGGTTGCACACGTTGACCATGGCTATGAGCACGCCGCGGACGAGCCCGTACGCCGGCGGTACGTCGTGTTCGCCGTGGTGTCGCTCGCGCTCATGATGTCCTCCGTCGACCAGACCATTGTGGCCACCGCGCTGCGCTCGATTCAGCACGATCTGCACGCCCAGGTGAACTGGAGCAGCTGGACCATCACGATCTACGCCCTCGGCCAGGTGCTGGCGATGCCGCTGGCGGGCAAGCTGGGCGACCAGTACGGGCGCAAGCGGCTCTTCCTCGGCGCCGCCGTCCTGTTCACCACCGCCTCGCTGTGCTGCGGGTTCGCCAACGACATCTACCTGCTCATTGTGCTGCGCGCGGTCCAGGCAATCGGCGGCGGGGCCTTCATGCCCTCGGCCACGGGGATCGTCTCGGAGATCTTCGGCGCCGAGCGCGACCGGGCGGTCGGCCTGTTCTCCAGCATCTTCCCGATCGGCGGCATCATCGGGCCGGTGCTGGGCGGCGTGTTCGTCACGTACTGGTCCTGGCGCGGCATCTTCCTGGTGAACGTCCCGATCGGGATCGTGCTGCTGGTCCTTGGCACCATATTCATCCCGGTCATCCCGCGGCGGCCGGACCGCCACCTCGACATCCGGGGCGTCGCGCTGCTGGGCGGCACGCTGCTGGCCGCGATGCTCGGCATCGCGTATCTCGGCGGCAGCAACAGCAAGGTCGCCAGCCCGCTGTTCCTGGGCCCGGAGTTCGTGGCCGTCACCGCCGGCGTCCTCTTTGTGCGGCACACGGCCAGGGCGCCGTCGCCATTCATCAACCTGCGGTTCCTCTCCGGCCGGGGCTTCGGGATCATGAACCTGCTGAACTTCCTCTACGGCGCCGCCGTGCTGGGCTTTGGCCCGCTGGTGCCGCTGTACGCGCAGAACCGGTACGGGCTCGGGCCGCTGGCCGCGGGCACGCTGCTGACCGCCCGCGCGGTGGGGATGATCGCGATCGCCGGGCTGGCCGTCTACCTGCTGCGCCGGACCGGGTACCGGTGGCCGATGGCCGCGGGCTTCACGCTGACCGCCGTCGGTGTGCTGGGCACGGCGATCAGCCCGCACGGGCTCTCGCCATACGCGTGGCTCGTGCTGGCCACCGGCGTCTGCGGCATCGGCATGGGCATCTCGACCCCCTCGGCCAACAACGCGACGCTGCAGCTCGCGCCGGAGCACGCGGCCGCTGTGGCCGGGCTGCGCGGCATGTTCCGGCAGTCCGGGGCCATCACCGCGGTGTCGATCACCTCGGCGATCGTGGCCCGCAGCACCGACCCGGGCATCACCCAGGCTCACGTCTTCGTCGTTTTCGCCGCGATCATGGCCTGCTCGCTGCCGCTCATGCTGCTGGTACCCGAGCATCGCGGCCGATGGTGACCCGCATCACCAGCCGTGCAACGGGCCTTGCACGGCAGCGGGGCGGAGGGCCGCCCCGGCGCATAGGGGCGGCCCTCCCTTTCCTGCCGCGCGCGTCCCCCCTCAGGTGACGCAGCAGGAAAGCGTGCGCGCCGGTCCGGCATCCCTGTGGCACCCGGCCACGGACCAGGTGTACGCTCCTTAACGTACGTACCGTGCGGCCATCACCGTACAGTACGATTCCCGGCCAGTCAACGTGAGGAACCGCGACTGGAGCGTTGAGGAGGACGGGCTAGGTTGGTGGCTATGGCGGCGGATGCGGCGGGCGACGAGCGGGACTCGCCGCAAGGGCGGCCGCGCGCTACCGCTACACCGCTTGACCGCGCCAACAACCCGCTGCAGCGCCTGATCCTGCAGCGGCTGCGGGAGCGGGGCTGGTCCTACGGCGACGTCGCCCGGCGCGGCGGACTGCCGCGTTCCACGATCTACACCCTGGCCACGACCCGCAACCTGGCCCGGCCGCCGCGCCCGGCCACCATCGACGCGCTCGCCAAGGGCCTCGAGGTGCCGGTCTCGGCGGTCCGCGCCGCCGCCGCCGAGTCCACCGGGCTGCACTACTACGACGAGTTCACCGACGACGCGGAGCATCCGGGCGACCGGGAGCGCGAGCTCCTGATCGCCAGCATCGACGAGCTGACGCCCGAGGAGCGGCGTCACGTGGCCGCGCTGGTCGAGTCGCTGCGCAGCAAGGCGTCGCCGAAGTCAACCGGCCGCTAGCCGCGCTCAGCTCGCGTCCGGCGCCGGACCGGCGGCGCTGCGGATCCGGCCGATGAGCCGCTCGCCGACCTCGGCGCTCGTGCTGGACCCGCCGAGGTCGGGCGTCACGACGCCGTCGGCGACGGTGCGGCGGATCGCGTCCTGGATCCATCCGGCCTCGGAGCGGTAGCCGAGATGATCGAGCAGCATCGCCGCGCTGGCGACCGCGCCGATGGGGTTGGCGATCCCCTTCCCCGCGATGTCCGGCGCCGAGCCGTGCACCGGCTCGAACATGCTGGGCGCGCGGCGCTCCGGGCTGAGGTTCGCGCTGCACCCGAGGCCGAGGCCACCCGACAGCGCGCTGCCCAGGTCGGACAGGATGTCGGCGTGCAGGTTGGAGGCCACGACCACGGACAGGCTTTCCGGTTGCAGGACCATCCGCGCGGCCATCGCGTCGACCAGGCACCGGTCGGTGGACACGCCGGGGTAGTCGCCGGCGACCCGTTCAAGCACCTCATCCCACAGCACCATGCCGAAACGCTGTGCGTTGCTCTTGGTGACACTGGTGACGTGCGGCACCGGGCGGGCCAGCGCCAGCTCGAAGGCGTGCCGGATGATCCGCTCGCAGCCGGCGTCGGTGAACAGCGCGGTCTCCACGGCGACCTCACCGCCGTGACCGCGCGCGCTCAGGTTCCGCCCGCCGATGCCGGCGTACTCGCCTTCGCTGTTCTCCCGCACCACCACCCAGCTCGTTCCGGCCAGTTCGGTGTTGCGGAGCGGCCAGCGGACCCCGGGCAGGAACGTGACCGGCCGGATGTTGGCCCACAGGTCGAGGCCCTGGCAGATCGCGAGCCGGAGGCCCCAGAGGCTGACGTGGTCGGGCACGGTCGGCCAGCCGACGGCCCCGAAGTAGATCGCGTCGAAACCGCGAAGCTGGTCGAGGCCATCGGCGGCCATCATCCGGCCGTGCCGCAGGTAGTAATCGCAGCCCCAGGGAAACTCGGTCCACCGGACGCGGAACGCGCCGGAACGGCCGGCTGCCGCCTCCGCCACCGCTCTGCCCACGTCAACGACTTCGCGGCCGATTCCGTCGCCGGGTATCACGGCGATCGCCAGTTCCGGCACGGGCGTTTTCCGTTCAGCCATGGCTCACAGCCTGGGGCAGCGAGCCGTCCCGCGCACCGGCTTTCTACGCGGAATCATGGGCTCCATGACCATGCGCGAGCTAACTGACCTGTTCCGCCTGCCCGTGGTGGTCGCGCCGATGGCGGGCGGCCCCTCGACCCCGGCCCTGGTGACCGCCGCGGCCGAGGCGGGCGCGATCGGTTTCCTGGCCGGGGGCTACAAGTCCGCCGGCGCGATAGTGGCCGAGATCGTCGGCGTGCGGGCGGCGACTACGCGGCCGTTCGGGGTCAACCTGTTCGTTCCCGGGAACCGGTCTTCGGAGCCGGAACGGGTCGCCGCCTACGCGGCCTCGCTGGCCCAGGACGCCGTGGCCGCCGGCGGCACGGTCGGCGAGCCGGTGTGGGACGACGACGGCTGGGAGGGCAAGCTCGCCGCCGTGCTGGCCGCGGCGCCGCCGGTGGCCAGCTTCACCTTCGGCTGTCCCCCGGCCGACGTGGTGGCCGAGTTCCGCAAGGCGGGCACGGTCGTGGCGGTCACGGTCACCGGCCCGGGGGAAGCCCGGGCCGCCGCCGCGGCCGGCGCGGACCTGCTCTGCGCCCAGGGCATCGAAGCGGGCGCGCACCGGGGAACGTTCGCCAACAGCGACCGCCCCGGCCAGGACTACGGGCTGCTGTCGTTGATCGGCGAGGTCGCCCGGGTGACCGGCCTGCCGCAAATCGCCACGGGCGGGATCGTCTCGCCCGGCCAGGTCCGTGCGGTCCTGGCGGCCGGCGCGGTCGCCGCTCAGTGCGGCACCGCGTTCCTGCGCTGCCCGGAAAGCGGCGCGCACCCGGCGTACAAGGCCGCGCTCGCCAGCCCGCGCTACACCGTGACCGCGCTCACCCGCGCGTTCAGCGGCCGGCCTGCCCGGGGGCTGCTGAACCAGTTCATGCTCGATCACGCCGACGCCCCGGCCGCGTACCCGGAGATCAACAACGCGACCCGGGGGCTGCGGGCGGCCGCGGCCCGCAGCGGCGACACCGAGCGGATGAGCCTGTGGGCCGGTCAGGGCTTCCGGTCAGCGACCGACCGCCCGGCCGCCGAGATCATCGAGATGCTGGCCGGGTAAGCTGCGACCGCACTCTCAGCACGGCGAGGGGAGGTGGGAACCGTGGTCACGACGACATCCACGCGCTCCCCTCTCGCCCTGAGAGTGCCGATGATCTGACCGGGGAGCGCGCCGCTTCCCGGAGGGACATTTTCATGAACGATCTCGTGATCCGCCCGCTGACCGAGGGCGAGGAATCGCTATTTGAATCCCTGGCCGACCCGCCCCTGGTGGGCTTCGGGGCCTTCGGCCACCGCTACAGCGACATGGCCGCCCGCGGCGACTACCGCCCGGAATGGACCTGGGTGGCGCTGCGTGACGGGACCGTGGTCGCCCGCGCAGCCTGGTGGGGCGGCCCGCGCGCCGACGCACCAACCGCGCTGGACTGGTTCGACTTCACCGATCCCGGCGCGGCCGTGCAACTGCTGCGTACCGCGCCGCTGTGTGCCGAATACTCGCTCAGGCTGCCGGTCGGCTGGCGGGACAACGCCGCCGTCGCGCAGGCCGCCCGGGCCCGCATCGCCGCGGCCGAGGAAGCCGGGCTGACGTTCCTGGTCGAGCGGTACACCTACCGGTGGACACCGCAATGCGGCGTGCCAGCCGATCCCGGTCGGCTGGAGTTCCGCCCGGAACCCGACGACGCGGTGATCCTCGACGTGTTCCGGCGCGTGCACCGCGGCACCCTCGACGCGCACGCGCGGCGCGCGATCGCCGCATCCGGGCTCGACGCGGCCGCCCAGGAAGACCTCGATTTCCTGCGCTGGCTGCCCGGGCCGCGTGAGTGGTGGCGGCTCGCCTACACGCCCGACGGCCACCTGGCCGGCCTCGCCGCGCCCAGCCGCAACTACTCCGACCCGATCATCGGTTACGTCGCGGTCGTGCCCGAGCAGCGTGGTCACGGTTACGCCTGCGACCTCCTCGCCGAAGCCACCCGCCTGCTCGTGGCCGAGGGCGCCGACCGGATCGTCGCGAGCACCGACGTCACCAACACCCCGATGGCGGCCACCTTTGCCAAGGCCGGCTATCCGGTCGCCCAGATCCGCATCGACCTCGTCTGCTAGAAGCAGGTCAGATAGCGGGGAAACGCGTCGGAGCGGGGAAACGCGTCAGCGAATAGGACTGACACGATTCCCCGTTGACGCGAAGTCTAGAAGCAGGGTCAGAATGAGGGCGGCGTGATGATCGACAGCGCCCGCAGTTCGCGTCGCCCGGTGTTGCGGAGCCGGTGCGGAATCGTGCCCTGAAACGTCGCGGCGTCTCCGGCCCGCAGGTCGATGACCGCGTCGCCGAACTCGAGCGCGCCCCGTCCGGTGAGGACGACTAGGCATTCCTCGCCGGCGTGGTTGAGCACCTCCGGGGCGGAAACCTCGCCGGGCCCGATGCTCACCTCCATGACCTCGAGCTGGCCCTGCATCGACGGGCTCAGTAACTGGTAGCGCGCCTCGGACGACGGCCTTCCGATCGTCAGCCGGTCCGCGTGCCGCACGACGTTGACCGCCTCGGTCTCGACCGGCAGGAAGAACCGGAAGACCGGTATCCCGAGCGCCGCGGCCAGCTTGCGAAGGGTGGAGAGCGAGGGCTGCACCGCACCCGACTCGATCTGGCTGATCGCCGCGGCGCTGACCCCTACCTGGCGGGCAAGGGAGGCGATTGTCATCTGCCGTCGCTCGCGCTGGGCGCGCACCGTGCTGCCGAGGTCGGCGGAGTCATGCGACTTCCCGCCGGCCCGGCCCGCGCCCGCGTCATCTTTAGCCATAGATCGCCTTCTGGCCCACCTGCATGCCCAGCAAGAGCATCACCACTAGCACGCGCATGAGCTCCGGATAGTCGTCGGTGACGAACTCCACCGTGCGTGACCCGGTCAGCTCGACACCCGGAATCATCGCGCACGTCGCGGCGATCGTGGTGGAATTCCACTCAATCCCGAGCCGGTACGGCGACTCGAGCCGGTAGGGGACGGCCCGCTCGCGCCGGGCGACGGCCCCGGCCGTCGCCTCCCTGATCCGGGCCTGGGCCACCTCGGGGTGCAGGCAGTCGGCGCTGAACTTGTCGATGCCGTCCTTCACGGCCACGGTCGTCGTCCCGTCCAGAAACCGCTCAGCCTCGGCGCATACCGCGGCGTCGCCGGCAACGACCAGGACCGGCACCCCGAAATGGCCGGCGTAGGCCGCGTTCAGCCGGGTCTCGCCGGTCGGCTCACCGTTGAGGTAGATGTTCTGGATCTCCTTGCCGAGCATCGTGTGGTTGAGCACCCCGCCCTCGGTTCCGGCGCAGGCGTGATATCCCACGAACACGGCGCCGTCGTAGGACGCGTCGAGTCCCTGCACCATGCACAGGGATTTGTGGAAGCCCTTGATCGTGCGCGCGCGGGGGTCGAGCCGCTCCAGCAGCAGGTTCCGCATGATCCAGTGCGAGTCGTTCACCAGCACTTCGTCGGCGCCCGCGTCATAAGCGCCGAGAATGGCGGCATTGGCATCTCCGGTCATGAACACCCGGCCCCGCTGGTAGTCGGCGCCGTCCGGAAGCACATCCTCCGGGTCGGTGATTCCCGATACGCCCTCCATGTCGACCGAGATGAACACCTTCATGCGTGCCTCCTGACCGGCCATTGACCTGCACCAATCGTAGGTGTAGCTTACGCCCAATTAGTCGCACTTTATATATGAGTGTCGGGAGACGCGGTGTCAGAGGCACAGCAGATGGCGGCCGCCGAATCCAGTTCGCAGCAGTCCCTGGAGTCCCTGGGATACCGGCAGGAGCTGAAGCGGGTCGTCAACTCGCTCGGGCACATCGCCCTGATCCTCTCGGACATCACGCCGACGGCATCGCTGCTGGTCGTCGGCACCGCGGTGGTGGCGACCGCGGGCACGGGCTCGGTGTGGTCCTACCTCATCGGGTGCTTCATCGCACTGAACGTGGCGTTCTGCATGGGCGAGCTCGGCTCGATGTTCCCGGTCGCCGGCGGCCTGTTCTCGATCGTCACCCGGGTGCTCGGCAAGGCCACCGGGTTTGTGGCCATGGTCGATTACATCGGGCAGGCCATCTTCCTGCCCGCCAGCGTCGCGATCGGCATCGGCACCTACGTGCACGCGCTCGACTCGGGCATTTCGACCAGGCTGGTATCCGGCTTCGGGATGATCCTGGTCACGCTGGTGTGCCTGCTGAAGATCAAGTTCAACGCCTGGTTCACCGCGGTCTGCCTGGCGATCGAGCTGATCGTCGTCGGCGCGCTCGCCGTGGCCGGGTTCAGTCACTGGCAGCAGCCGCTGTCGATCCTCAGCCATCCGGTCGGCCCGAGCGGCACCACCGGGGTGTCCGCCGTCGGCGCGGGCCTCATCGTGACGGCCCTGGCCACCGCGCTGTTCTCGGTGAACGGGTACGACAGCGGGATCAACTTCGCCGAGGAGGTCCTCGGCTCGAAGGCGGAAGTCGGCCGGGCCGTGGTGACCGCCGCGGCGATCGGGATCTTCTTCGAGCTCATCCCGTTCATCGCGATCGTGTTCGGCGCGCACAACCTGTCGGCCTTCCTGCACTCGGCGACGCCGGTCACCGAGGTCGGCGGCGAGGCCTTCGGCCACACCTTCATCACGATCGTCACCTACGGTGCGCTGATCGCGATCTTCAACGCATCCGTGGCGATCACCTTGCAGTTCTCCCGGATCGTGTGGGCCAGCGGGCGGGACGTCGCCTGGCCCGAGCCGGTCAGCTCGTGGATCGCGAAGGTCGAGTCGCGGCGCGGGTCACCATGGGTCGCCACGCTGATCGTCGGCGTGCTGGCCACGATCCTGTGCTTCCAGTCCACGCTGATCACCGTGGTCACCTTCACCGCGGTGCTGATCGTGGTGCTGTACGGGCTGATCGCCGTCTCGGCCCTGGTCAGCAGGGTGCGTCAGCGGCACCTGGACCGGCCGTCGAAGATGCCGCTGTGGCCGGTGCCGCCGGTCATCGCGCTGGCCGGCGTCGTGGTCGCGCTGACCAAGCAGAAGGGCTCCGACCTCTGGCTGTGCGCCGGCATCTTCGCCGCCGCGCTGATCTACTACTTCCTGTTCGTCCGGCCCAGGTCCGGCCGGTACTGGACGGTCTCCGGCGCCGTGCCGGACGCCGAGCCCGCGGCAGCCAGCGGTACAACGGAGTCATGACAACAGGCCGGGAGGGGGCCCGCGCCGCGATCGTCGGCGCGGGCGTGGTCGGGCTCTGCGTCGCCTGGTTCCTGCAGGACGAGGGCTTCGCGGTCACCGTGTATGACCGCCGTGACGTGGCCGCGGGAGCATCGGCGGGCAATGCCGGCTGGATCAGCCCGGCGATGGTCGCCCCGCTGCCCGAGCCCTCGGCGCTGCGGTACGGGGTGGCGTCGCTGCTTCGCCCGGCCAGCCCGCTGCGCATCCCGCCGGGGTCGCTCCCTGGCACGTGGCGGTTCCTCGCCGGGTTCGCGGCGCACAGCACCCACCGGCAGTGGCTGGCCGGGGTGGCCGGCTTCGCCGGCCTGAACGCCCTCGCGGTGTCGTCTTATGAGCTGCTGACCGAGGCGGGAGTGGCCGACGGGCCGAAGGACGAGGCGGTCGTGGCGGCCCTCGAACGGCCGGAGCAGGCCGGCCCGCTGCGCCACGAGGTGCTGGCCATCGCCGCGGCCGGCGGCATGAAGTTCGCCCTCGACGATCTGAGCGCGGCCGACCTGCGCCGGGAGCAGCCGCTGCTCAGTTCGCGGGCCACCTGCGGCCTGCGGATCGGCGGCCAGCAATTCCTCCAGCCGCTGGACTTCGTGCGGAGCCTGGCCGCCTCGGTGCGCAGCCGGGGCGGGCAGATCGTGACCGGGACCCCGGTCACCGCGGTCACCAGCCGGACCGGCGGGATCCGGCTCGGCGTCGCTGGTGAGCCCGTTGACGTTGACGTCTGCGTGCTGGCCAACGGCGCGTGGATCAATGCGCTGGCGCACCCGGCGGGAGTCAGGGTCCGGATCCAGGCTGGGCGCGGCTACTCGTTCCGGGTCCGGACGCCGGAGCCGCTGGCGCAGCCGCTGTATCTGCCGGCCGCGCGGGTGGCCATCACCCCGGCGCCCGGCGGATTCCGGGTCGCGGGGACCATGGAGTTCCGGCCCCCCGACGACCCGCTGGACCGGCGCCGGATCGGCGCGATCGTGCGGTCCGTGCGCGACTACCTGCCCGGCGCCGACTGGTCGGCGCTGATCGGCCCGTGGGTCGGGCCGCGCCCGGTGACCGTGGACGGCCTGCCGATCATCGGCGCCACCCGGGACGACGGCCTGTTCGTGGCCGGCGGTCACGGGATGTGGGGAATGACCCTCGGCCCGGCGACCGGCCGGCTGCTGGCCCGGCACATCGCCACCGGCCGCCCCGAGCCGGCCCTGGCACCGTTCGACCCGCTCCGGTGACCTGCGCCGTGGCCATGAATGCATCGAAAGGCGGCC
>JASHOI010000501.1 GCA_030041195.1 Streptosporangiaceae bacterium | reverse complement strand
GGCGGACGTGGCGGGCTGGGCCATCGAGCAGGCCGCGTCGCTGGTCAGCCGGGACCGCGGGGTCGTGCTCGTCTTCGGCGGGACACGACCGGGCGTTAGCTACCGCGGGATCGACCTGGATACTCTCCGCCGCGAGGAGAGGCTCGTGCCCCTCACGTCACGGCCCGGGGGAAGCTATGTCGCGGGCTCTTACGGTGCGGAGTCGGCCGACTTCGCCGGGGCCTTGCGGTTGCTGGACGGCGAACCCGGCGTCTCGCTGGCCCGCACGGTCACCCGGCTGATAGCGCGGCGGGTCTCGTTGTCTGAGGCGCCGGGATTCCTCCGCCGGCAGCTGGCCGGCGGCGGTCTCATCGGTAAGGCCGTGGTCGAGGTAGGCCACGTCGGCGGCCTTGCCCGCACAGATGCGTAAAGTGTGACTATGAGCGCTTCTGACGGCGTCCCTGATGCTGGTGAGGTCAACGGGGTGAAAAAGGGCAGAACAGCTAGCGGGGCAGACAAGGCCGGAGGACGCATCATGCCCGCGGCCATGCGCCGGACGCTCGCCAGGGCCAGGGACGGCAAGGCGCTCGACCCGGCCGAGGCAACCGTCTTGCTGCACGCCCGTGGCGAGGCGTTGGACACGCTGCTCGGCTACGCGGCGCGGGCCCGGGACGCCGGGCTGGAACGCGCCGGCAGGCCCGCTGTCATCACGTACTCGCGTAAGGTGTTCATCCCGCTGACCCGGCTGTGCCGGGACCGGTGCGGGTACTGCACGTTCGCGACGGTGCCCGGCCGGCTGGACAGCCCCTACCTGTCGCCGGACGAGGTCATCGAGATCGCGGCCGGGGGAGCGGCGCTCGGCTGCAAGGAGGCGCTGTTCACGCTCGGCGACCGGCCGGAGGACCGCTGGCCGCAGGCCAGGCAGTGGCTGGACGCGCACGGCTACGACGACACGCTGTCCTACGTCAGGGCGATGGCGATCCGGGTGCTCGAGGAGACCGGCCTGCTGCCGCACCTCAACCCGGGCGTGCTGACCTGGCAGGACTTTCAGCGGCTGAAGCCGGTGGCGCCGTCCATGGGCATGATGCTCGAGACGACCGCGCGAAGGCTCTACACCGAGCGTGGCGGCCCGCACTTCGGCAGCCCGGACAAGGATCCGGCGGTCAGGCTGCGGGTACTGGAAGACGCCGGGCGCAGCAGCGTCCCGTTCACCACCGGCATCCTGATCGGCATCGGCGAGACCATGGCCGAGCGCGCCGACTCGATCTTCGCGATTCGCGGGGTGGCCCGCGAGTACCGCGGCATCCAGGAAGTCATCGTGCAGAACTTCCGGGCCAAGCCGGACACCAAGATGCGGGGCGTGCCCGACGCCGACCTGGCCGACCTGGCCGCGACGATCGCCGTGACACGGCTGGTGCTGGGCCCGGGAGCGCGGATCCAGGCCCCGCCGAACCTGATCGGCGACCAGTACCGGATGATCCTCGCCGCCGGCATCGACGACTGGGGCGGGGTGTCGCCGCTGACCCCGGACCACGTGAACCCGGAACGGCCCTGGCCACAGATCGACGAGCTGGCCGAGCACACCGCCGCTGAGGGCTTCACGCTGCGCGAGCGGCTGACGATCTACCCGGGCTATGCCCGTGAGCCATGGCTGGACCCGAGGCTCGCCGCGCACGTCGCCGCGCTGGCCGACCCCGCGACCGGGCTGGCCCGCGACGGAGCGATGCCGCAGGGGCTGACCTGGCAGGAGCCGGACGGCGGCTGGGGCGAGGCCGCGGGCCGTACCGACCTGCACGTCACGATCGACACGACCGGCCGGACGAACGACCGCCGCGACGACTTCGCCGAGGTGTACGGGGACTGGGCCGAGGTGGGCACCAGGATCGTGCCGGCGGCCCGGCCGGAGCCGCCGGGCGGCGCGGCGCCGCAACGGCTGCGCGCCGAGGTGCAGGCCGCGCTCCGGCACGCCGAGAGCGATCCCGCCGGGCTGTCCGACGGCGAAGCGCTGGCGCTGCTGGACGCGGACGGTCCGGAACTCGAGGCGCTCGCCGCGCTCGCCGACGCGGTGCGCCGGGACACGGTCGGCGACGACGTCACCTACGTGGTCGACCGCAACATCAACTTCACCAACGTCTGCTACACCGGCTGCCGGTTCTGCGCGTTCGCTCAGCGCCGCACCGACGCTGACGCGTACACGCTGTCGCTCACCCAGGTCGCCGACCGCGCCGAGGAGGCGTGGCGCGCCGGGGCGACCGAGGTCTGCATGCAGGGCGGCATCCACCCCGACCTGCCCGGCACCGCCTACTTCGACCTCGCGGCCGAGGTGAAGCGACGCTGCCCGCAGATCCACGTGCACGCGTTCTCGCCGATGGAGGTGATGAACGGCGCGTCCCGCACCGGGCTGCCGGTCAGGGAATGGCTGGTCCGCGCCCGCGAGGCGGGCGTGGATTCGCTGCCGGGCACGGCGGCCGAGATCCTCGACGACGACGTCCGCTGGGTGCTGACCAAGGGCAAGCTGCCGGCCGCCGCCTGGATCGAGGTGATCACCACCGCGCACCAGCTCGGCATCCCGACCTCGGCGACGATGATGTACGGGCACGTGGACACGCCCGCGCACTGGGTGGGGCACCTGCGGGTGATCCGCGGGATCCAGGAGCGCACCGGCGGGTTCACCGAGTTCGTGCTGCTGCCGTTCGTGCACGCCAGCTCGCCGATCTACCTGGCCGGCCTGGCCAGGCCGGGCCCCACACGGCGGGAGAACCGGGCGGTGCACGCCGTGTCCCGGCTGCTGCTGCACGGCGCGATCGGCAACATCCAGTGCTCCTGGGTGAAGCTGGGGGACGAGGCCTGCCGGGCGATGCTCACCGGCGGCGCCAACGACCTCGGCGGCACGCTGATGGAGGAGACCATCAGCCGGATGGCGGGCTCGGAAAATGGTTCGTACAAGACGATCAGCCAGCTCGCGGCGATGGTCGCACCGACCGGACGGCCGATGAAGCAGCGGACCACGACCTATCAAGATCCGGGGCCTGAACGGGTCGCCGCGGCGGCCGCGAGCGACGGCGTCTGTGCTTCGGTGCGCGGGCGCAGGCCCTCGCTCCCGCTGGCCGGCGCCTGACCGGCGTCAGCCCTGATCCTGGTCGGGCCGCGGGTAGATGTAGGAAACCTTGTGCATCTTCAGCTCCATGAAGGTCTCCGAGGAGGTAATGCCGCCGACCGCGGGCATTCGCTCGTAGAGCAGGTCCCACAGGTGGTCGTGATCACGGCAGACGAGCTGTGCGTACAGGTCCGCGCGCCCGGTGCAGGACGAGATGTAAGTGATCTCGTCCCACGAAGTCAGCGCATCGATCACCGATTGCTGCCGGTTCGGGGCCACCTTGAGCAGGGTGAAGGCGAGCACGCGGTAGCCGAGCCGGAACGGGTCGGCGATGGCAACGATCGTCAGTGCGCCCGACCGCATCAGCCGGTTCGCGCGGAGCCTGACCGTGCCCTCGGCCACGCCGAGCTGACGCGCGATCTCCCGGTACGGCAGCCGCCCGTCGCACTGCAGCAGGCCGATGATCGCGCGATCCGTCTCGTCCAGGGGCCTGTTGTCTGGCAGCCGGGCCGTGGACAGCAGCGGCTCGGCCGAGTCGGCTGAACTGCGCCGTGCGCCGTTCACCGGGCCATCCTCACAGCTGCGCCAGGACCGGCAGACCCGCCGCGAGGAAGCCGCCGTCGACGTAGATCGCCTGGCCGGTGAGCCAGGTTGCGTCCGATACCAGGAAGCACACGGTCTCGGCGATGTCGTCGGGCGTGCCGAACCGGCCCATCGGGGTCCGGCTCAGCTCGTGGCTGGCGATCGGCTGGCGGGCCAGGTAGTCGCGGCCCATCGCGGTCTGCACGGTTCCGGGTCCCACCCCGTTGACGCTGATGCCGAACGGCGCCAGCTCCACCGCGAGAACCCGGGTGAGCAGCAAGACGGCTCCCTTGGACGCGCAGTAGGCGCTCTCCAGCGCGAATCCCTGCGACGAGGCAGTGGACAAGATGTTGACGATCCGTCCCTCGCCCGCGGCGCTCATCCGCCGCGCCGCCTCCTGGCAGGAAAGGAACACGCCGCGGGCGTTGACGTTCATGACGCGGTCCCAGACGTCCACGGGGGTGTCGAGAAACGGGATGTCCGCGAACACGCCAGCGGCGTTGACCAGGGCATATGGGCTTCCGAACTCGTCGTCGAGGCGCCCGTAGGCGCGAGCGACGTCGGCTGCGTCGGACAGGTCGACCTCGGCGCTCCACGCGGGCCGGCCCAGCTCCCGCAGCCGGGACAGCGTCTGCGCCGCGGGCTGCTGGTCGAGGACCGCGATGCGTCCTCCGGCTCTGGCCAGCCGCAGCGCGACGGCCTGGCCGATGCCCTGCGCGCCGCCGGTGACGACCGCTACCCGGTCATCGAGCGCCACGGGTGCTCCTGCGGGTGGCGCGGCGCACGGCGGCCTGCCTCATGAGCTCAGCGCCTGGTACGTCCGGCGCATGAACGCCTGGAGGTTGTGCTCGGTGCTCAGCATGAGGCGCCCGGCCGGCACCTGCCCGCACCGGTAGCCGACCTGCTGGCGGTCGGTCGCCTCGGCGTCCTCGCGCAGGACCTGGTCCCACATCTTCAGCCACTCGTCGACGATAACTTCGTCGGCGCCCGGCCGGACGTACATGTCGGCAAACGCCGAGCAGCGCTCCGGCCCGAGGGGAGCCACGCTGCCCACGAACCCGACGAAGTCGTCGACGGCGAAGAAAGAGGAGGGCCACAGGAACGCGAACCGGAACCCCTTGAGCGTCGCCGGATCCGCGTCGCCGGGAATCCACTTGATCGGCCCGGAGTGCCAGATCGTGTCGGGCCAGGAGATGGTCTGGTAGGCATCGGGTCCGGCGTCATACAGCTTGCCGAAGCTGTCGCGATGCGTGGTGGGGCAGTGGTAGCACTCGATCGCGTTTTCGGCCCAGACCTTCCAGTTGCAGTCCATCTCGTAGGTGTAGCGGATGCGGTACTCGTACTCGCTGAGGTCGGCGTTCAGCTCGTCGGTGCGCGGGCGGATGTCCTCGGTCAGCGTGGCGAGCGCGGGGGCATCTGGATCGGCGTTGACGAACACGAACTGATCCCAGCGCTCTACCGAGACCGGCTTGAGCGAAATGGCCGAGCAGTCGAACCCGGTCTCACGGTCCTGCCGGGGAGCGTGCCGTAGCCGGCCGTCGAGCTCGTAGGTCCAGCCGTGATAGGAGCATCGCAGCAGCCGCGCGTTCCCGTTCGCGGTGGCCACCGGGTGCAGGCGGTGCCGGCAGACGTTGACGAAGCCGCGCAGCTCGCCGTCCTTCCCGCAGACGATCATGATCGGGATCCCGCCGGACGTGGTCAGGACGGTGTCTCCCGGCTTGGCGAGCCGCGAGCCGTGGCAGGCGTACTGCCAGGACCGAGCGAAGATCTTCTGCTGTTCCAGGTCATGAACCTCCGGGGCCACGTAGAGCAGCGCCGGGAGGGTCTCACCGCCCGTCAGCGCGTGGAACACGTCCTGGTCGGAGGGAAGGTCATACCGTGCCCGGATGTCGCCCAGAGTCAGCATTCGCGTCGCCACCTCGATCGCTGAAATGCGTAGCAGACTGTCTAAAAGGCTACGCGATGCGCAGATGTGGAGCAATATCTGCCTCGGCATGCAAGCCGTTTGGCGTCAGAAACGTCTCGATACCGCAAAGACTGCTTGCGGGCTCTTGCCCCGGCTCGCATGATGTTGTCACCATCTGCTCCAGCGGCGTTTCGCATGGTTGCGGCGGCCGCGGGCTGGTCGCCTGAAATGTGCCCGGTGGACGGGAGGTACGACATGAAAGGTGATCTTGATCGGGCAGCGAGCTGGCCGATTCCTGAGCGCGCGGCCACAGCTGCGATCGGGCGGCGCGACTTCCTTCGCTACTCGGGGATGGGCGCGGCAGTGCTCGGCGGGGCCGCGGTGCTGACCGCCTGCGGCTCCTCGGCGACGCCGTCGGCCACCAGCACCACGTCGGCCCCGGCGGGCAAGCCGCGGATGGGCGGCACGCTGCACGCGGGCCTGACCGGCGGAACCGGGTCGGACACGCTGGACGCGGCCCAGGGCGTCAACAACGTCGACTTCGCCCGGATCATCTCCCTGTACGACCCGCTGATCGGCTTCGATCTCAAGGCGCAGAACCAGCTGCGGCTAGCCGAGTCGATCACGCCGAACGCGGACGCGACGGTATGGACCATCCGGCTGCGCCCGGGGGTGACGTTCCACAACGGCAAGCCGCTCACCGCCGAGGACGTCATCTACACCTTCACCCGGATCATCACGAACAACTACGCCGCCGCCTCGTCGCTGGCGTCCATCGACTACAAGAATCTCAAGGCGCTGGACTCGCTCACGGTGCAGGTCCCGTGCAGCAGCCCATACGCGACCCTGCCCGACGCCATGTGCGGCTACTACTACTACATGGGCATCGTGCCGGTCGGCTACGACCCCCACAACCCGGTGGGCACCGGGCCGTTCAGGTACCGGTCGTTCACGCCGGGGGAGCAGAGCACGTTCGTGCGAAACGACCACTACTGGGACACCAGCGGCGGGCCGTACGCCGAGACGCTGGTGATCACCGACTACCCGGACGAGACCAGCCAGGTCAACGCGTTCGTCAGCGGCCAGGCCGACGTGGTCAACCTGCTCTCGGCGACCAGCATCCCGCAGGTGCAGGCGTCCGGGAGCATCCTGATCGCTGACGGCGGCGGCATGACGCCGTTCACGATGCGGGTCGACCAGCCCCCATTCAACGATGCCCGGGTGCGCCAGGCGTTCCGGCTGATCTGCGACCGGCCGCAGATGATGGAGCTGGTTTTCGGCGGCCGCGGCACCCTTGGCAACGACATCTTCTCCCCGTTCGATCCCGAGTTCGACCATTCGATCCCGCAGCGCACCCAGGACATTCCGCAGGCCAAGTCGCTCCTCAAGGCGGCCGGCCAGGCAGGCATGACCGTTGAGCTGGTCACCGCCGACATCGCGCAGGGCACGATCAAGGTCGCCGAGGTGTTCGCGCAGCAGGCGGCCGCCGCGGGGGTGACGGTCAATCTGCGTCAGGTCACGGTCACCGAGTTCTACGGGAACAACTACCTCAAGTGGGTCTTCGCGCAGGACTACTGGTACTACAGCAAGTACCTGCCGCAGGTCGCACAGGCCACGCTGCCGGTATCCCCGTTCAACGAAACGCACTGGGACGACCCGGCCTACAACAAGCTGTACAGCCAGGCGATCGCCACGGTCGACCCGGCGACCCGGACCGCCATCGCGCACGAGATGCAGCAGATCGACCACTCGATCGGCGGCTACATCATCCCCTACTTCCCGCCGACCATCGACGGTTACGCGAAGAACGTGCATGGCGTGGCGCCCACCAAGGCCGGGCTCTCGCTGGGCGCCTACGACTTCAAGGCGATGTGGCTGACATGACCGCCGGCGCGACGCCGGCGGCCGGGGCGGGCGCCCGGAGCCGGTCACACCCGCTGGCCTGGCTGATCTGGACCCGCAGCGCGCTCGGGCTGGTCACGCTGTTCGTGGTCTCGATCCTGATCTTCGCGGCCACTCAGCTGCTGCCGGGCAACGCGGCCACCGCGGTGCTCGGCCACAACGCCTCGGCCAGCGCGGTCCACACGCTTGAGCTTCGCCTGGGGCTGAACAAGCCCGCGCTGACCCAGTACTGGGACTGGCTCTCGGGGGTGCTGCAGGGCCACCTCGGCACCAGCCTGGCGAACGGCCAGCCGGTCTGGAGCCTGGTCGGGCCCCGCCTGCTGAACTCGCTGGTGCTCGTCGTCCTGGCGGGCCTCATCGGCGGGGTGCTCGGCGTCGGGCTCGGGATGTTCGCCGCGATCCGGCGGGACAAGCCGGTCGACCACGCCCTGTCGGTGAGCACGCTGGCGGTGACGTCGCTGCCCGAGTTCGTCGTCGGCATCTTCCTGGTCATCATCTTCTCGACCGTGCTCTGGCACATCCTCCCCGGGGTCTCGCCGCTGGAGAGCACATCCGGGGCCATCAAGCCCTGGCAGGACCCGGAGGAGCTGGTGCTGCCGGTCGCCGCCCTGGTGATCGTGATCGTGCCGTACATCTTCCGGATGATGCGGGCCGCGACCATCGAGGCGCTGGAAAGCGACTACGTCGAGATGGCGCGGCTCAACGGCCTGTCCCCGGTCCGGGTTCTGCTGCGCCACGCCCTGCCCAACGCGATCGCGCCCACCATCCAGGTCATCGGGCTGAACTTCCTCTACCTCGCGGGCGGGATCGTGCTCGTCGAGTTCGTCTTCGACTACCCGGGCATCGGCCAGGGGCTGGTCAACGCGGTAAGCGACCGGGACATCCCGCAGATCCAGTTCATCGTGCTCGTGCTGGCCGCGTTCTACGTCGTCATGAACATCGTCACCGACGTGGTTACGCTGCTGGCCACGCCGCGGCGGCGGGTGACCAGGTGACGGCCGCCCCGCCCGCTCAGCGGACGGCCGGGTCCGGTGGGCCGCGGGTCCGGCGGCGCGAGTGGCTGCACGTCCTCACCGCCGCCGCACGCACTCCGCGCGGCATGGTGGGTGCGGGACTGGCCCTCCTGGTGGTGCTGGTGGCGGTGATCGGGCCGTTCGTCGCTCCCTACTCCCCGCTGGCGTTCGTCACTGTGCCCGGGTCCGGGCCGAGCTCCAAGTTCCCGCTCGGCAGCGACATCCTCGGCCGGGACGTGCTGTCGCGGGTGCTCGACGGCGGGTGGCAGCTTCTGCTCATGGCCGCCGCGGCGATGCTGATCGGCGTGGCCCTCGGCACCGCCGCCGGAATCGCGGCGGCGCAGCTGCGGGGCTGGCGGGACGGGCTGATCATGCGGACGGTCGATGTGATCCTCGCGTTCCCGCAGCTGGTCTTCGCGCTGCTGCTGGTGTCCATCCTCGGTCCGGCCCGCTGGCTGCTGGTGCTCGCGGTCGGGTTTTCGCACGTGCCGCAGGTGGCCCGGGTCATCCGGGCCGCGGCACTGGATGTGTCCGAGCGCGACTTCGTCAAGGCAGTGGAGATCACCGGCGTCCGGCAGTCCAGGCTGATGTCTGGCGAGATCTTGCCCAACCTGCTCACGCCGCTGATGGTCGAGGCCGGCCTGCGGCTCACCTACTCGATTGTCATCATGACCGGGCTGTCGTTCATCGGGTTCGGGCTGCAGCCGCCGGCGCCCAACTGGGGCTACATGATCAACGAGAACCGGATCATCCTCACCACGAACCCCTGGGCGGTGGTCGCGCCGGCCATCCTCATCGCCGTGCTCACGGTGGGGCTCAACACCTTCACCGACGCGATCGCCCGCGTGGCCCTCGGCATCGAGCGCGGCGAGAAGCTGATCGCTGAGGCCGGCGCGACCGGAGCGGTTACGGACCTCGGGATCCCGGCATGACCGAGGCTGCGTCCCCGGCGCGCCTGGTCGTCGAGCACCTGACCGTAGCGGTGGCCGGGTCGGGGGCAGGCGTCGTCGAGGACGTCTCGGTCGAGGTGGCCGCGGGCGAGGTGCTCGGTGTGGTCGGCGAGTCCGGCTCGGGCAAGACCACCCTGGGCCTGGCCATGGTCGGCCACGCCCGCCGGGGCCTGAAGATCGCCGCCGGATCGGTGCGCCTCGACGGCACCGACCTGCTCTCGTTGCCCCCTGCTGAGCTGCGCAGGCTGCGTGGGGCGGCCATGGCCTACATACCGCAAGACCCGTCCTCGGCCATCAACCCGGCGGTGCGGGTCGGCAGCCTGCTCAAGGAGGTCCTCGCCGCTCATGGCCGAACGGGCTCGGACGGGGAAGCCCGGCTGGCCGAGGTGCTGGCCGAGGTGGGCCTCGATTCCCGGGCCGCGCTCCTGTCCGCCTACCCGCATCAGCTGTCCGGCGGCCAGCAGCAGCGGGTCGCGATCGCCATGGCGTTCGCCTGCCGGCCGCGGCTGATCGTGCTCGACGAGCCGACGACAGGGCTCGACGTGACGACGCAGCGCACGGTGCTGGCGACCGTCGCCCGGATGTGCGCCTCGTACGGGGTGGCCGCCGTGTACGTGAGCCACGACGTCGTGGTGGTCGGTGAGCTGTCGCACCGGGTCGCGGTCGTCTATTCGGGCCGGGTGGTCGAGACCGGGGCCACCAGCGACGTGTTCGGCGCCCCGGCGCACCCGTACACGCAGGGCCTGCTGCGCGCGGTTCCGTCCCCGGAGCGTTCCGGGCGCTTGGTCGGCATGGAGGGTGTCCCGCCGCGTCCCGGGCAGCGCCCCCGGGGCTGTTCGTTCGCGCCCCGGTGCCCGCTGGTCGTGGAGCGGTGCACCGTGGCGATGCCGGAGCTGGTCCCGGCCGCGCGGGCCGGGCAGCTGGCCCGCTGCGTGCTGGTGGAAACCGGGCAGGTGCCGGCCGGGGCGGCAGCGGCCGCACCGGCCGCCGCCGGCCTGGCCGAGTCCGGGGAGTCAGCGGCTCCCCCGGTGCTGCAGGTCGCCGGGCTTGACGCGTTCTACGGGCACCGGCAAGTTCTGTTCGGGATCGACCTCACCGTGCCGGCCAACACCTGCGTCGCGATCGTCGGCGAGTCCGGTTCCGGCAAGACCACGCTCGCGCGCTGCGTGGCGGGCCTGCACACGAACTGGAGCGGTGACATCCGCTACGGTGGGCAGCCGCTCCCGCCCGGGATCCGGCACCGCCCGAAGGCCGTGCTGCGCGGCATCCAGTACGTATTCCAGAACCCGTACGCCTCGCTCAACCCGCGCCGCACGGTGGGCGGCCTGATCGCCCAGCCCCTGGAGACCTTCGCGGGCCGGCGGCGGGCCCGCGCCAGCGACAACCAGATCCTGGATGCGCTGCGCTCGGCGGCGCTGTCGGTCGAGGTCGTCAACCGCTATCCCGACCAGCTGTCTGGCGGGGAGCGTCAGCGGGTGGCGATAGCCCGCACGCTCGCGGTAGCGCCGGCGCTGCTGGTCTGCGACGAGGTGACGTCCTCGCTCGACGTGTCCGTCCAGGCCGCGGTCGTCGAGCTGCTGCGCCGGCTTCAGCAGCAGCACGGCCTGGCGATGATCTTCATCACCCACAACATCGCGCTGATCCGCAGCATCGCCCAGCAGGTTGCGGTGATGCACGACGGGCGGATCGCGGAGACCGGAACCGTCGCGGACGTGCTCGACCATCCGCGCGACGACTACACCCGCCAGCTCCTCGACGACGTGCCGAAGTTCAGCGCCGCGATGACCAGCGCCAGCGACGCCCAAGGCCCATCACGATAACCGCGCCCCGCGGCCCTGGGCTCGGTCACAGGATTGTCAGGAAGTCGCTGGGGTCGCGGTCGGGGCGTGGCCGCGGCGGCACCGCGGCGTGGCCGACGCCGACGGCGCCCATGGGCTCCCAGCCCTCCGGCAGCCCGAGCGCCCCGGCGGCGGCCTCGGGGCAGAACAGGGTGCTGGACACCCAGCACGAGCCGAGCCCCTCCACCGCGAGCGCGACGAGCAGGTTCTCAACGGCGGCGCCGGTCGAGACCACGAACATCGTGCGTTCGGCGGCCGCGCGCCGCTGGTCCGGGTAGGGATGCGCGGCCTCGGCCGCCAGGCACGGCACGATGATCAGTGGCGCGCGGCGCAGCACCTCGCCGCGGCGTACCCGCCGTGCGATCTGCTCCTCGGTGAACCCGTCGCCGCGCAGGTCCGCGGTCCAGGCCGCCAGCATGTCGTCGAGCAGCGCGGTCCTGGCCCGCTGCGATTCCACCACGGCGAACCGCCAGGGCTCGCTGTGGTGCGGCGCCGGAGCGGTCACCGCCGCCGCGATCGCGCGGCGCACCGCCGCGGGGTCGACCGGCTCGGCGGTGAACTCGCGAACGGTGCGGCGTTCGTAGAGCACGTCGGCGGCGCCGATGCGGAACATGTCCTCGGCGGCCGGCCGGACCAGCGCGGCGGCGCCGGGGCCGTCCGCGTCGGTGACCAGCTCGGCCAGGCCGCGCACGATCGCCACCGGCATCTGCGTGGTCTTGGCCTTGACCAGGTCGGCCGCTGCGGCGATCTCGTCTGCGACCGCCGCGACGGTCACCTCCATCGTGTTGCCGAACGTGTCCGGCTGGCCGCGGTGATCGCGCAGCGGCGCGATCCCGGCGGCGCCGATGGCGGTGTCGGTCTGCCCGATTCGCCACGGCCTTCCCATCGTGTCGGTGATCACGACGCCGGCGTTGATCCCGCGCCGCTCGCCCAGCGCCTTGCGCAGCCGCCGGGCCGAGCCGTCCGGGTCCTCGGGCAGCAGCACCACGGTGCCGGGCGCGGTGTTCGAAGAGTCGACGCCCGCGGCCGCGAGCACCAGGCCGTGCCGGGTCTGCACGATCCTGGTCTGGCCGCGCCTGGCCACCACGCGGACCGCCTCGCCGTCGATCGCGCGCTCCCGGTCCGCTCGGATCACCCGGCCCTCCGCCTTGCTGACGATCTTCGACGTGACCACCACGATGTCGCCGTCGCGCAGGTCGGGTGCTGCGTCGCAGATCAGCCCCGCGAGGTCGGCGCCGGGCGCGATCTCCGGCAGCCCGGGCACTCCGGTGACCGTCAGCGAGCTCATCGCGCCAGGTCCATCGCCAGAGCCAGGGCCGCCCTGGCGATCTCGGCGGACGCCGCCAGGTCCGTCATCAGCAGCGGGAGCGCCCGGACCGCGATCCCGGCGAGCGCGGGATCGTCCGCCGCCGCCTTGTCCCGGTCATCGACCAGCCAGCCGTCGAGCAGCCCGGCGCCGTAGTACTCGGCCACGGCGGCGGCGGTGGTTTCAACGCCGATCGCGGTCAGGCACGCGTCGGCCATGCCGCGCACCGGCGCGCCGCCGATGATCGGCGAGACGCCGACGACGGTCTTGGCGCGCACCGCCTCGGCGATGCCGGGCACCGACAGGATCGCGCCGACGCTCACCACCGGGTTGGACGGCGGAAGCAGCACGCAGTCGGCCGCCGCAACCGCCGCCAGCACCCCCGGCGCTGGCGTGGCCGTTTCGGCGCCGGTGAACAGGATTTGCGCGGCGGGCACCTCGGCATGCAGCCGCACCCACCATTCCTGGAAGTGCACGGTGCTTCCGCCGTCCCCCTTCAGCACCACGTGGGTCTCGACCCGGTCGTCGGTCATCGGCAGCAGCGTGACCCCGGGCCGCCATCGCGCGCTGAGCGCGGCGGTTACCGCGGACAGCGGGCTGCCGTCGCGCAGCATGCCGGTCCGCACGATGTGCGTGGCGAAGTCGCGGTCGCCGAGGCCGAACCAGTCCGGCCCGGCGCCGTAGGCGGTGAGTTCCTCCAGCACGGTGAACGTCTCGCCGGCCCGTCCCCAGCCCTGCTCCTCGCTGATCCCGCCGCCGAGCGTGTACATGACGGTGTCCAGGTCCGGGCTGACGTGCAGGCCGAAGAGGTCGATGTCGTCGCCGGTGTTGCCGATGACCGTGATCTCGGCGTCCGGCGCGGCCGCCTTCAGCCCGCGCAGGAACCGGGCGCCCCCAACGCCGCCGGCCAGAACGGTTATACGCATGCCGGAAGTCTCGCAACCCGTGGGCCGCCCACCCCCGCGGACCCCCCGAAATCGCTAACGGTTCGCTTTCGTCCGGTGGGTGGCGGACAAAAACGAACCACAACGGGGCGGAGTCCGAGCCAAGCCGGGCGAAGCGTTTTGATACGGCGGATCCAGGCGCGATGCCATGATTTCTTCACGCGGGGGGTGTCCGGCCGGAGCAAGACGGAGGCAGAACGGATGGACCTCACGGACGTATCCCGGGCCCGGGAGTACGCTGCCTGGCTGCTGCTGTTCGCCGCCGTGATCCTGCTCGGCGTCGGCATCTGGCTGCTGATCGGCCTGCCGGGGTCGTCGGACGGGCCATCGTTCGCCGACCACGTCTACGCCGCGAACGGCAACCTGGTGGGCATCGACTTCACCCTGCTGCCGGTCGCCGCGGTGCTGCTCGCGGCGCTGGGCAAGCCCAGGCTCGGGTCGCTCCCGCAGATCGCGCTGTACGCGGTGATCATTCAGCTCGTCGCGCTGGTGCTCGGTGTCATCGGCTGGCTGTTCAGCCTCGGCGGCGGCAACGCGTGGTTCTCGATCTCGGACGTCAGCAACCTGCTCGCGGCCGCGGCCGGACTGATCTTGACCCGTTCGGTGCAGCGGTCGCGCGCACGCACGCTGCCCGGATCGGGTAGCTGACCCCGGTTACCGACAGCGACGAGGCCTGACGCCAGCGGAAAATCGCGCCGGACTTTCCCGTCATCACGGTCAAGCAGGTGGCCATTATCACGTATTCCCCTTGACGCAGCGCAAGACACGCGGGTGTAATTTCATCTGTGTAATTCTCGTGCCCCAAGGGGAGTGGCACGGGCCGACGGGGTTAACGGGAGGGGGCTGGAGGTGCGCAGTGTCTGAGGTCATCGTCTCGCTGGTGCACGACGGGTTCGACATCGACGTTGACGATGCCGGAGAGCTGGGCTGGCAGGATCGCGCGCTGTGCGCGCAGACCGATCCGGAGGCGTTCTTCCCGGAGAAGGGCGGCTCCACCCGGGAGGCGAAGAAGGTCTGCCGCAGCTGCGAGGTCCGGGCCGAGTGCCTGGAGTACGCCCTCGAGCACGACGAGCGTTTCGGCATCTGGGGCGGGCTGTCGGAGCGCGAGCGCAGGCGGCTGAAGCGCCAGGCCATGTAGCCCCCAGGCATCCCCGGCGGCGGCCAGCGCCCGGCGGCAGACGGCCTGCACGTAGGCGGTGCAGCCTCTGCCGGACCGCGGCCAAGCACGGCATCTGGCCGTCTTGATACTCCCCCTTCGCGTATTGTTCACGGGGTACCACTGCCCTGCACGACCGGACTTACAGCCCTCACACCGGCCTGCAGGTGGCCCTCTGAAGAGCGAGCGGACCCCACTTGTCGTCGAACGATACATATCCGCAGCACGTTGTCACGGCGGTAATCGTCGCGCATGACGGCGCTGCGTGGCTGCCACGCGTCATCCAGTCGCTGCTCGACCAGAGCAGACCGGTGCAGCGCGTGGTCGCCGTCGACACCGGCAGCAGGGACCGCAGCGGCTCGGTCCTGGCCGGCTTGCTCGGCCAGTCGGTCGTGTTCGGCATGGACCGCACCACCGGCTACGGTGCCGCGGTCACGCGCGCGCTGCAGCACCGCGCGGCGAACGTGAACGTTCCTGGTGCCGCGGGATCCCCGGCAGCCGAGCGCGCCGAGTGGGTGTGGCTGCTGCACGACGACTCCGAGCCGGCGCACGACGCGTTGGAGCACCTGCTCCGCGGGGCGGCCGAGACCCGGTCGGCCGGAGTGCTCGGCCCGAAGATCAGGGACTGGGCCGACCAGCAGGTGATCCTTGAGGCCGGGGTCACCATCGACACGGCGGGACGCCGGATCACCGGCATCGAGCCGCGCGAAGTGGACCAGGGCCAGCACGACGGGGACCGCGACTGCCTCGCGGTCGGCAGCGCCGGCATGCTGATCCGGCGCGACGTCTGGGACTCGGTGGGCGGCTTCGACACCGACATGGCGCTGTTCCGCGAGGACGTCGACTTCTGCTGGCGGGTGCATGCGGCGGGCTACCGGGTCCGGCTGATCACCGACGCCGTCGTCTACCACGTGGAGGCGTCCGCCCGCCGCCGGCGGAAGGTTTCGGTCGTGCGCCGGCCACGCCGGCTCGACCGGCGCAACGCGATCCTGACCCTGATGGGGAACCTTCCGGCGCTGCCGATGCTCACATCGGCAGCGGGCAACCTGGCGGTCTCGCTGTTGCGCGCGGTGTTCTTCCTGCTTGCCAAGCGTGTGGCCGCGGCCACGGACGAGCTCGGCGCCGTGGGCTCGGTTTTTGGCCACCCGTTCCGGCTGCTGGCGCTGCGCCGGAGCAGGGTGCGAGGCCGGCGGGCCGCCTACGGGCGGCTGCGCCGCGACCTGCCGCCCGGCAGGTCGCTGCGGCGGATCGCGGAGTTCGCCGCCTCGGCGCTGTCCAAATCGGCGCCGGCGGACACGGCGGGCGCGCATCACGCGACCGATGACCCCGACGAAGCCGATTACCTGCTGACCGACACCGGCCTGGTGCAGCGCATCCTGACCAACCCGGGGGTGCTGCTGTTCATCGCGCTGACCGTGGTCTCGCTGGTCGCCGAGCGGTCGCTGCTCGGTCCCGGCCCGCTCGGCGGCGGCGCCCTGATCCCCGCGTGGGGTGGCGCCGCCGGGCTCTGGCACGAGTACCTGCAGGGCTTTCACGCGGTTGGCGTCGGCTCGGGCAGCAGCACGCCGCCGTACCTGGCCGTGATCGCCGTGCTCGCGACCGTGCTCGGCGGCAAGCCGTGGCTGGCCGTTGACGTGATCCTGCTCGGCTGCGTGCCGCTGGCGGGCATCTCGGCCTTCCTGGCGGTGCGGCGGGTCACCCGTTCCACGCCGGTCCGGGTCTGGGCCGCGGCCTCGTATGCGCTGCTGCCGGTCGCCATGGGCTCGATCGCCGCCGGCCGGATCGGAACCGCGGTCGTGTTCGTGCTGATACCGGCGATCGCCCTGCTGGCCGGGCGGATGCTGACCATGTCGCCCCGGCGGGCGCGCCGCGCGGCCTGGGCCACCGGCCTGACCATCGCGGTCGCTGCCGCGTTCGTGCCCCTGATCTGGGTCATCGCGCTCGTCGCCGCGCTGGCCCTGCTGGCAGCCAGGCCTGGCATGTGGCGGAACCTGGGCATCGTCGTGGTCACGCCGCCGGTGCTGCTGCTGCCATGGACGATCCAGGCTGCCGGCAATCCGGCCGCGCTGCTGCTCGAGGTCGGCCTGCAGCAGCCCGGCCTGGCCGTGCATGACCTGTCCGCCCGGTCCCTGCTGCTGCTCAGCCCCGGTGGCCCCGGCCTGCCCCGGATATGGGTGACGGCAGGCATCGTCGTCGCCGCCCTGGGCGCCCTGCTGCTGAGCCGGCGCCGGGCGCTGATGATGGCCGGCTGGAGCATCGCGCTGGCCGGGCTGCTCGTCGCGGTCGCGGTGAGCCGTGTCGTGGTCACGCCGGGCAGCGGTGAGCCCGCGGTGCCGGCCTGGCCCGGAGCGGCCATGCTGATCGCCGCAATGGGCCTGCTGCTGGCGGGCGCGACCGCTGGCGAAGACATCCGGCGCCTGGTGGCCGGCCCTGGCAGCGAGGACGTCGATGACCGGCCGGCACCCGGCGGCGGGAAGCGCTTCCGGCGCGGCGGCGGCAGGAAGGGCGGCGATCCAGCCGGCGGCCGCGGGCCGCGCCGGCTGCGAGGCGTCGCGGTCGGGGTGCTCGCCCTGGCCGCATGCTCGGCGCCGGTCCTCGCCGCCGCGTCATGGGTGATCAACGGAGTGCGCGGGCCGGTCGGACCCGAGTCGGGCCCGATCGTGCCCGCCGTCGTTCTGGCTTCGGCCAGCAACGGCCTGCAACAGCGGACGCTCGTGCTGCGCCAGGGTGGCACCCAGGTGAGCTTCTCCCTGCAACGCGGCGCGAGCCCGTCGCTCGGCGACGCTGACCTGACGCCGGCCCCGGCCGCGCAGCGCGCGCTGAGCACCGCCGTCGCCACCCTGGTGGCTCCCAACGGCGGCGAAGCGGTCAACCAGGGCCAGCTTCTCGCGCAGCTCGACATCGGCTTTGTGCTGCTGCCCTCTCCGGTGAACCAGAACCTGGCACGGCTGCTGAACGGGGTAGCTGGCCTGCAGCCGGTGAGTTCCACCTCAGCGTTCGCGCTCTGGCGGGTCACCGAGCCGACCGCCCGCGTCCGAGTGGTCGAGCCCGACGGGACCGTGGTGGTTGTGCCATCCGGCCAGATCGGTGTCTCGGGTGTGCGGGTGCCAGCGGCGGGCGGCACGCTTGAGCTGGCCGAGCCTGCCGGGGGCTGGCATGCCACGCTCAACGGGCAGCCGCTGACGCCGGTGGCCTCACCCGCCGGCAGCTGGGCACAGGCATTCCGGCTGCCAGCGGGCGGCGGCGTGCTCGAGATCAGCCGCAACGAGACCGGCCGCGACCTCATCCTGATCTTTGAGCTGCTCGCCGTGCTGGTGGTGGCCGGGCTCGCGCTGCCCGGGGCCAGGTCGGCGGCCGAGGAGAGCGCGTTGGCCCCGGTCGGCGCGCGGGCGCGGGGTGCCCGAGTGAAGGGGGTTGGCGAGGCGGGTGGGGCCGTGTCCCTGGCGGGCGGCGCCCCGGAGCCCGACG
>JASHOI010000500.1 GCA_030041195.1 Streptosporangiaceae bacterium | reverse complement strand
CAGCGCGAGGGTCAGCGCGGAGACGGCGAACGACGCCGCGTCGACCGCGAACGCCGGCGCGGGGCCCGCCACCGCGACGAGAAGCCCGCCAAGCACCGGCCCGGCGACGCTGCCCGCCTGGACCGCGGCCGAGTTGATCGCGTTGCCAGCGGCCAGGTGCTCCGGCTCGAGCAGCGACGGCGTGATCGAGAACGATGCCGGGATGAACAGCCCCTCTCCCGCGCCGAGCAGCGCGGCGATCGGGCCGAGCAGGGCCAGCGACGCCACGTGCCCGGCCGCCAGCGTCACGAGCACGACGACCAGCCCGCACCGCGCGGCGTCGGCGATGAGCATGATCGTCCGTGCCCCGATCTTGTCCGCGAGCAGCCCGCCGACCGGGATGAGAACCGTTCGCGGCACGCCGTAGCAGGCGAGCACGGTTCCGAGCAAGATCGTGCCGCCATGCGTCGACAGCACCAGCCACGGCAGCGCGACCGCGTAGCAGTAATCACCAACGGTCGACGTGAACTGCCCGGCGGCCAGCAGCCGCAACCCCCGGCTCGCCAGCGGCCCGCTCCGGAGCGCGGCGCTGGCGCGCGCTGCGACGCTCATCGCAGCTCGGCGGGGTCGAACCATGGAATCAAGTCGAGCAGGGCATGCACCCGGTGCGCGTCGGCCGGCCGGTCCGCCGGCTCGATGCGACGGTAGCTGGCCAGCAGGTCCAGGATCTGCTGCCGCAAAGCGGCGGCCTCGGCGGCGGTGACGTGCACGACATCCTGGTTCCAGCCGGCGATGCCGCGCCATTCGGCGGAGTAGTGCGCGGCGCGGCCGAGGTACTCGGCGCGCAACTCACTGAACCGGGTCTGCAGGCTCTCGGTCAGCAGCCGTCCCGCGACCCGGAGCGCGTCGGGCTGGTCCGGTTCACCCTCATCGAACGTCACGGACACCACCCGCGCCCGCCAGGGCCGCTGCCTGCCGTCTGCAGCGCTGGCCGGGTCCTCGTCGACAAAGCCGTATCGCGCGAGCGCCCGCAGATGGTAGCTGCACGCCGACGGCGACAGGCCCGTGACCTCGGCGCACTCGGTGGCCGTCGCCGGCCCGTCCAGCGCGAGGCGCTGCAGTATCGCGATCCGCGCCGGGTGGGCCAGAGCCCGCATCATTCGCGGGTTGTCCAGCCGGAGCGGGTTCCCGGGCGTCCCCGGCTCGGCTGCCGGCATCCCGGACTCGTCCAGGGGCACTTCGGAACCGGTCATGGTCAGCTCTCGGCAGTTATGAAAGATCTGCTTCGAAAGCATAATTGCGAAGTATTTGCTTCACAAGTGCGCCGGCCGCATCCGGCGGCGCGGATCGGGGCAGCGCAGTTGAGAGCCGAGCCGGACTTCGTAATGCTGTAAGCATGGAATCGATATACGAGCATGCGGGCGGCCACGATGCCCTGCGCCGGTTCATCGACATCTTCTACGGCAGCGTGCTGGCCGATCCCGTGCTGCATCCGCTGTTCGGCGAGGGCCGGCCGGACCACGTCGACCACCTGACCGCGTTCGAGGCGGAGTCGTTCGGTGGCCCTGAGGACTTCACCAAGGATCTCGGCTTCGCCCACCTCATCGACGTGCACCGCGGCCTGAAGATCACCGAGCCGCAGCGGCAGCGGTTCGTCGAGCTCTACCTGGCCGCCGCCGACGCGGCCGGGCTGCCGGACGATCCGGCGTTCCGGGAGGCGCTGCGGTCGCACGTCGAGTTCGGCTCCCAGGTCGCCATGCAGAACTCCCATGCCGAAACCGACGACCAACTGCACCCGCTGCGGGAAGTGCCGAAATGGACGTGGTCCGGCGACTAACCGCACGGCGTAACGCCCACTGGGCTCAAAACGAGCTCCCGCGATCCCCGATCTGGGCGGGCCGGCGCCCAATTCAGTGTGAAGGGACCCGCGCTGTTCCTCTTAGAACAGCGCGGGACCCACGACACTGTTGGTGAGGGCTGGCGTGACATCGAGGGCGTGGCGGCAGAAATCCGGAGAAGATCGTCCCGTTTTCTGACCTGCGGATTTGGTGCTCCGGTGCAGGTGGCGGCCCAGTCGCCGCTTCGGTGCCTACTTGCCCCGTGGCCGCGTGTGCGGGACCGTTTGATGTGAGCGGGGCACAGTAGCGCCATCAGAGGCGAGGGAGCGGAGGTCGTGGCCTGGTCTACCTACGTCGCCATCGGCGACAGCCTCACCGCGGGACGAGGCGACGAGGGTCGGGACGGGCGCCCGATCGGATGGGCGCAGCGGCTCGCCGACATCCTGAGCGTGCGGACGACCGTGCGGTGGAGACTGACCAACCTGGCCGTGGACGGCGCCACCGTGCACGACGTGCTGAGCAAGCAGGTACCAGAGGTTGCCGCGCGCAAACCCGACCTGGTCAGCGTCACCGTGGGAATCAACGACATCCGTCACCGTGGCTTCGATGAGCTGAGCTTCAAGGCCGACCTTGGGCAGCTGTTCGAGACCCTCGCCGCGACCCAGGCGACGCTGCTGACCTGCACGCTGCCAGACCTGACGGCGATCATGTCGCTGTCCCAGGAGCTGCGCGAGGTTGCGCGCGAGCGCATCCGGCTGGCCAGCGACATCATTCGCGAGCAGGCGGAGTCCTACGGTGCCGTGTGCCTCGACGCGTGGTCGCTGCCCGGGGTCACCGACCCGGACCTCTACGGGCCCGACCGGCTGCATCCCAACCCCAAGGGCCATCAGTTCATCGCCGCCGCTTGCGCCGATAAGCTGGCGCCGCGCTGACCCGGCACACGGCCCGTTCCGGCTCCAGGCGGCGGGTTGTGGACCGCTGTGTGGATGGAGCGGTGGAAAAACGGCGCTACGCGGGGGATAACGGCGAGTGTCTTGTGGATGGCTAAAGAATCTTGAGATTGGTTGCTGCAAGCCCTTGTGCAGGCCCTTCGCTAGGCAGTAGAAAAGCACTCACCACTTAACGCGGAGGCCGATCCGGGGGAGACCCCGGAGCCCCGGGGGAGACCCTGGGTCGCAGGGAGATCCGGGTAACCGGAGGTTCAGGCGGGTGTCTGGCGCTGGTGGTGTGGTCCGCAGCGGACAGCAGCCGGGCGACCGGCCAGCCGAGCGATCGGCACGTTGGGCTGCAGGCCAAGCGAGGCCCCTCCATCTCATACATGGGGGGGCCTCGTGGTTGTTGTGCCGTCACGCAACCAGCCGCACCGGGGAGCCCGCCGAGGTCAGCGGCGGGCCCGGTGGCCTGGTGAGCGGCCCGGCCAATGGCCGCCCATGGACCTATTATCGCCGGCGGGTCAACAAATTGCGCACAACGCGTAACGCCATGTGCAATGGCGGACGATAATCAGACAGACGCAGGCGACGTGGGTACCCCCGAGCTCACGTCGCCGCGTCTTCAGCTCCGCGCGTGGTGAGGTGGCCGTGGCGGCGCTTGGCGCTCGCCGCAGCGTGCCGGCAGTACCCCGTGACGGCGGCTGCCGGTAGCGTTCGGTACATGAGTGCTACGACAACGCCAGAGGGCGGCGGCGCACGGTCGGAGCAGGTCCCGTTCGGCCGGATGCTCACCGCCATGATCACGCCGATGACCAGCGAGGGGGCGGTCGACTACGACGGTGCGGCCCGCCTGGCCGAGTACCTGGTCACGGAGATGCGTAACGACGGCCTGGTGATCAGCGGCACCACCGGCGAGTCGCCTACCACTTCCGACGCGGAGAAGGCGCGGCTGCTGCGCGCCGTGATCGACGCCGTGGGAGACCGGGCCACGATCGTGGCCGGCGTCGGCACCAACGACACCGCGCACACGTGCGAGCTCGCCAGGCAGGCCGCGGAGATCGGCGCCCACGGGCTGCTCGTGGTCACGCCGTACTACAACAAGCCGCCGCAGCACGGCCTGGTGGCTCACTTCAGCAAGGTGGCCGACGCGACCGACCTGCCGGTGCTGCTCTATGACATCCCGGGCCGCACCGGCACGGCGATCGCCACCGAGACCCTGATTCAGCTGTCCGCGCACCCGCGGATCGTCGCGGTCAAGGACGCCAAGGGCGACTTCGGAGCGAGTTCCATCGTCATGGCCGCCACCGGCCTGGCCTTCTACAGCGGCGACGACATGCTGAACCTGCCCTGGCTTTCGGTCGGCGCGGTCGGCTTCGTGAGCGTGCACGGCCACGTGGTGGGGGACCGGCTGCACGAGATGATCGACGCCTACGTGGCGGGCGACGTGGACACCGCGCTGGCCATCCACCGCGAGCTGCTGCCGGTCTACACCGGCATGACCAGGATGCAGGGCACGGTGAGCACCAAGGCGGCGCTCGCCATGCTCGGGCTGCCCGGGGGCCCGGTCCGGCTGCCGCTGGCCGACGCGACCACCGCCGAGGCCGAGCGGCTGCGCACCGACCTCGTGGCCGGCGGCGTGAAGATCCGGTGAGCCACCCGCACCCGGAACTCGGTCCGCCACCGACCCTGGCCGTCGACGGCCTGCGAATCGTCGCCCTCGGCGGGCTGGGTGAGATCGGCCGGAACATGACGGTCTTCGAGCACGCCGGCCGCCTGCTGATCGTGGACTGCGGGGTGCTGTTCCCCGAGCCGGATCAGCCGGGGGTCGACCTGATCCTGCCGGACTTCTCTTACATCGAGGACCGGCTGGATCAGGTCGAGGCGCTGGTGATCACGCACGCACACGAGGATCACATCGGCGCGATCCCGTTCCTGCTGCGGCTGCGCGACAACATCCCGCTGATCGGGTCCAGGCTGACGCTGGCGCTCGTGGCCAGCAAGCTCACCGAGCACCGGATCACGCCGGAGGCCCTCGAGGTCGCCGAGGGCACGCGGCTCTCGTTTGGCCCGTTCGACCTCGAGTTCTTCGCGGTCAACCATTCGATTCCCGATTCGCTGGCGGTCGCCATCCGCACCGGCGCGGGCCTGGTCCTGCACACCGGGGACTTCAAGATGGATCAGCTGCCGCTGGATGGGCGGCTGACCGACCTGGGCGGCTTCGCACGGCTCGGTACCGAGGGCGTGGATCTGCTGATGGCGGACTCCACCAACGCGGAGATCCCCGGGGTCGTGACGACCGAGCGGGCGATCGGGCCCGTGCTCAACGAGGTGTTCGACGCGGCCAAGCAGCGGATCATCGTCTCCTGCTTCGCCAGCCACGTGCACCGGGTGCAGCAGGTGATGGACGCCGCGGCGGCGCACGGGCGCAAGGTGGCGCTGGTCGGCCGGTCGATGGTGCGGAACATGGGGGTCGCCCGCGAGCTCGGCTACCTGCGCGTGCCCTCGGTTCCCGGCGGTTTGCTCGTTGAGCTCCGCGAGGCCGAGGAACTCCCGCCCGAGGACATCGTGCTGATCTCCACCGGATCGCAGGGCGAGCCGATGTCCGCGCTGGCCCGGATGGCCGGCCGGGACCACCCGATCAGGATCGCCGAGGGCGACACGGTGATCCTGGCGTCGTCGCTGGTGCCGGGCAACGAGACCGCGGTGTCCCGGATCATCAACGACCTGACCCGCCTCGGCGCGGTAGTGGTGCACCGCGGCAACGCGCTGGTGCACGTGTCCGGGCACGCACCCGCCGGGGAGCTGCTCTACGTGCTGAACCTGGTACGGCCGAGCAACTTCATCCCGGTGCACGGGGAGTGGCGGCACCTGCGGGCGCACGCGGAGCTCGCCTCGCTGACCGGCGTGCCGGGCTCCAGCATCGTGATCGCCGAGGACGGCGTGGTGGTCGACCTGGTCGACGGCCAGGCCGCGGTGACCGGGAAGGTGCAGTGCGGCTACGTGTACGTGGACGGGCTTTCCGTCGGCGAGGTGACCGAGGCGTCGCTGAAGGACCGGCGGATCCTCGGCGACGAGGGCTTCGTGTCCGCGGTGGTGGTGGTCGACTCAGGCACCGGCAAGCTCGTGGCCGGGCCGGAGATCCACGCGCGCGGTTCCGGGATCGATGATGCGGCGTTCGGCGAGGTCCGGCCGCTGATCGAGGAGGCGCTGGCCCGGGCCGCCGCCGACGGGATCAGCGACTCCTACCAGCTGCAGCAGCTGGTCCGCCGGACCGTGGGACGCTGGGTGAGCGAAAACTACCGCCGCCGCCCGATGATCATCCCGGTGCTGGTCGAAGTCTGACCCGATAACCGGTCGCCGCCGCGGCGGGCCCGGTCGCATACTGGTCAGCCATGGACGGGCCGGCCCACGCTGCGCTGTTGCGCGTGCTGCGCGAGGCCGGCGATCCGGCCCTGGCCGACAAGCTGGCCGGGCTGTCCGGTTCCGGGCTGACCACGCTGCTGCTCGAGGTGTTGCGGCGGCAGGCGGAACGGCTGACCCCCGCCGATGTGATGCGGCGCTACGGCAGCGACCGGTTCGTGGCGCCGGCCACGGCCGGCTTCTGGTCGCTGCGGCGGGCCGAGGACGCCATGCTGGCCGCCCTGCCCGCGGGGTTCGAGGTGATCACGCTGGCCCCGGTGCTGCCGCTCGGCGCGCACTCGGCGGTGGCGACCGTGGACCCGCGCAACGTGGTGGCCACCGTCCGGGGCACCGAGGTCGCCGCCGACCCGACCAACGGGCTGGCGCTGGAGGCCGC
>JASHOI010000499.1 GCA_030041195.1 Streptosporangiaceae bacterium | reverse complement strand
AGCCAAACCCGGCCGACGAAACCCCGGACCCGGCCGACCAAAGCCCGGGCCCGGCCGACGAAAGCCCGGGCCCGGACGACGAAAGCCCGGACCCGGCGGAGGAGAAGCCGGGCCCGGACGATGAGCCGGGCTTAAGGGCGGAACTGGCGGACCCAGCCAAGGCCGGCGGGGGTTCCTGAACGCTCACGTTGCCCCGGCGCACCCGACCTCGCCCCGCCGCGCCGTCCCCGGTGCCCGTCCCTCGATAGCTCGTTGCTTTACGTTAAGGTACGTTAACGCCCGGTATACGGACGCCACAGAGTCGGCCAGCTGGATCCGAACCCAGGTTCGGTTTAGCCGTGCCGGGCAGCTACTTTCCATGATCTTGGTGTCTGAATACCGCATAGCGGTATCCATCAACCAAGATCATGGAAAAGCCCGCACACCAAGATCAAACCTTCCTGTTGATCATCTGGGCCACCGGACTGGCGGCGGCCCAACCCTGGCCGTGACGCGGTGCACGCCTAGCTTGACGAGCAGCGGTCGTTTCCTGGCTTCACGAGCAGCTCGACGCGTAGATATAGGGCTTGATGCTGGCGCTGTTCATGTTGGCCGGGGTGACCGCGATCAGCGGGGTGGCGATGTTCTTGGTCACCGGCTTGCCGTCGATCGCGTTCAGTGCCTGCTGCACGCCGTCCGATCCCTCGAGCGCCGGCTCCTGGGCGATCGCTAGCTGGATGGTGCCAGCGTGCATCATGGTCATCTGCGTCGCGTCCGCGTCGAACGTGGCCAGCTTCACCTTGCCGGTCTTGCCGGCGTGCGCGATGCCGGATGCCGCACCCTCGGCGGTGATCACGTTGGCGGCGAACGCGCCGTTCAGGCCGGGGTTCGCGGTGATGTCACCCTCGATGAACGAGGTGGCGGTGGCCACGCTGTCGGCGTCGTCGTTCTGCTCGGGGAGCAGTTTGATGCCGGGGAACTTGGCTGCCATCTCCGCCTCGAACCCGGCGATCCTGGCGTCGGTCGTCGACACGCCCTTGGCGACGCTGATCACGGCGACGGTGCCCTTGCCGCCGAGCAGATTGCCGAGGGTGTCGGCGGCCAGCCTGCCACCCGCCGCGTTGTCCGACGAGATCCTGGACAGGCCGATCGCCTGGTCGGCGGATGAGGTGTCGACAAAGATGATCTTGGTTCCGGTGCGCTGCACCCGCAGCAGGTCGGGGTTGAGCGCCGCGCTGTCGGTCGGCGCCACAATCAGCGCATCCGGCCTGGTTACTGCCGCGGCGTCGATCAACGGCTTCTGCTCGGGGATGCTGAACGTCGCCGGGCCGGTGACGGTGAGCTTCACCCCGAGCTTCTTCGCCTCCGCCTCGGCGCCGCATTCCATGGTCACGTAGAAGTCGTCGCTCTTGGTGCCGACGATCAGCTCCATGGTCTTCGGGGCGCTGCTGCTGGCGCTGCTCGACGAGCCGCAACCGGCTGCGGCCGCCGCGGCGAGCGCGATGACGGCGACGCCGGTGACCGTCGTGGTTAGTCTGCTCCGCATCGTTCCTCCTGTGCGTTCGGGCCGCGCGCCGCGCGGCCGCTGTCATGCCGCCTCAGGCTCGCTGCCTGCCGAACTGCCAGAGCGCCGCCCAGCGCCCGGGGCCGCTGCCGCGCTGCCGGCGGCGGAACTGATCGAGGTACACGGCCGCCACCAGCGCGGCGCCGATGGCCACCTCCTGCCAGTACTGGTTCACCCCGATGATCACCAGGCCCTCGAGCAGCACCGTGGAGAAAGCCAGGCCGATGAACGAGCCGAGCATCGAGCCCCGGCCGCCGAACAAGCTGGCGCCGCCGAGCGCGACCGCCGTGATCACCTCGAGGTTGTCGAACGCGTGCCCGGCGATCGTCGTGGAGTCGAAGGAGGCCAGCGACAGGATCCCGCCCACACCGGACAGCAGGCCGGACAGCGCGTAGACCTTGATCAGGTGCCGGTCCACGCCGATCCCGGCGCGCCGGGCCGCCTCGGGATTCGAGCCGATCGCGTACGTGTACCTGCCGAACCTGGTGAGCGCGAGGACCAGGCCGCCCACGATCGCGATGACGAAACTGATCACGATCAGCCACGGCACGCCGAGCACGCTGCCCAGGCCTATGGTGTTGACCAGCCGGTTCGGCACGGTCCGGAAGTCGGCGCCGCCGGTGATCAGATACGCGACGCCCTCCCCCGCCGCGATGAACCCGCCGAGGGTCACGATCAGCGACGGCACCTTGCCCTTGGCGACCAGGAACCCCTGCACCGCGCCCCAGGCACAGACCGTCGCCATGCCGATCAGGCAGCCGATCGCGATCTGGGCCCAGCCCGCGTTTGCGCCCCCGTGGTGGATGCAGTACAGGTCGGTCACGACGCCGCCCAGGACCAGCAGCGAGCCGACCGACAGGTCGATGCCGCCGGTGATGATCACGAACGTCTCGCCCACGGCCATCACGAGCAGCCACGCCGCGTCCTGTCCCATCAGCGAGAAGTCCGTCAGGGTCAGGAACTTGCCCGGCGCCTTCACGGTGAAGAACACGATCAGGATGATCAGCGCCAGCAGCAGCCAGGTCTCGCTCGCCTCGGCCATCCGGCGGCCCAGCCGACGGCCGAGGCCGGCCGAGTCCGCTGTGGCGCGGGACGGCCGGCCG
>JASHOI010000050.1 GCA_030041195.1 Streptosporangiaceae bacterium | reverse complement strand
CGTTTGACTTGCTGGCGTCAGACAGCGGTTTTCCATGATCGCGGTGGATTTGTTGTCGTATCTGCGAAAAACCCACCGCGATCATGGAAACGGGCCTGGCGCCAAGATCAAACCGGCGTGTTGATGATCTGCGAGCCCATGCTGCCGCCCGGGCTCCTAGATCTTCGAGGCATTGACCGCGGGCTCACCCCACGTCGTTGACGAACTCTGACTGCTCAGCGGACGTGAACGCCCACTTGGTGCCGGAGTCGAAGTACATCAGCGCCGCGGCGCCGACCGAGCGCGCGCCCGCGACCAGGTTGTCGATTTGCGAGACGCCGTTCGAATCGGCTGACGGGACGCCGGTCTCGGTGACCATGAACGGGTATATCCCGCCGCTGGCGCTCATGACGTCCGTGACGCTCTGGGAGAACGTGTTCGCCCACGTTGAGCCCGAGTTCTGGAAGTAGCCGTCGAGGCCGACGACGTTGACGTGCGGGTTCAGGTACCCGTTGCCGGGCCAGTAGCTCGCCACCGAAGCGGCGCCCTGCTCGATGTTCGGCGCCCAGACCCAGACGGCGTTCGGGGCGATCGAGCTGATCAGCGATGTCACGTGCTGCCAGGCCTCGATCCACTGTGTGGGCGTGATCTCGGTGTCACCCCATGGGTACCACGAGCCGTTCATCTCGTGATCGAAGGTCAGCAGCACCGGATGGCCAAACGCGGCGATCGCATTTGCGAAATTATTCAGGTACGAGTCGTAGGTCCCGTTTATCACATTGGTGATCGGGTAGCTGGTGGCAGAATCGCACGGGTTACCGCAGGTCTGCAGTTCCGCGAAGGTCTCGGTGCCCGCATTCCATGCTGCCTGCGCGTCGGCGGTCTGGAAATTCTCGTACCAACCGTAGTACTGGATGGCATACTGGGGCGTTACGGGAAATGAGTACTGAAGGTTATTACTGCTCTCGAAAAGCCCGAAAGGCTGGGGCGTCGGCCCCGTCTGCAGCGTAGATGCCGAGGCTGCCGCCGTTGGCAACAGCGCAGCCAGGCCCGCCACAAGGAGGCAGGCAAGAACTAATGCGGACCTTGATCTCATGCTCGCCACGATGTCCCCCCCGGGGCAGCAGATCTATATAACGCAAACTAGGCTACTAGCTTTCTACAGGCTTGTAGAGTGGGTTGCTCACGCTTTTCTTCCGGCTTTCCAAAGCAAAATATGATAAAGAATTGATTAGCGGTATCTGGCCAGGTAGAGCGTTTTGTCCAGCACGCAGTTATGAACCACCAGCGAGGGGTTCCTCGCGGCCCAGCACGGCATTCTGCACAGTTGGCGGAACGCGCAGCCTCTCATCGGTCTGGCACAGCCCGAGCAACTCGCTGAACGAGCCGTCCGGCTCCCGGGTCAGCGTGGCAAGGCGATCGAACAGAGCGCAGCGCGCCTCGTCGATCGGCTCGTGTGCCCTGGGCATCGCGCCCCAGCAGTCCCACGGCAGCACCTCGGTGTTCCCGAGCGCCGCCGCGTCCCGCATGAGGTTGGCGGCGATCCACCAGTCGCCGGACTCGTTGACCAGGCTGAGCCCGAACACCCCTGGGTCAGCCTCGCCGCAGCGGCACAGGGCCCAGGCCTCGCCCGCGACCAGGAACTGGTCCCGGGGCACGTCGGTGACGTCGAAGTCGATCGGGAACCAGTTCCGCTGGGTGTCGTCGATCTGCGCGTCCACCAGCATCCAGCGCTCGTGTCGGGGGTGCCAGTACTCGCAGACCCAGTGGTCCTCGAAGAACCCGTCGGTGAAGTACCCGCCGAACCCGCACCGTGCCCGGGCCGGTGTGCCCTGGGCCCGCAGCATCGTGACCATCAGCACGGTGAAGTGCCGGCAGTTGCACGGCAGGCGCGCCGCTGGTTCCCGCGCGACGTCCAGCGGCCGCCCGTCCCTGGCCATGATCAGCTCCAGCATCCGTTCGACCGGGCGGACGTGCACGCTGCCGCGCTCCTCGTCGGACAGGGTTACCCCGTACCCCTCCGCCATGTGCTCGTGGATCAGCAGCCCGTGCCCGACCGTGGCCAGACCGGGGATGTCCCGTGGCAGACCGGCGAGCAGGGGTGCGTAACGGCCCGGCGACGTCATGGGCCCGGGCTGGGTGTAGAAGTCGTGCGTCTGCATGGCGCGACGGTATCTGGCGATCGCTGCCAAGGTTTGTCAGTGATAAGTGTCTAATCTGGGTTGGTGCGCGCCGACCGCCTGGTGACCCTGGCCCTGCTGCTTCAGGCGCGCGGGCCGGTCACCGCCGCCGCGCTGGCCAGGGAGCTCGAGGTCTCCATCCGCACGGTCTACCGCGATCTCGGGGCGCTGAGCGCGGCCGGTGTGCCGGTGCTGACCGAGTCCGGGCCGGGAGGCGGCTGCCGGCTGCTGGACGGCTACCGTTTCCCGCTCCGCGGCCTGCGCCGGGAGGAGGCCGAGGCGCTGCTCATCCTGGGTGTGCCGAGCGCGCTCGGCGACCTTGGCCTGGACGTCGCCGCCGCGGCTGCGCACCGCAAGATCCGGGTCACGGCGGGGCAGCGCGAGCCGGACGGCGGAACGAGCCCGGCGCTCGTCCATCTGGACATGCCGCGCTGGTTCCGCGGTCAGGAGGAGGTGCCGCAGCTGCGGACGCTGGCCGAGGCGCTGCGGCGGCACCGGTGGCTTGCGATCGGCTACCCGCCCGCCGACGCCGGCCCGGCGGGGCAAGGGTGGCCTCGGCGGCGGGCACCGGCCGCTGGCGCGGCCCGCCCGGCTGGCACCCGCACGGTTGGGCCGCTCGGCCTGGTCAACAAGGCGGGAACCTGGTACCTCGTGGCCGCAACCCGCAGCGGGCGGATCTCGGTGTTCCGGGCCGGGCGGATCGGCGCGGCGCGGATCCTGGACGAGCCGTTCGAGCGCCGCGCTGATTTCGAGCTCGCCGGGTTCTGGGACCGGTGGTCGGCGGAGTTCACCGCCAGCCGGCCCAGGGTGCCGGTGCGGCTGCGGGCATCGCCGCAGGCGCTCGCCGTGTTCGGCGAGGTCTTCGGTGACGATGCCCGGCCAGCCCTGGACGCCGCGCTTCCGCCCGATGACCAGGGCTGGCAGGTGGTGACGCTGTCGTTCGAGCACGAGCTCGCGGCCGCCCAGCGCCTGGCCGGGTTCGGCGGCCGGGTCGAGGTGCTCTCACCGGCGCCGGTTCGCGAGCTGCTCGTGGCGGCGGCAAAGGGGATCCTCGACCGCTACGGATCATGACCGCTTTCTGCGGCTCTCGAGCGCGAACAGGACCACGCCGATGAGCACGAGCCAGATCCAGAAGGTGGCGAAGAAGCCGGTGGCGAACCAGGCCATGACGTGCCCGGTCACGACCGCGGCTGCGATCACGAGCGCGATCACGAGCACCAGCCCGCCGACGTGATGCGGGTGCTCGTGATGACGGCGCACCGGGGTCCGGGGCGCCTCCGCGGCCTCGGCTTCGGTGCGCGGCAGGTCATCGAACAGGCCGCTCAGGTCGGCATACGTCTTTGCGCGCATGGCCTGATCGAGGCGCTGATGGAACTCGGCCTCGTCGAGCCGCCCGTCGCCGTAGTGCTTGGACAGCAGGTCCGCGGCCTCGGTGCGCTCCGCGTCGGAGATCCTCATGCTCGAGTAGCTGGTGCGGCGACGGGTTGCGGTGATGAACCAGCTCGGACTGGCCTGCCCTGACATGTCGGCGTTTCCCCCTTTTGCCTAGCGCGAGCGGGCGGAGATCGACTGGACCAGTTCGCCGGCCAGTGACTGATCGCTGCCCTCTTCCGGGATCAGCAGCCAGCCGGCCAGGTAGGCCGCGATGCCGGCGCCGCCGAAGAACGTCGCCACGACGAGTGCGATCCGGACAAGCGTCGGGTCCACGCCGAGGTAGTCGGCGATGCCGGCGGCGACGCCGGCGAGCATCCGGTCGCGGACGGGACGGCGCAACGGCAGCGACCCGCGGCTGGAGTGTGTTTCGTGAGTGGTCTCGACGTGGTCGGTTGCTTCCGTGGTGGTGTCTGTTGTGTTCATGGCTCCAGCGTGCCGTCGCGCGCGCGCCCTGGGTATCGGGAAGAACCCCGGTAAAACCCTGAGAAGCCCCGGGCAGGTCCGGGGTTTGCCCGGATAGCCCCGGGGGCTGATCTGGCGCCATGATGGAGAGGTGCAAAAACCAACCGGCTCCGCCCCGCGGCAGGATGAAACCGCCTGGTCGCAGGCTGCATCGGGTCGCGAACACGCCGACGGCCAGGACGGCCAGGCTGGCCAGGCCGGCCAGACCGGCCCGGCTGGCCCGCAGCCGACCGGGCGCGATCACTGGCGGGCCTGGCACCACCACTCCGGGCCGTCGGGGCTCGGGCACAGGCACCGCTGGGCGCACGGGCCGCGAAGCGAGGGGCCGCTGCGCCGCAACCCCGAGGACGGCCTGCTCGGCGGCGTGGCGGCCGGAATAGCCGCCCGGACGGGCTTCGAAGTAACGGTCGTGCGGCTGGTGATCGTGGTTGCCAGCCTGGTCACGGTCGGCTTCGCGGCCGTGGTGTACGTGGGGATGTGGCTGCTGGTCCCGGCCACGGGTGTGGACGGCAGCATCTGGAGCAGGGCCAAGAGCGACCGAAGGGGCATCACGCTGGCCGCCGCTCTGGCGTCCCTGCTCTTCGTGCTGATCCAGGTCTCGGAGATCTTTGGTGTCGGCGTGCTGGGGACCGTCGAGTGGCCGGTGATCTTGTGCGCCGCGGGCATGGTGCTGATCTTGCGGAATGCTTCCCCGGGCGAGCAGGCCGCGATGCGGCACGTCGCCGAGCCGCTGGTGGGCCTGACCGCGGGCGGAACGCGGCGCCGTGCCTTGCTGCGCGTGGCGGTCGCGGTCCTGCTGCTGGTCGTCGGCGCGGTCATCCTGGCGCGCGGCCACGAGAGTCTCAAGATGCTGCGGCCGCTGAGCGGCGTGGTGCTGGTGTTCGTCGGGGTCGCGCTCCTTCTGGGTCCCTGGTGGCTCGGCATCGCCAGGGACCTGGCCGAGGAGCGCCGGGCCAGGATCCGGGCGGAGGAGCGCGCGGACATGGCCGCGCGGGTGCACGACTCCGTGCTGCAGACGCTGGCCATGATCCAGCGCCGCGCGGACCAGCCGCAGCAGGTGATCCAGATGGCCCGTGCCCAGGAGCGGGAGCTGCGGGCCTGGCTGTTCGACGGCCGGGCGCCCGGCTCGATGGGCGGCGAGGACATGACCCTGGCCTCCGGCATACGGCTCATCCAGCAGGAGGTGGAGGCCCAGCACGGGGTGCCGGTCGAAGCGGTCACCGTGGGGGACTGCGACCTCAACGACGACCTTCGCGCGCTGCTCGCGGCGGCGCGCGAGGCCACGGTCAACGCGGCCAAATGGTCCGGCGCCGACGTGGTCTCGCTGTTCGCCGAGGTCGAGCCGGACGAGGTGTCGCTGTTCGTGCGCGACCGCGGTCGCGGGTTCGACCCGGACGCGGTGCCGGAAGACCGGAAGGGCCTGGCCGAGTCCATCCACGCCCGGATGACCCGCCGCGGCGGATCCGCCTCGGTGCGCAGCACTCCTGGTCAGGGCACCGAGGTCTCCCTGACCATGCCCCGCGCGGCCGGGGAACGGCAGCCGAGCCGGGCATGACCACGCCAGCCGGCTCCCGTCACGCGGCCGCGCCCGGCCGGCCCCGGGTGGTCATCGTCGACGATCACGGTTTGTTCCGGTCCGGGGTCCGCTCCGAGCTCGGCGACCAGGTCGAGGTGGTCGGGGAGGCAGACGACGTGCAGCCGGCGATATCCGTGATCACGCAGTGCCTGCCGGATGTGGTCCTGCTGGACGTGCACCTCCCCGGCGGGGGCGGCCAGCTCGTGGTCAGCTCGCTGCGGGCCGCGCTTCCCGAGGTGCGCTTCCTGGCCCTGTCCGCATCGGACGCCCCCGAGGACGTGATCGCGGTGATCCGGGCCGGGGCTCGGGGCTACGTGACCAAGACGATCTCCGGCGCCGACCTTGTGGACGCGGTGCGCCGGGTCGCTGCCGGTGACGCTGTCTTCTCACCGCGGCTGGCCGGGTTCGTGCTCGACGCGTTCGCCGCGATGCCCGACGCCGCCCAGGGGCGGCCCCTGTTCGACCCCGAACTCGACCAGCTCACCACCCGCGAGCGCGAGGTGCTGCGCCTGATCGCCCGCGGCTACACCTACAAGGAGATCGCCAGGGAGCTCACGATCTCGATCCGGACCGTGGAGACGCACGTCTCCTCGGTGCTGCGCAAGCTCCAGCTCTCCACCAGGCACCAGCTGACCCGCTGGGCCGCCGAGCGCAAGCTCAACTAGGGCTCGCCCGCCCCCATCGATGTACCTTTCGGCCGCATAGAACGAGCCTTCCGGTACATCGATGCCCGCGGTGGGGACGGCGAGGGCGTAACCGGCGTGGTCGGCGGGGCCTGTGTGACGGGCGAGGCGAGGCGGGCGGCGGGTCTTACGGTCAGGGGCGGGTGCCGAAGGCTGGCCGGCCGGGGCTGGACGGCAGCGTGGCGTAGGCGTCGCGGACCCAGTCGCACAGCAGCGGCCTGGTCTCGCGCGGGTCGATGATCTCCTCGACGCCGAACCGCTCGGCGGTGCGCAGCGGGCTGCGCACCGCGTCCAGCCGGGCCCGGATGTCGAGCAGCAGCGCGCCCGGATCCTCGGCGCGCTCCAGCTCGGCGCGGTACGCGGCCTCGATCCCGCCTTCTACCGGCAGCGAGCCCCAGTCCGCCGACGGCCAGGCCCAGCGGCGGACCAGCCGGTGCCGGTTGACCAGGCCCGCCCCGCCCACGCCGAAGACCCGGCGCACGATGATCTCGGCGCCCGGGACGCTGGCCTGGTAGACCGCGCTGATCGCGCGCACGCCGTGGCGGATCGTGGCCCGCTGCTCCGCGCGGGTGCCGATCAGCAGCCCGGGCTGGTCGGTGAACGTCACGATCGGCAGGTGGAACGTTGAGCACAGGTCGGCCAGCCGGGTGACCGCCTCGGCGCCCTCGACGGTGAGGCAGCCGCCGGCCACGTACGGGTCGCAGGCCACGACGCCCACCGGGTGCCCGTCCAGCCGGGCCAGCGCGGTCACGATCGAGCCGCCGTAACGCTGCGCCTCCATGACCGAGCCCGCGTCGAACACCGCTCCCAGGATTTCCCGGATCCGGTAGGGCCGGCGCCGGTCCCTCGGGATCGCGGACAGCAGCAGCTCGTCCCGGCGGCCGGGCGGATCGTCGCAGCCGGCCACCGGCGGCAGCGCGTAGGCGCTCTGCGGCAGGTAACAGAGGAACCGCCGGATCATGCCGAACGCCTCCGGCTCCGACGCCGCGACCAGGTCGACCGCTGCGTTGCGGCCGTGCACCCGCGCGCCGCCAAGCTGCTCCTTGTCCACGTCCTCCCCGGCGCCGCTGCGCACCACGGGCGGCCCGGCGACGAACAGCTGCGCGGTGCCCTCGACCAGGATCGACAGGTGCGCGGCGCACAGCCGGGCGGCGCCGAGCCCGGCGACAGGCCCCAGCCCGGCGGCGATCACCGGGACCGTGGACAGGTTGCCGACCACGTAATCCCAGCCCGGGTTGACCGGCACGTAGGTGGCGCCGAGCTGCTCCAGCATCTTCACGCTGCCGCCCCCGCCGGTGCCCTCGACCAGCCGGACCAGCGGCAGCCGGAGCTCGTTCGCCAGCCGCTCGGCGTAGATCTGCTTGCCCGCGATCGCGGCATCACCGGCGCCGCCGCGCACCGTGAAGTCGTCGCCGCCAACCACCACCTTGCGCCCGTCGATGCGCCCGGTCCCGGTGACGAAGTTGGCGGGCGTGAACCCGGTCAGCTCGCCGCCGTCGTAGGCCGCGGCCCCGGCCAGCGCGCCGATCTCGTGGAACGAGCCGTCGTCGAGCAGCGCGGCCAGCCGCTCCCGCACGGTCAGCCGGCCGGCCTCGTGCTGGCGCCGGATCTTGTCCGGCCCGCCCATCCGCTCCGCCAGGTCCCGGCGCCGCCGCACCTCATCAAGTTCCGGTTGCCACGTCATGAACCCTGAAGCTAACCAACGCCGGGCGCGCCTGGCCATACCCGGCTAACACCGGCCGCAACGGCCGGATCCGGGTCGGCGGCTGGGCGGCGGGGTGCACCTCGGCGCGCGCCGCGGCGATGTCCCACCCGCCGACCTCGTCGGCCGCCGCCTGGAACACGTCCCACGCCGCGGCGATGGCCTCGGCGACGTCGGCCGCCCGCACCGCCACGGTCACCCGGATGCGGACGTAGTCAAGCCCGTGCCTGGTCTCCGAAGCGATCTCGGCGTCCAGGACCGGCGGGCTCACCAGGGCGGTCAGCCGCTGCTCGAATCGTTCCGCGGCGGTGTTCCACGCGCGCCAGCCACCGGCCCGCGGCACGTCGACCGAGACCTCGTACATCCTTGCCGCTGAATCCATGTCCCCCCGCCGGCTGATCATCCCCGGCAATCGCGCCGCGCAACCAGGCCGTCCCGCCGTTACCATTTCCGGGATGACCACCGACGCCGGGCGCCCGGTCGCCGTGTTCGACCTCGACGGGACGCTGCTGCGCGGCGACACCACGGTCGAGTTCATCAAGGGACTTATCCTGCGCAGCCCGGCCCGCACCGCCGCGGCCCTGCTGATCGTGCCGCTTCTCGGGCCGTTCTTCTTCATGCCTTTTACCCGCCGGAACGCGATAACGGTGCTGCTCTGGATCGCGACGGCCGGTCTGCCGCGGTCGCGCCTGCAGGCGATGGTCGAGGAGTTCGCCGCCCAGCACGCGGCCGAGGACAACCAGATATCGGTGGCGCTGGACCGGCTGCGTGCCCACCTGGCCGCCGGCGACCGCGTGATCATCGCGACCGGCTGCGCCGACTGGCTGGCCGAGGCGGCCTGCCGCGCGCTCGGCCTGGACACGGTGGAGGTTCTTGCGGCGCGCCTGTATCAGGGGCGTACCTTCGCGCGACCGTTGCGGGACTGCGGGATGTGGAACGCGCTGCCCACATCGACCGGCGTCATGTCGTTCGGCCTGGAGAAGCTGCGCCGGCTGGCCGCCGCCGGGATCACGTTCCCGGTGGCGTACGCGTACACCGACAGCGCCACCGACCTGCCGCTGCTGCTCGCCGCGACCAAGCGGCACGTGGTCGAGCCCGCGCCGCGGCACCTGCGCCGCATCCGCAGCAAGGCGGGCCCGGGATGCGTGGTGCTGCGGTCCCCGCGAGGCTAGCTGACCGCGTCGGGCTCGTAGCCGAGGTTGGGCCGCAGCCAGCGCTCCACCTCGGCGAGCGTGACCCCCTTGCGGTCCGCGTAGTCCTCGGCCTGGTCCCGGCCGATCCGGCCGACCGCGAAGTACCGCGACGCGGGGTGCGCGAACATCAGGCCGCTGACGCTGGCCGCCGGGGTCATCGCGAACGACTCGGTGAGCGCGATGCCCAGGCCGCCCGCGTCCAGCAACCGGACGAGCTTGGCCTTCTCCGAGTGATCCGGCGACGCCGGGTAGCCGAACGCCGGCCTGATGCCGCGGAACCGCTCCGCGTGCAGGTCCTCGACCGCGAGCGCCTCGTCCGGCGCGTACCACGCGCGCCGGGCCAGCCGGTGCACGTATTCCGCCGACGCCTCGGCCAGCCGGTCGGCGAGCGCCTTCACCATGATCGCGCGGTAGTCGTCGCGCTCTTCCTCGTAGCGCCCGGCCAGTTCCTGCGCGCCGTGCACGCAGACAGCGAACGCCCCGAGGTGGTCACCGTCCGGGGCCAGGTAGTCGGCCAGGCAGTGGTTGGGGCGCGCGTCGTTGCGGGCCGCCTGCTGGCGCAGCATCGGGAACCGGGGCCCGCCGTCGATGACCGCGTCGTCGCCTTCTGCGTGGGCCGGCCAGAACCCGTAGACCCCGGCCGCCCGCAACAGCCCGCCCGCGGTGATCTCATCCAGCAAGACCAGCGCGTCATCGTAGAGTTCCCGCGCGGCGTCGCGTTCCAGGATCTTCGGGAATTTGCCTTTCAGCTCCCAGGCCGCGAAGAAGAACTGCCAGTCGATGAGCTCGCGGAGAGCATCCAGGCCGGGGGCCACCACCCGGGTGCCGGTGAACGCGGGCACCGGAAGATCGCCGAAGCCGGCCCGGTCGCGGTTTTCCCTGGCCCGCGCGAGGGGCAGCAGCGGGCGCCGCTGCCGGGTGGCGTGCTCCTCGCGCAGCCGCTCCTGCTCGTCACGGTTGCGGCGGTCCAGGTCCTCGGCCCGGCCCGGGTCGAGCAGGTCGGAGACCACGCCGACGACCCGGGAGGCGTCGAGCACGTGCACGGTCGGGCGATCGTAGGCGGGCGCGATCCGCACCGCCGTGTGCTGCCGCGAGGTCGTGGCCCCGCCGATCAGCAGCGGCAGGTTCAGGCCCCGGCGCTGCATCTCGGCGGCCACGGTGACCATCTCGTCGAGCGACGGCGTGATCAGCCCGGACAGCCCGACCGCGCTGGCGCCCTCGGCGACCGCGGTGTCCAGGATCTTCCCGGCCGGGACCATCACGCCTAGGTCGATCACCTCGTAGTTGTTGCAGGCGAGCACGACCCCGACGATGTTCTTGCCGATGTCGTGCACGTCGCCCTTGACGGTGGCGAGCACGATCTTGCCTTGGCCGTGGCCAGTGCCGCCGCGCTCCTTTTCGGCCTGCATGAACGGCTCGAGGTAGGCCACCGAGCGCTTCATCGCGCGGGCACTCTTGACCACCTGCGGCAGGAACATGTTGCCCGAGCCGAACAGGTCGCCGACGATCTTCATGCCGTCCATCAGCGGGCCCTCGATCACGTCCAGCGGGCGGTCCGCGGCCTGCCTGGCCTCCTCGGTGTCGGCCTCGATGAAGTCGACGATGCCGTGCACCAGCGCGTGCGCCAGCCGCTTCTCGACCGGGGCCTCGCGCCAGGACAGGTCGACTTCCCGCTTGGTGCCCGTGCCCCGGACCGTGCTGGCGAACGCGATCAGCCGGTCGGTGGCGTCCTGGCGCCGGTCGAAGATCACGTCCTCGACGAGTTCAAGCAGGTCGGCGGGGATGTCCTGGTAGACCGCGAGCTGGCCGGCGTTCACGATGCCCATGTCCAGGCCGGCCCGGATCGCGTGGAACAGGAACGCCGAGTGCATGGCCTCGCGCACCACGTCGTTGCCGCGGAACGAGAACGACAGGTTGGAGATCCCGCCGGAGGTGTGCGCCCCCGGGCAGCGCTCCTTGATCAGCGGCAGCGCGTCGATGAACGCCTTGGCGTAGCCGTTGTGCTCCTCCATCCCGGTGGCCACGGCCAGCACGTTCGGGTCGAAGATGATGTCCTGCGGCGCGAAGCCCGCCTCGCGGGTGAGCAGGTCGTAGGCGCGGCCGCAGATGGCAACCTTGCGCTCGACGGTGTCGGCCTGGCCCTGCTCGTCGAAGGCCATCACGACCACGGCCGCGCCGTAGTCGCGGATCCGGCGGGCGTGGTCGAGGAAGGCCTGCTCGCCCTCTTTGAGGCTGATCGAGTTCACCACGCCCTTGCCCTGGACGCATTTCAGCCCGGCCTCGAGCACGCTCCACCGCGAGCTGTCGATCATGATCGGGAGCCGGGCCACCTCCGGCTCGGTGGCGATCAGGTTCAGGAACGCGGTCATCGCCTGCTCGCCGTCCAGCAGGTCGGCGTCCATGTTCACGTCCAGCAGGTTCGCGCCGCCGCGCACCTGCTGGATCGCCACGTCCGCGGCTGCCTGGTAGTCGCCGGCCTCGATGAGCCGCCGGAACCTGGCCGACCCGGCCACGTTGGTGCGCTCGCCGATCAGCGCGAACCCGGTGTCCGGCCCGATCTCGAACGGCTCGAGCCCGCTGAACCGCGAGCGCTTGCCGGCGCCCGTGGCCTGGCGCGGTGGCAGGCCCGCGACCGCGTGCGCGATCTGCTCGATGTGCGCCGGGCCGGTCCCGCAGCAGCCGCCGACGACGTTCACCATGCCCGCCTCGGCGAAGCCGCGGAGCAGCGCCGCGGTCTGGGCCGGCTGCTCGTCGTAGCCGCCGAACGCGTTCGGCAGGCCCGCGTTCGGGTGGCAGCTCACGTAGGCGTGCGCCAGCCGGGACATCTCCGTGACGTGCGGCCGCATCTCCGCCGCGCCCAGCGAGCAGTTGACGCCGGCGATCAGCGGGTCGGCGTGCTCGATCGCGGTCCAGAACGCCTCCACGGTCTGCCCGGACAGGGTGCGCCCGCTCAGGTCCACGATCGTGACCGAGATCCACAGCGGCAGTTCCGGCGTCACCTCGCGGGCCGCCGCGATCGCCGCCTTGGCGTTCAGCGTGTCGAAGATCGTCTCGATCAGCAGCAGGTCGACGCCGCCCTCGGCCAGCGCCGCCATCTGCTCCGCGTAGGCGTCTTTGACCTGGCCGAAGGACACGGTGCGGTACGCCGGATCGTCCACCCGCGGCGACAGCGAGAGCGTGACGTTCAGCGGCCCGACCGACCCGGCCACCAGCCGCCCGCCCGCCTCGTCCGCGGCCTGGCGCGCCAGCCTGGCGCCGGCCAGGTTCATCTCTGGGACCGCGCGTTCGAGGCCGTAGTCGGCCTGCCCGATCCTGGTCGCGGTGAACGTGTTGGTGGTCATGATGTCCGCGCCCGCGGCCAGGTACCGCCGGTGGATCCCCAGCACGACGTCCGGGCGGGTCAGGTTCAGCAGGTCGGGATCGCCGGTGAGGTCCCGCGGGTGGTCGCGGAACCGGTCGCCGCGGTAGTCCTCGGGCCGCAGGCCGGCGCCCTGCAGCATCGTGCCCCAGGCGCCGTCCAGCACCAGGATCCGCTGGTCGAGCGCGTCTCTTATTGCGTCAGCATCCGCCACCGTTCCGCTCCTCCGTCACCGAGAACCAAGAGACGCGCGGAACGTGGCGCGTGACTCTTTAGGCGTTTTTGTCCTGGTCGCCAAGCTGTCGATCAAATCACTCCAGGTGATATCCACAATAGCGGCCCGCTCGCTTTGTGGCCAGGCAATAATTTCGGCCGGTCTCGGCCGGCGCGTTGCCGGCCGGCGGGGGGGGGGTTGCTCAGACGCGCTCGACGCGGCTGATCGTGATCACGTCGGCGTCAATCACGTACGCCACCCGGTATGGGCCGACGCGCAGCCGGTGGTATTCGCCCCGGTGGAACGCGTCCGCCGGATAGGGGTCGTCGGCCAGCCGGGCCACCGCCGCGCCGATCGCACGCATTCCGGCCTGGTCGGCGACGTGGCGGCGGGCAGACCTGATCGCCGCTGGCGACCACTCGATCCTCACCGGCCGCGGAGCAGCTCGGCCATCGCCTCCTCATGCGAGACCGCGCCGTGCCGCCCGGCGGCCACCCAGTCCCGGTGCTCCGCGAGCGTCGCCTCCACCTCGGCATCCTCCAGGGCGCCGGCGGTGGCGTGGCGCCGCACCGCCCAAAGCCTCCGCAGGTCCGCCACGGGGACGATCGCGGCCGCTTCCCCGCCCAGATGGATCACCTCGTACGGCTCGGGCGAGCCGGCGGCGCTCGTCGACTGGGCGGTCATCCCGCTACGGTACCGGCCGCCGCCGTCATCCGTCGTTGATACGCGCCGGCCGCCGGACGGTGACGTAGCGGCGGTCCCGTCGCGGCGGTCCCGGCGCGGGTGCGGGGCCGGTCAGGGGATACCGCCGGCGTGATGCCGGAACCGGTGCTGGGGCTGCGGCGTGTGCGGGTGCGGCGGCCCGGCCGGCACCACCCGGGTGGCCAGCAGGCCGGCCAGCGCGAAGATGACGGCCACGAACATGGCCGTCGCGGTGCGGTGACCGTTGCTGCCGTGCGTGGCGACCACCATCGCGGACACGATCGCGACGCCGAGCGCAGAGCCGCACTGCCGGGTGGCGGTCAGCAGCGCGCTGGCCGTCCCCTCGGCCCGGGCGGCGACCGGCCCGCGGGTACCGGCCAGGGTGCCGGCAACCTGGCTGATCCGCGACGAGACGCCGAGAGCGAACTGCGCCGCCAGGAGCCCGGGCAGCGAGCCGGCCAGCACCGACACCGCCGCCGCGGCCAGGGCCAGCACCGCGACGGACATGCCGATGGCGAGCGAGCGGCGCGGCCCGAGGCGGGGAACGAGCCGGCCGGCCGGTCCCGACAGCGCGAACGCCCCAACCGCCTGGGGGATGAAGCACAGGCCGGTGAGCACCGGGCTGAGCCCGCGTCCCTCCTGCAGGTACAGCGTGAGCAGCAGGACCTGGGCGGCGATGAAGGCGCCGAGAGCGATCAGGGCGAGATTCGCCCCCACGATGCCGCGGTCCTTGAGCAGGGCCAGGTCGAGCAGCGGCGCCCTGGCCCTGTGCTCCCGGACCACGAACGCGGCCAGCAGTGCGATCGCCGCCGCGGCGAGCAGCACCGGCTGGGTGGCCTGCAGCGTGTCGCCGGCCCGCGCGACCGCGAGCACGAGCAGGCCCACCCCGGCCGTCGCGGTCACGGCGCCGGGGATGTCCAGGTCACGCCCGTGCCCTGGCGGGTCGGGAGGCAGCAGCCGCATGGAGGCGACCAGCAGCGCGGCGCCGATCGGGACGTTGACGAAGAAGACCAGCCGCCAGGTGAGCTCCACCAGCAGGCCGCCGAGCACCGCTCCGGACGCGAAGCCGGCCGAGACGATCGCGCCGTAGGTGCCCAGGGCGCGGCTGCGTTCCTGCTCCCCGGGCCAGCTTGTGACCAGCAGGGACAGGCCCGCGGGCGCCAGCAAGGCCGCTCCGATCCCCTGCACCACCCGCGAGGTGATCAGCAGGACCGGTTCGACGGCCAGGCCTCCGGAGATGCTCGCCGCGACGAACACGACCAGGCCGATCCGGTACAGCCTTGCCCGCCCGTAGGTGTCCGCGAGCCGCCCTCCCAGCAGCAAGAACCCGCCGAACGTGACCGCGTAGGCGCTGACCAGCCACTGCAGTGTGGTCGTGGCGACGTGCAAGTCACGCTGGATCGAGGGCAGCGCGACGTTGACGATGGTGAAGTCCAGCACCACCATGAACTGCGCCAACGACAGCGACAGCAGCAACGCGAACCCGGCACGCGGTGCGCCTTCCGGGGCCTCGGCCTTCGGCGGTTCGCCGTCCGATCCGCGGCGGTGGCCGAGCGGAGCGGTCATGGTCTGCGCTCCTTCCCGCGTGGGCGGCGATGGCGGCGAGGACCACCGGCTGCGCGCCCATGAGGAACAGCATGGCCTGCCGGGCGCTCACCTGAACGGTAGCGACGCCAGGCACCAAGACAATCAACCCGAGGTGCGCGGCCAGGATCGTCTCGGCGGCCTCCCGGTACCTCGATTCCACCGTCGAGTCTCGGGCCGGGCTTGGTGACCCGGCGTCACCCGGTTCGCGTGATTTACCGGCCGCGACGGCCCGGTCATGGCGGCCCTTGCGCATCCGGTGGCGTGCCGGCCGAGGTGTGCGGCCGCCGTGAGGATGAAACACTGGCCCCAATGGATGAGGTCCAGCCCAGGTCTCTGCTGGAACGGCGCAAGGCCGCGGTGGCGCATCTTCGTTCGGACAGCAACCTATGGCTCGCGACCGCGCGCGACGGGCTGGGACCGCATCTCATCCCGGTGTCCTACTGGTGGGATGGAACCGAGCTGACGACGGCGACGTTCGAGAACAGCCGAACCCTGAACAACGTCCGAGCCCAGCCCAGGGTGCGCGCCAGCATCGGCAGCACGAGCGACGTCCTCATGATCGACGCAACGGCGACGATCGTGCCCGTGGCCGACGTCGACCCTCGAGCCGCCGAGGGCTACGCCCGAGCATCGCGAAACGACCCAAGATCGGTACCGGGCTTCACGTATATCCGGCTGGTACCGAACCGGATCCAGGTGTGGCGGGGACCCGCGGAGTTCGCGGGACGGACGGTGATGGATCGTGGCGTGTGGCTCGACCACCCGATCGATTGAGGCAGCCGGGTTCGTGGCTGTCAGCAGCACCTTCTCGCATCCGGACGAGCGGAAATTTCCGGTCTCGGCGTGCGGGGCAGGCGCGGGCTCGCTAGGTTACGGCGGGAGGGGCCCGGCGCGTTGGCCCGTCCTGGGATCTGACAATGGGAGCACGTCGTGCACCGCACAATCCGGCTGTTCCGGCTGTTTCTCACCGAGCAGTCGGACCCGGAAAAGTTCTACACGGCGCTTGCCGCCGACTCGGTCAGCCAGGTCGCCGAATTCACCGTCCTGGCGGATCGGGTGGTCGTCGACGTGGGCGGCGGGCCAGGTCATTTCACCCGGGAGTTCCGGTCCCGCGGCGCCTCGTGTGTCCTCGTGGAACCGGACCCGGCCGAGTTGAACGCACGGGGTGACCCGCCGCCGGGCGCGGTCCGGGGTGACGGGATGCGCCTGCCGGTGGCCGACAGCACGGCGGATGTCTGCTTCTCGTCGAACGTGCTCGAGCACGTGCGGGACCCGGTTGCGATGCTCGACGAGATGATCAGGGTTACCCGCCCCGGCGGGCTCGTCTACCTGGCGTTCACAAACTGGTACTCGCCGTGGGGCGGGCACGAAATGTCCCCCTGGCATTACCTGGGCGCGCGATACGCGGGCAAGCGCTATACCCGCAGGACTGACAGGGAACCCAAGCATGAGGTTGGAACAACGCTGTTCCCGGTCCACGTCGGTCAGGTGCTCCGCGCGGTACGGTCGCGCCCGGAGGTAACCGTGCTCGCCGCGCTGCCGCGCTACTATCCGCGCTGGTGCCGGGGCGTGGTGCGGATTCCCGGGCTGCGCGAGTTCGCTACCTGGAACCTGCTGCTGGTCATGCGCCGGAACCCGAGCCCGAACCCGGGCCAGGCGCCCCAGCCCGCGGCCGCGGCGGCACGCATGGCAGCGCGGTAGCGCCGGCCGGCGGGCAAGCTCGCGATGCGGACGCCGTCTGCCCGAATCGGGTAGTACGATCCCGGTTGGCGTGTCTCCGAAATGCCCGCGCTCACGTGCGAATATCCGCCGTCTACCGGGCAGGCCAGGGCTCCGCCGCTGGGTACTGTCGTTGGTTGCCGTTACGGAGGATGCACGGGCGAATGCTGATCCGGCTAAGCCGCCTGGCGCGGCGCCCCTGGGCCCGGCTGGCGCTGCTCGCGGTCGTGCTGGCCTGCTGCGGCTACGCGCTGCACGCCGAGTGGCCGCAGGTAGCGTCGGCGCTCGGCCGCATGCGCTGGTATTCGATAAGCCTCTCGATAGTGGCCGCCGCCGCCGGTTCCGCGTGCATGATGCTCGCGTGGCGTGCGGTCCTGGCCGACCTGGGCTCGCCGCTGCCAGCCCGGGTCGCCGGCCGGATCAACTTCACCGCCAACCTGGGCAAGTACGTTCCCGGAGCGGTCTGGGCGTTCGCCGCTCAGGTTGAGCTGGGCCACGACTACCAGGTCCCGCGCCGGCGGAGCTTCGCGTCGGTCGTTGTCTCGCTCGCCGTGACCGTCAGCGTCGGGCTTGGACTGGCACTGGTGACCCTGCCGGCCGCGTCACCGGAAATCGCCCGGCGCTACTGGTGGGCGCTGGCTCCGCTGCCGCTGATCATCGCCGTGCTGTGCCCGCCCGTGCTCGGCACCCTGCTCAACCGCTTGCTGGCGGTGCTGCACCGTGCTCCCCTGGAGCGCCGGCCAAGCCTTCCCGGGCTGGCCAAGGCCGTCGCCTGGAACCTGGCTGGCTGGCTCATGCTCGGTCTGCAGGTGTGGATCCTGCTGCCCGGGATCGCCGGGCTGCACGGACGCACGCTGCTGCTCTGCATCGGCGGCTACGCGCTCGCGTTCTCGGCCGGGCTGTTGCTGGTGATCCTCCCCAGCGGGATCGGCGCGCGCGACCTGATCCTGATCGCGGCGCTCGCGACGCTGCTGCCCTACAGCTCGGCCTCCGCGATCGCGATAATGACCCGGGTCGGCACCACGATCTCCGACCTGGGGCTGGGCGCGGTCGGCGTCGCGCTGGGCCGCCGAGCGCTGAGGCCGGCGGCTGCGGTGACGGCCGCGGTGAGCGAGTCCTCCGGCCGGCCGGCGGTGACCGCCGCAGCGAACGCGCCCTCCGACTAGCCGGCGGACGGGTGCGCGGTCGCCGACGTCCGGTCGGCGGCCGGGAACTCGCCGAGGAACGCCGCGGTCAGGCGG
>JASHOI010000498.1 GCA_030041195.1 Streptosporangiaceae bacterium | reverse complement strand
GGCGTGCCCGGCCCGGCGCCGTCGTTGGCGACGCGGGTTCCGGCGCCGGCCAGGTCGGCCGCGACCCCGGCCAGCCCGCCGGGGTGGTACCAGGGCACCGCGTGCACCTTGAAGCCGAGGCCGTCCGTGCCTTCCTCGGCGGCCAGCCGGGGCTCCTCGATGCCGGTGGTGATCAGGTGCGCGCCGGCGCCGGTGATCAGCGCCCAGACCAGGCCCGGTTCCTCGTTCCTGACCACGAAGTCGGTAAGGCCGGCCGTCACCCAGGCCACCCCGGGCTGGCTGGCGAACAGCGCGGCGTCGTACCCGGAGGCGGCCAGCCAGCCGCGCACCCGGTCCAGCTTGGCCGCGATCTCCGCTGGCCGTCCTCCGGGTCCGCGGTCAGTGATCGGCACGGCCCGCCCCCGCTGTCTGCAGGCTCGGCACCCCGAGTCCCTCCGCGCCGGGCAGCGACTGGCGCAGGCCGGGAGCCAGCCGGTTCAGCCATTCCAGGGCGACCGCGGCGCGGTGCACCTTCTCGGCGGCGATCGCGCACGCGGTCTCGACGATGTGCAGGCCGCTCGGGTACAGGCCGGGGGCGTTGCGCAGCCCGAACTTCGCGTACAGCGGGGCGCCGGCGCGGACCAGGTCACCGAGTTCCTGGTCACGGACCACGCCGCCGAGCGGATCGGACGACTCCACGTACAGGTCGAGCGGGACACCGACCGCGGCCCGCATCTCGGCGAGCTCGGCGATCGTCACATCGGACGGGATGTTGATGGTCGAGGCGCCGAGCCCGGCCAGCACCGTGAGCGACACCGGGTTCGACGGCGCCATGCTCGCCGAGATCTTCCACACCAGGCCGGCCGGGAGCACGCCCTGTGCCTGCGCCTCGGTCAGCGTCCGCAGCAGGCCCAGGTCGGCAACCAGGAAGCTGCGGATGCCGGCTTCGGTCGCCCGGATCACGTCCTCGACGGCGTAGCGGAGCTGCCGCATGCCGCGCACCTGGTCGCCGTGCGCCCTGCCGTCATCCGACCGGGCGTGCGCGCCCACCCCGAACCGTTCCCGCGGGCCGACGAACAGGCAGACCTCCAGGCCGGCCTTGTGCCCGGTCACCGCCATCTCGCGCAGTTCGCTGTCCCGCAGCAGCATCGCGCCGCTGCCCTGGGAGACCCGGTTCACCGTGATGCCCTCGGTCTCGGCTGCACGCAGCACCGCGTCAAGCACCCGCGGGCCCTCGACGCTCGGGATCTCTATCCGGAATGCCGCGCCGTCCGGGAAGCGGCGGGGCTGGCCGTTCCCGGCCGCCACCCCGGGCTCGTTATCGCTCGGCACGCCCAGCGCGCCGAAGACGTCCGCGGTCCACGTCATGCGATTCTGCGCCCTCCCGGACTGCCCGCCCATCGCCCGGTGCGCGGCCGCAGCGCCGCGCACACTTTTCGGCAGAGCCGAAATGAGTTTTTTAGATACGAATATGAGAGAGGAGGTGCTTCGGTTTGTCAAGACCGCAAACCGCGATTACCGGTAGTTGTGGCAGTATTGTTGCTGCTGAGCGTCGTGCAGGCAAGGTGGGTTTGACGGTGTCGATGCTTGCTGGAAGAGTGTTCGGCTGTGGCGAATAGTCATCGTACAGACGGAATTACCGACAACGGCACGTCCGCCGCGTCCGGGCAGGCTGCCGACGGCAAGTACCGGCTGCAGAGCGTCGAGCGAGCGCTGGACGCGCTGGAGTTCTTCGCGCTGGCTGGCCCGGAGGGAGTGACCCTGACCGAGCTCGCCGGCCAGCTTGCGATCTCCAAGAGCAGCGCGTTCGCGCTGCTGCAGACGCTGATCGCGCGCGGCTTCGCCGCGGACTCCGGCAGCAGGCAGAACCGCCGCTACCGGCTCGGCATGGCGCTGGCCAAGCTCGGTGACGCGGCCGAGGCGCAGTCCCCGCTGGTGACCGTGGCCACGCCGATCCTGCAGTCGCTGACCGGCGAGACCGGGCTCACCACCCGGCTGGTGGTTCCCGACGGCCCGTACGCGGTGGTGATCGCGCGTGTCGACGCGCCGGGATCGGTGCGCTTCGCCAGCCATCTCGGCAAGCGGGAGTACCCGCACTGCACGTCGGCCGGCAAGGCGCTGCTCGCCGCGCTCCCGCCGGAGCGGGCCCGGGCGCTGGCGATGGAGGCCGGGATGCCGGCCCGGACATCCCGCACGATCACCGACCCGGCGGCGCTGCTGCGCGACCTGGAGCTCTCGGCGGCCCGCGGCTACGCGATCGACGACGAGGAAGACGCCGAGGGCGTGTTCTGCGTGGGCGCCGCCGTGCACGACCGCGCCGGCACCTGCGTCGCCGCGATCAGCGGCACGGGACTCAAGCTGAACCGGCCGACCTGGCGGATGGACGAGCTGGGCACCGCGATCCGTGACGCGGCCGACCAGATCACCCGGGAGCTGGGCGGCACCGCGCCCGCCGGCCACCAGGCCAGGTAGGCCGGGTAGGCCGGGCGCAGGCACACGACCCCGAAGGAGCCGCATGGGCACCCGCCGCGCACTGGTCATCCCCGAGCCGGGCTCGATCGGGCTGCAGGACGTCGCCGGTGCGGAGCCCGGGCCCGGCGAGGTGGCGATCAGGCCGGTACACGTCGGGATCTGCGGCACCGACCTGGAACTGCTGGCCGGCGACGTGGACCCCGGCTACGTCCGTTACCCGCTGGTGCCCGGGCACGAATGGTCCGGCGTGGTGGAGGCCGTTGGGCCGGGAGTCACCGGCCTGGCCCCGGGCCGCAGCGTGATCGCGGAGGGCGTGATCCCGTGCGGCCGCTGCGCGCAGTGCGCCCGCGGCGAGACCAACCTGTGCGAGACCTACGACGAGCTCGGCTTCACCCGGCCCGGCGCCGCGGCCGACCAGGTGATCGTCCCGGCCCGGCTGGTGCACGTGCTCGCCGGCTCGGTGAGCATGCTCGAGGCGGCGCTGGCCGAGCCGGCGGCGGTGGCCTGGCGCGGGATCACCCGCGACCCGCCGCTGCCCGGCGCCCGGGTGGCCGTGGTCGGCGACGGGACCGTGGCGCTGATCGCCGCGCACCTGGTCCGGCTGTTCTCGCCCGCCGAGATCGTGGTGCACGGCCTGCGGGCCGGTCAGGCCGCGCTGGCCGCTGAGCTGGGCGCCACGGCCTTCGAGCTGGGCGGAGCCGATCCCGCCGCGACTGCCCGTTCCGGGCGGTTCGACCTGGTCATCGAGGCCGCCGGAACGGCCGCCGCCGTGGAGTCCGCGATCGCGCTGGCCCGGCGCGGCGGGCGGGTGATCCTGCTCGGCCTGGCCGGCAACGGCGTGACCGCGCGCTTCCCCGTGGACGACGTGGTCAACAACGACCTGCGGATCACCGCCAGCTTCGCCTACACCTCGGCGGCGTGGGCCGAGGTGGCCGGGCTGCTCAGCTCGGGCAAGATCCGGCTCGGCCCGCTGATCACGCACCGCTTCCCGCTGGACCGGTTCCAGGACGCCTACCAGGCGCTGCGCGAGAGCGACGGGCCGCGCGGCAAGGTGATGCTCGACGTGGCCCCGGGTTGAGCGAGCCCGCGCCTCACGCGGCCCGGCACCTTGTGCCAGCGGCCCGGCACCTTGTGCCAGCAGTGTGGTGGGGCCCACGCTGTTGTTCTTGGAACAGCGGGGGACCCACCACCCCATTCGCTGAGCCGGGCGGGCCGGTTTCGCTGGCGGGTGCCTTTTTCACGGGAGGCCGGCGGCCTTGACGAACGCGTTGGCGATGACCCGGTAGCCGGCCGGGTTCGCGTGCTGGTTCGGGCCGCGCGGCCGGGGCGCGCACTCCCAGGTCCATTCGCAAATCCGCGCCACGTTGCGCGGCAGCGAGCCGACCCCCGGCACCAGCACCGGATCGCCGAAGTCGGTGGTGTCAAACGCGCCGAGCACGTTCGCCACGCGCGCGCCGGCCCGAGCGTAGGCGCGGTCCAGGTCGTTGTTGTAGGTGACGGCGAGCCGCTCGCTGGCCCACGCGACCACCTGGCCGAGCGGGCCGTGGCGCCACTCGGCGAGTTCGGGCAGGTAGTAGTTCATCCCGACGATGCGGGCGCCGTCGCCGGCCGCGGCGCGCAGCCTGGCCAGGATCGCTGCGAGGTTGGTGACGGCGTCGGGGATCCGGCCGATGCAGGAGCCGAGCTCGGCCAGGTCCAGCCGGTCGCCGCAGCTCTCCGGGTCGTTGGCGCCGATGTCGATGGTGATCAGCAGCACGTGCCCGCGGTGAGCCTGCAGGAACGCGACCGCGGCGGCGAGCTGTGAGCCGCCGCGGTAATGGCAGATGCCGCCGCGCATCATCGTCTCGGTCGTCTCGCCTGGACAGCCGAGCTGCACCAGCCGCAGCCCCGGGCGGCCGCGGCGCAGCCGGGCGTACACCAGGTCCGGGTAGCCCTGGGCGGTCTCCACGCTGGCGCCGGCCGCGTCGGGCTGCACCCCGCGGGACAGCGAGTCGCCAAGGGCCAGGTAGTAGCTCGCCGGGCGGGGCCTCGCGGGCGCGGGAGCCGAGCACGCCGGGACCGCCACCGCGGCCGCCACGGCCAGGGCGGCCGCCACGGCTGTTACGGCTTTCACGATTCCAGGTACCGGATCGCGGCCAGGACCCGGCGGTTGTCGTTATCGGAGGCGGCGAGGCCGAGCTTGGCGAAGATGCTGGCGACGTGCTTTTCCACCACCCTGGGCGAGATCGTGAACGCGCTGGCGATCGCCGCGTTCGAGCGGCCCTGGGCGACGAGCGACAGCACGTCGCGTTCTCGCGGCGAGAGCGCGGCCATCGCGTCGGCGCGGCGGCCGGCGCTGAGCAGATGACGGACGACTTCGGGGTCGAGCACCGTGCCGCCGTCGGCCACGCTGGCGATCGCGTCGATGAACTCGCTGACGTCGGCGACGCGGTCCTTGAGCAGGTAGCCGACCCCACCCACCTCCCCTGCCCCCTGCACTGTCCCGGCGAACAGCTCGACCGCGGAGCGCGCCTCGATGTACTGGGAGAAGACCAGCACGCCGACGTGCGGGTGGTCGCGCCGCACCGACTGCGCGGCACGCAGGCCCTCGTCGGTGTACGTCGGCGGCATGCGCACATCGATGATCGCCACGTCGGGCTGGTGGCCGGCGACGGCCCGGCGCAGCGAACCGGGATCCGGCACCGCGGCCACGACGTCATGGCCGCGGCGGGTGAGGGTCTGGGTCAGCCCGTCGCGCATGATCGCGGCGTCCTCGGCGATCACCAGGCGCAATTGCCGCGGCATCAGGCGTGCCCCGGCAGCTCGATCACGACGCTGGTCGGCCCGCCGCGCGGGCTGTCGATGGCCAGGCCCCCGTCCACGGTCTGCACGCGCTCACGAAGCCCGGCAAGCCCGCCGCCGGGCGCCAGCCACGCTCCGCCGCCGCCGTCATCGGTCACCCTCATCACCACCTTCCCGCCGTCGTCGCTGACGCTGATAGCGCCGCGGCTCGCGCCGCTGTGCTTGGCCATGTTGGCGAGCAGTTCGGCCGCGCAGAAATAGGCGATGGCCTCGATCGCCGCCGACGGCCGCCGGCGGGTGCGCACGTCGACCTGCACCGGGAGCGAGACCGTGTCCGCGAGGGCGCCAAGCGCGGCCGCAAGGCCGCGGTCCAGCACCGCCGGATGGATGCCGCGGGCAAGGTCCCGCAGCTCGGCGAGGGTTTCCTTGGCGCTGCGGTGCGCCGCGCTCACCAGCATGCGGACGTGCCCGCCGCCGCCGGCGTCGGTGTCGTCGCCCGGAGCCTGGCCGAGGTTCTCCTTTATCTCCCCGAGCAGCATGGCCAGCGCGGCCAGCCGGACCTGGGCCCCGTCGTGCAGGTCGCGCTCGATCCGGCGCAGCCTGGCCGCCGACTGGTCGACCGCCACCGCGCGCCGTTCCTGCAGTTCGCGGGCGCGCTCCGCGGCGGCCGCGATCCGCGCCTGGGCGTCGCGCTCGGCCTCCATCTGAGCCGCGCGCGCCTCGACCACGGCGCAGTAGGCGCGCCGGTAGCGGTAGGCCACCGAGTCGCCAAGCACCCAGGCGGCCAGCGACAGGCCGCCCAGCACGGCGGCCGCGCCGAGCACCGTGCTCCCCGCGTACGCGTGGTGGGCGGGAGCCCACCGGGCGATGGCCACGGCCGAGCCGAGCAGGCAGAGCATCAGCCCGGCGATCGAGACCCGCCGCGGCCGGTACGCGGCCAGGGTGTACAGCAGCACCGGGATCGCGAGGTCGGCGTTGGTGGGCTGCAGGGCACCGGCGGGTGCCGCGCCCGGGACATTGTCCTGCACGCCGAAGACGATCTGCGCCGCCCCGATCGCAGCGGCGACGCCGAACGCGGCCACCGGGCAGCGGCGGCGCGCGATCACGGTGCCGGCGAGCACGACGGTGACCGCGGCCAACGGGACCCGCATGCGCGGCGCAACCGCGGCCGCGAACGCGAACTGGGGCACGCTGAACGCGAGCAGCGCCGCGGCCAGCAACCCGTCCGCCTGCCGAGGATGCGTGCGCAGCCAGCCGGCCACGTTCACCAGCACGTTCTTAGCGTAGGCGCCAGGCGCTGGCGATAGCAGGCCCCGACGGGTGCCGGCTGCCGTCCTCGGCCGGGTTCGGTCAAGCATCGCGCAGCTCAAGCAGCAGCCAGCCGGTGAGCAGCGCCACCGCGGTCCACGCCGCCAGCACGCCGAGACCTGCCCACGGGCCGATAGGCAGCTTGGCCAGGTTCGTGGTGGACTGAATGGCCAGCCCGGCGTTCATCGGCGCGACCCGGTCAACCTGGTGCT
>JASHOI010000497.1 GCA_030041195.1 Streptosporangiaceae bacterium | reverse complement strand
GCCGCCTCCGCCTCCGCGGCGCGTGCGGCCAGCTCGGCCGGGACCGGCCGCGACCACGCGGATTCCAGCCAGCCGGCCCGGCCGACCATGACGGCGCGGGAGTCCACGACGCCGCTGACGCCGAGCCCGTGATGGCTGGCGAACTCCGTGACCGCGGGCAGGCCGGTGCGGAGCCGGTTCCGCGCGCCCGCTTCGATCGCGGCGCCAACCGGGTGCTCGGACGCCGCCTCCACGGCCCCGGCCAGGCGCAGCACCTCAGCCAGGTCCTCGCCGGATCCGGCGGCCGCATCCACCAGGCTCATCCGGCCGGTCGTGATGGTCCCGGTCTTGTCCAGCACGATCGTGTCCACGGCGCGGGTGGACTCGAGCACTTCCGGCCCTTTGATGAGGATCCCGAGCTGCGCGCCGCGACCGGTGCCGACCAGGATCGCGGTCGGCGTGGCCAGGCCCATCGCGCACGGGCAGGCGATGATCAGCACCGCGACGGCCGCGGTGAACGCCGCCCCGGCGGCCTGGCCGGCCGCCAGCCACCCCACCAGCGTCCCGGCCGCGGCGACGATCACGGCGGGCACGAACACCGCCGCGATCCGGTCCGCCAGCCGCTGCACCGGCGCCTTCCCGGCCTGGGCCTCCGCGACCAGCCGGGCCATCCGCGCGAGCTGACTGTCCGCGCCCACCCTGGTGGCGCGGACCACGAGCCTGCCGCTGGCGTTCACACACCCCCCGGTCACGCCGTCGCCGGGGCCGATCTCCGCCGGCACCGGCTCGCCGGTCAGCATCGAGGTGTCCACCGCCGAATGGCCGCGGATGACGACCCCGTCGGCGGCGATCTTCTCCCCCGGCCGCACCACGAACTCCTCGCCCGCGGCGAGCTCGGCCACGGGAACGCGCACCTCGGCACCGCCGCGCAGCACCGCGACGTCCTTCGCCCCCAGCGACAGCAGCGCCCGCAGCGCCGCGCCCGAGCTCCGCTTCGCGCGGGCCTCGAGGTAGCGGCCCAGCAACACCAGTGCCGTCACCCCCGACGCGACCTCCAGGTACGTCGCGCCGGGCTTGCCGGACAGCAGCACGTACAGCGACCACAGGTACGCGGACCCGACCCCGACCGAGATCAGCGTGTCCATCGTCGCCACGCCGTGCCGGGCGCCGCGCGCGGCGGCCCGGTGGAACGGCCAGGCTCCCCAGAGCGCCACCGGCGACGCCAGCGCCAGGCTGGCCCACTGCCAGTCGCGGAACTGCCACGCCGGGACCATGGCCAGCGCCACCACCGGGACCGCCAGGGCCAGCGACACCAGCAGCCGCCACGGCAGCCGTGCCATCTCCCCGGCGGCAGGACCCTCCCCCGCGGCCGACGGGGCCGCCGTGTACCCAACCCGCTCGATCACCGTGATCAGGTCGGCGACCGCGATCGCGGCGGGGAAGCTCACCCGCGCGGTCTGCGTGGCGAAGTTGACCGTCGCGGTGACACCGTCGAGCCCGTTGAGCCGCCGCTCGATCCTGGCCGCGCACGACGCACAGGTCATCCCGTCGATCGCCAGTTCGGTGCCGCGAACGGCCGCGACGACCCCGGTGACCTCGTGTGTCGCCGATGCCAACGCCATCCTCCGTCCGGTGCCAGGGTCCCACGCGGCTACTCGTTCGTGCCACTATACCCCCATGGGGTATGTGGAGGGTGGAGTGGCTCAGGCCCTAGATCCGGTTGACGGTCGCGAGCCAGGCCGGCGCGCCGTTGTCGTCGTGGAATCTCGTCAGCACCCGGTCCGGCTCGATCGCGGCGACCCTCCATCCACTGCCCGGGCCGAACGCCCTGCTCAGCTCGTCGTGGCTGACGGGGTGTGGGCCGATGCCGGCGCCCTCGTCGCTGAAGCACAGCACGTAGAGGGTTGCGGCGTGCCCGGTCACCGACGCCAGGCTGGCCACGTATCCCGGCCGCTCGTCGGCGCCGAAACTGTGGAAAAGCCCGCAGTCCAGCACCGTGTCAAACCGGCGTCCCAGGCGCTCCAGGTGGAGCGCGTCCGCCGCGGCGAACTCTGCCTGGATCCCGCGGTCGGCCGCCTTCTCCCGGGCCATCGCCAGCGCGGTCTCGGCCACGTCGACACCCAGGACCGGCAGCCCCAGCGACGCGACGTGCAGGGTGTTCTCGCCGGTACCGCACCCCGCATCGAGCACCGCCCCGGCAAACCCGCCCTCGGCCGCCAGACGCACGATCACCGGCTGCGGCCGGCCAATGTCCCAGGGCGCCGGGCCGTTGTGGTACGACGCATCCCAGGGCAGCCCCGTCATCCGCTCGTGACTGGTTGGCGGCCGGCCGCCGAACGGATCGTCAGCGTGGGCCCTCGATTGCTCCGGCAACTTCGCCCCCTTTCTGCAACCGATCCTGCCACCTCACGCCGCTGAACCAGCGATCGAATCGCGGCTTCGGTTTCCAGCGGCGCAACAGGTGCAGACAAGCTCCGAAAGCCCTGGTAGCGTCCCCGGTCAAAGCAGGACGAAACGAGCACATGGGAGGTTCTTGATGATCTCGTTACGCCATCGATCTGCCGCACTCGCCGGCGCGGCTGCGTGCATCGCCGCGGCGGCAGGACTTGTGATCGCCACGACGCCGAATGCGCCCGTGCAGCGGCTCAGCGTGGGCACGACCGCTCCGGCCGCCGCACAGGGACCGGCGGGGGTTGGCGCCCGCCCGCCGTTGGAGCACGCGGCGCCGTCAGGGAAGGCGGCGGACCTCCGCCCCGCGGACATGGCATCCTCCTCGTCGTCATCGTCACCGTGGACTCCACTGGAAAACGCGCCGCCGTTCGGTACCCCCGGCACGATGCTGCTGGAGAGCAACGGGACCGTGCTGGTTCACAATGAGCCGGACAACAACGTCACCGGCGGCACGACTGAATGGTGGGCGCTCACGCCGGCCGCCAACGGCAGCTACATCGACGGGACGTGGAGCCAGATCGCGTCGATGCCCGCCGGGTACACGCCGCTGTACTTCGGCTCGGCGATTCTGCCCGACGGCCGCATGATCGTCGAGGGCGGCGAGTACATCGGCGAAAACGCGGTGTGGTCGGACCAGGGCGCGATCTACAACCCGGTGACCAACACCTGGAGGTCCGTCGCACCGCCGCGGGGCTGGACGAACATGGGCGATGCCGCCAGCGAGGTCCTGGACAACGGCACCTTCATGCTCATGCAGCCGTGCCAGACCTGCCTCACGAATCCGGATCTGACCGTCGACGACGCGCTGCTCAACGCGAAGACGCTGACGTGGACGGTGATCCCGGCGACGGGTAAGACCGATCCGAACGACGAAGAGGGCTGGACCCTGGAGCCGGACGGCAAGGTCCTGACGCTCGACCTCTGGGCGCCGGGTAACACCGAGCTGTTCGACCCGAACACCTTGACCTGGCATTTCGCGGGTGCCACGGCCGCGGGCGGCAGCCCCGTCGATCCGTGGCCGGTCGTTGAGATCGGGCCGCAGGTCGAGCTGCCGGGCGGCAACGTGTTTGTGGTCGGGGCCGGCTCGAGCACGCAAGAGGCGCCGACGACGTGCACGACGGACGTGCCCACGGATACCGCGCTCTATAACTACCAGGCGGGAACGTGGAGCGCCGGGCCGACGATCCCGGCCGTCGACGGCCAGGAGATGGACAGCACCGACGGGCCGGGGTCGATCCTGCCGGACGGGAACGTGCTGTTCGACGCCAGTGCCTGCGTGTACAACACGCCGACGCACTTCTTCGTCTACAACGCGAGCGCGAACACGATCAGCCAGATCCCGGACGTGCCCAACGCGCCGAACGACTCGTCGTACTACACACGGTTCCTGGCGCTGCCGAACGGGCAGGTGCTGTTCGACGACGGCAGCAGCCAGATGGAGGTCTACACGGCCGGCGGAACGCCGCAGGCGTCATGGAGGCCTTCGATCTCGTCGATCAGTTCCACAAGCCTGGCAGCGGGCGGGACCTACTCCCTGGCCGGGAGCCAGCTCGCGGGCCTGGACCAGGGAGCCGCCTACGGTGATGACGTCCAGGACAACACCAACTTCCCCCTGGTGCGGATCACCAACTCGGCCACCGGCGTGGTGACCTACGCCCGGACCTTCAACTGGTCCTCGGTGTCGGTCGCTCCCGGCGCCAGATCCTCCACCCAGTTCACCCTGCCGCCGGGCACGCCGACGGGCCAGAGCACGCTGGTCGTGGTCGCCAACGGAATCGCCTCACCGCCGGTGACGGTGACCGTCTCCTAACTAACCCAGCCAGTTTCCGGGCCCGCCCCGAATGCTCGGGGCGGGCCCGCCTGGCATCTTGGTGGCGGCGATGCCCGTCCGGGTGCCCACGGCGGTGCTAGCCGAGGCATACCGCGGCATTCCGGCCGACGCCGCCCTCGATCGCGTGCTGGGGCACGGCATCCGGCCGATCACGATGGGGCAGGCCATGGCGCGGCTGGCTGGCGGCCTCCGCTATCGCGACCGGCTGGACTCGTGCCACACCGTCGACGCTCTCGTCGTCGCGACCGCGATCCGCCTTGGCGGCGGGCTCGTCGCAACTGGTGACGCTGACAATCTGCGGTCTCTTGCTCGCGAGCATCCCAACGTCAGTGTCCAGTCGCTCCGCTAGGACGGCAGCGGCCCCGGCGCGTCCGGGCGGATCTCGCGGTACCGCTCGAGCAGCGCGCGCGGCGCGGGAGCGTCGGGCGGCACCTCGGGGACCGCGCCCCGCAGGAAGCTGCGGATCGAGTCCGCGAACAGCTCCTCGGCGGTCCGGGTGTTGGCGGTCAGCGCAGCGGCGAGCATCGGCTCCGCGCCGGCGTCCACGTTCGCGAACACCTGGCCCGACCGCGCCGGGCTCTTCGCCGCCGCGGCCAGCGACGCCCCCAGCGTGATCGTGTCCAGCCCGTCGATGACCAGGATCCGCCGGTCGGCCGGCACGCCGACCTCGGCCAGGATCTGGACACCCAGCTCGTAGTTCCTGACCACGATGTCCCGGGGCATGAACTCGAGCAGGATCGGCGCCGCGTTCCGGTGGCTCAGCACGGCCCGGCGGAACGACATGCTGATGCCGACGAACCAGTCGACCCAGGTCGGGCAGTCCGCCGGGTCCGGGACCCGGCTCCGCAGCACGATCGCCCGGGCGACCGTGCGCAGGATGTCGGCCCGGTCCTGGAAGTGGTGGTACAGCGACGGCGCCTGAACGTTCAGCTCCCGGGCGAGCCGCGGCAGGCTGAAGCTGTCGAGCCCCGCACCGTCGATGATGCGCAGCGAGGCCTCGACCACAGCGTCGTGACTGATCAGCGGGGTGGATGGCCGGGGCATGGTTCCTCATTATCTCAGGGAGCCCTCTTCCCACGGCGGCTCCGATCGGGTAAACCTAAAGACTATAGATATTCTGCGGCGCCGTCACGAGGAGGCCCGATGACACCGACCGCCGTTGCCACGCGCAGCGACCGGATCCGCCGGACGCTGGAGCACCTGCGCCAGCAGAGCACGGACACGGCCAGCCAGCTCGTGCCGTTCGGCCCGGAGCAGTACACCGATCCCGGTCTCGCGCAGCGGGAACGCGACCTGGTGTTCGGCCGGGTGCCGTCGATCGTGGCCCACGGCAGCGAACTGCCGGAGCCCAACGACTTCATCACGCTGCAGATGCCGCGCAACCGGGTCATCGTGGCCCGGCAGCAGGACGGGTCGGTACGGGCGTTCGTCAACGTGTGCCGGCACCGCGGCGCGATGCTGGAGGAGCAGGAACGCGGGCGCTGCCGGCTCTTCTCTTGCGGCTATCACCGGTGGTCGTACAACATCGACGGGTCGCTGCGCGCGATCACGCGGGAAAACACCTTCGGCGAGGTGGACCGGTCCCAGCACGGGCTCGTGGAGCTGCCGTGCGACGAGCGGCACGGCCTCATCTGGATGGTCGACCGGGCCGGCCCGGCGATCGACGTCGCCGCCTGGCTGGGGCCGGAGATGGATGAGATCCTGGCCGGCTACCGGCTCGGCGAGCTGACCGCGATCCGGTCCGAGGGGTTCGACGAGCCCGCCAACTGGAAGCTGATGCAGGACGCGTTCGTGGACAACTACCACATCCAGTACGCGCACCCGAACACCGCGGGCAAGCACATCCACACCAACGTCCAGACCGTCGAGGACTTCGGCCACCACGCCCGCATGGTTAGCCCGCGCAAGGCCATCGACCGGTGGCTCGAGGAAGACCCGGGCGACCGCGACCTCGGCCGCTACGTCACCGAGGGGCACTTCCTGCTGCCCAACAGCACGCTGCTGCGCCAGCCCGACGACCACTTCGAGCTGCTCACGTTCCGGCCGCACCCGGCCGACCCGGGGCGGTGCCGGATGGAGATGCGGCTGCTGGTCCCGACGCTGGCGGCCAGCGGGATGGCGCCGGAGCGCTACGAGTATGTGTGGGACAAGAACTGGCAGATCCTGCTGGCCGTGCTGCATCAGGAGGACTTCCCGCTGCTGCGCGCGTCGCAGCAGGGGCTCGCCAGCGCCGACGCGGCCGGGATGCTGCTGGGCCGCAACGAGGTGGTCAACCAGATCTTCCACCGCGAGCTTTCCGCGCTGCTCGCCGGAGCCTGAGCGCCGTGGACCTGCCGCTGGCCGGCCTGCGGGTGCTCGACCTCACCGACGGGGCCGCGCAGCACTGCGGGCGCTACCTGGCCGACCTCGGGGCGGAGGTGATCCTCGTCGAGCCGACCGGCGGCTCGGCCGATCGGGCCGATCCGGTCGCGTTCGGGCTGCGCAACGCGAACAAGCACAGCGTGCTGCTCGATCTGGACGACGAGGCGGGCCGGGCGGAGTTGCTTCGGCTGGCCGGGAACGCGGACATCCTGCTCGAGTCGCTGCGGTGGGAGACAGCGCAGCGGCGCCGGCTGACCCCGGGTGTACTCCGGCAGGCACTCCCTGGTCTGGTCGTGGTCTCGGTGACCGGCTTCGGCCGGACCGGGCCGTACCGGGACTTCGAGGCGACCGAGCCGGTGCTGGCCGCGCTCGGCGGCGTGCTGTCCCGTTCCGGGCGGCCAGGCGCTGAGCCGGTGCTCCCGCCGCCGGGGCTGATCGGCCATACGGTGGCGGTGCACGCCGCCTGGGCCGCGCTGGTCGGCTACGTCAGCCGGCTGCGCACCGGCGTGGGCGAGCACGTGGACGTCAGCGCGCTGGAGGCCGTCGTGCACGGCTTCGACCCGGGCTTCGGCACCCAGGGTTCGGCGGCGGCCGGCCGGGCCGAGTCCTTCCCGCGCGGCCGTCCGGACGCGGCAGACGTCTACCCGGTGTTCCGGTGCGCCGACGGTGCCGTCCGGCTCTGCCTGCTGTCGCGCCGTCAGTGGCGCGCGATGTTCGGCTGGCTCGGCTCGCCAGCGGAGTTCGCCGATCCGCGCTACGACGCGATCCCGGCCCGGTTCGCGGCCGCCGGCCGGCTCAGCCCGCTGATCGCCGCGCTGTTCGCCGGGCACAAACGCGCGGACCTGGTGGCAGAGGGTGCCCGGCGCGGCGTCCCGGTGGCGGGGGTGCTCACCCCGGACGAGGTGCTGACCGCAAGCCACTTCCTGGAGGCCGGCACGTTCATCGACGCCGAAATCGGCGGCGGCGTGCGGACCCGGGTCCCGTCCGGCTACGTCCGCGTTGATGGTGCCCGGGCCGGGCTGCGCCGGCCGGCTCCGGATCCTGGCCAGCACGACGCGGCGGCGCTGGGGGCGCGGCCGGAGCCGCCCGTCCTGGGGCTGGGTGACGGGCTGGCCGGCGGCCCGCTGGCCGGCCTGCGGGTCCTGGACCTCGGCGTGATCGTCTTCGGCGCTGAGCTGGGACGGCTGCTGGCCGACCAGGGCGCCGACGTGATCAAGGTGGAGAACTCGGCGTTCCCCGATGGCCTGCGCCAGACCCGGCGGGGCGGCGGGATGAACGCCTCGTTCGCGTGGGGGCAGCGCAACAAGCGCGGCCTCGGCCTGGACCTGCGCAGCGAGGCGGGCGGCCGGCTCTTCACCGAGCTCGTCCGGCAGGCCGACGTGGTGCTCGCGAACTTCAAGCCGGGCACGCTGGAAGCGCTCGGCCTGTCGCACGCCGAGCTGTCCCGGATCAACCCGCGGATCATCGTGTCGGACAGCAGCGCGTTCGGGTCGGCCGGGCCGTGGCGCACCCGGATGGGCTACGGGCCGCTGGTCCGCGCGTCGTGCGGGGTGTCGGCGCTGTGGCAGGACCGGACCGGCGCGTTCTGCGACGGGGCGACCGTCTACCCCGATCACGTCGCGGCCCACGTCGCCGCCGTCGCGGTGCTGGCGGCGGTGATCGGCCGCGGGCGCTCCGGCCGCGGCGCGGCGCTGCAGACCGCGCAAGCCGACGTCGCGCTGACCCACCTCGGGCCCGTGCTGGCCGCGGGCGCCTCGGGAGCCGGCACCGGGACGGCCGCGGTGTTCCGGTGCGCCGGAGACGACGAATGGTGCGTGATCGACGTCCGGGACGACCGTGACCGGGCCCGGCTCGCGGGCATCCTCGGCGGGCCGGAGCCGGGCGGGGGCGTGCCCGCCGGGGTGATGCTGCGGCTGCCGGACCTGCTCGCCGATCCGCACCTGGCCGACCGCGAGTCGTTCCGCACGATGTCCCACCACCTGCTGTCCGGGCCGGTCCCGGCCAACGCCCGCGCGGCCCGTTTTTCCGGCATCCCCGATCCGCCGCTGCGGCCCGCACCCGCGCCCGGTGAGCACACCCGGCAGATCGCCC
>JASHOI010000005.1 GCA_030041195.1 Streptosporangiaceae bacterium | reverse complement strand
CGGCCGGGCTTTCGGCGGCGGCCCGCGCCGAGCAGCTGGTGTCGGATGCGCTGCAGGCCCAGGTCGACGGGCGGCGCGACGAGCTCACCCGGTGCGCCGCGGAGCTGGCGGAACCGCCCCGCGGGGCGGCCCGCCGCGACTGGCAGCGGGCCGTCGAGCGGGAACTGCTCGCCAGCCTCATTCGCGCCGTCACCGCCGGCTGGCGGCAAGGCTGGCAGCCCGCCGAGGTGGTGCGGGAGATCGGCAGGCAGTTCGGCGCCAGGCACGCCAGGATGGCGACCGATGCCGCGGCCATGGAGATGCGCAACTACGCCAGCGCGGCCGTGGATGAGCGGTGGCAGGCCCAGCTGACCGCGCTCGGCGCGACGGCCTGGTGGAGTTCGGATGACGGCTACCTGGAGCAGTGGCGGCAGCGCGAGCAGGCCGACACCGAAGCCGCGGTGGCCTGCGCGCTCGAGGTGCTGTTCGGGTTCGCCACGCTGCCCAGACTCGGCCGGCTCTGCCCGCTGCCCGGCACCGCACGGCAGGGCGTCCCGGCGCAGCAGCCCGCGGCGCGGCCGGCCGCCCAGCGGGTGCTCGGCCGGGCCAGGGCGTTGCTGGCCAAGGCCGAGTCCGCGGACTTCCCCGGTGAGGCCGAGGCGCTGAGCGCGCGGGCGCAGGAACTGCTGGCCGCCCGCAGCATCGACGACGCGGTGCTGGCGGCCGAGACCGGGCCGGGCCGGGCGGCGACGGGCCGGAGGCTCTTCGTCGACGGCCCCTACGAGGTGGCCAAGACGGATCTGCTTGACGCCGTGGCCACGGTGAACCGCTGCCGGGCGGTCTGGCACAAGAACCTGGGCCTGAGCACGGTGCTTGGGTTCCCGGGCGACCTGGACGCCGTGGAACTGCTCTTCGCGTCGCTGCTCGCGCAGGCCAGCACCGCGATGGTCCAGGAGGGTTCGCGCCGGGGCGATGTCGGGCCGTCCCGCATCCGCTCCTTCCGGCAGGCGTTCCTGGCGACCTACGCCCAGCGCGTCGGCGAGCGGCTGGCCGACGCGGCCGGGGCGGCGGAACGGAAGGCCGTCGCGGTCGCGCCCGATTCGGGCCTGCTGCCGGTGCTGGCCGCACGGCATCGCGTTGTCGACGAGGCCGTGGGCAAGATGTTCCCCGAGCTGGCCCGGCACGGCGTGGGCGCGGGGCGTGACCGCCAGGGCTGGCTTCCCGGGCTGGCCGCCGCGCACGTCGCCTGACCGCGCCGGATCCGTGCTGGGTCAACGGCGCCGGTTGCGGCGCCGCGGCAACTAGCATGATCACTATGACCACTGCCACCCCGCCCGCCGCGTTCTTGCACATTGTCGTGGGATATGACGGTTCACCGCCTGCCAGCCGCGCGCTCGACGCCGCGGTGAGCCTGCTGCAGGGCCGGACCGGCCGCATCGAAGTCGTGTACGTGGCCCACCTGTCCAGCATGGTCAGCCTGTCGCCCGGCGCCATCGCCGAGATGGAAGCGGACTTCGACGAGATCGCGGGGGATCTGCGCGCCTCCGCCGCCAGGCAGCTGGGCGAGCGCGCACCGGACTGGGAATTCCAGCGGCGGCAGGGCCTCATCGCCGACGAGCTGATCGCGGCGGCCACGGACATCCGCGACGCCGACCCCAGCAAGACCGTGGTGATCGTGGTCGGCAGTTCGTCACACGCCGCCCACCGGCTCGTCGGTTCGGCCGCGGTCAGCCTGGCGCGTCACTCGCCGGTGCCGCTGGTCATCGTGCCCTAGCACCATGATCAAGCGCCCGCGCACACCGGATGTGCCGGGTACCGGACGGATGGGAGGATGGCGCCATGCCAGAGGCGGGTTCGGGGCTCCCGGGAGCGCACGCGGCGACGCCCTCGGGCAAGCCGCGCGCCCGGTCGCTCGGGATACCGTTCGGCGGCACGCCGGGCGCGTGGAACGCGATCACCGACGTGCCCGGGGTGGAGGTCGGCTGGACGACGCTGATCCGCGGCACGTCGGTGCGCACCGGGGTGACCGCGATCCATCCCCGCGGCGCGGCCGGCGCCGCCGACCCGGTGGCCGCGGGCTTCTTCTCCCAGAACGGCAACGGGGAGATGACCGGCGTGTCCTGGATCCGGGAATCCGGCACGTTCGCCGGCCCGGTGGCGATCACCAACACCCACGCGGTCGGGATCGCGCACGCCGCGATCGTGGCCTGGGTGGCGCGTCATCACCCCCGGCTCGCCGAGGCCTGGCTGCTGCCGGTTGTCGGCGAAACCTGGGACGGTTACCTCAACGACATCAACACGCGGAGCGTCACCGAGCAGGACTGCCTGGACGCGCTGCAGGCGGCGGCGTCCGGGCCGGTGGAGGAGGGCTCGGCCGGCGGCGGAACCGGCATGATCTGCTACGGGTTCAAGGGCGGCAACGGCACCGCCTCCCGGGTGCTGAGCTTCGCCGGAACCACCTATACCGTCGGCGTGTTCGTGCAGGCCAATTTCGGCGGCAGGCAGGAACTCACGCTGGCCGGGCTGCCGCTCGGCGAGCTGCTCGCCGATGACGAGCGATCGTCCGCCACGCAGGCCAGCCCCGGTGGCCAGGCCGGCGCGGGCTCGGTGATCGCGATCGTCGGCACCGACGCGCCGCTGCTCCCGCACCAAACCGCGGCGCTCGCCCGCCGGGTCACGCTCGGGCTGGCCCGCACCGGCACCACCGGCTCGCACTTCTCCGGAGACCTGTTCCTCGCGTTCTCCACCGGCAACCCCGGCGCGTTCACGCCCGGCGGCGAGGTGATGCTCGGCGCGGTGCCCGAGCGCTACGACCAGCTGCGGTTCGTGCCGTGGGGCTTGATCAACCCCTTCTACGCGGCCGTGGTCCAGGCCACCGAGGAGGCCGTGGCCAACGCGCTCGTCGCCAACGAGGACATGACCGGCCGCGACGGCCACCGCGTCCCGGCGCTGCCCAGGGACCGGGTCGCCGCGCTGCTGCGCGACCCGATCCCGGGAGCGCGCAACTAAACGAGGTGGTGGGACCCACGCCGTTGCAAGAGGAACAGCGCGGGTCCCACCACACTGCTGGTTGGACTACCTGGCCGGGTGACTGGACTACCTGGCCGGGGCCGGCGGCGGCTGCTCCTCGTCGAGCAGCGCCGCGTCCGTGCCGCCCTCCTCGCCGAGGATGGAGCCGATGCGGGCCACCGAGTCCGGGCGGTTGGAGCGCAGCCAGAGCACGACGCCGATACCGAGCACCAGCCAGATGATGGCCAGGTACGGGGTCCACTTAAGGATGCCGGGCGGGGTGGGGTGCACCGAGCCGTACAGCGCGGCGCCGAACACCACGGCGCCGATCACCGGGATCAGCACGTGCACCAGGGGGTTCCACTTGCGGGTGCTCCTGGTGCGGTGGAAGAACATGATGCCGCCGATGCAGATCATGATGTAGACCACGATGATCAGCAGGGTGCCCAGGGTGGCCCAGAAGTAGTAGTTGCTGAACGGCTCGCCGAACGCGCTGTCCGACAGCGGGTAGCCGATCAGCAGCGCCATCACGATCGCGACCGCGACCACCGCCAGCGTCGCGTTGACCGGCGTCTTGAACCTCGGGTGGGTGTGCGCGAACGCCCTGGGCAGCACGCCCTCGCGGCCCATCGCGAACAGCGTCCGCGACCCGGCGGTCGCGCAGGCCACGCACACGATGAACGCCGCGGCCAGCCCGCCGACCTCGACCAGCGTGCCCACCCACGGGGTGAGGAACTTGTTCGCGATCGTCTGCAGGGCTACCGGGTCGGCGCCCCAGGCCGCGCCGTTCTTCACGCCGAAGCCGATGGCCATCGCGTAGGTGGTCCACAGGTAGAAGATCACCGCGAACACGGTCGCCGCGATGATCGCGATCGGGATGTACCGCCGCGGGTTGGCGGTCTCCTCGCCGAAGTCGGCGGCGGTCTCGAACCCGATGTAGGAGGTGACGCCCAGGATGATGCCGTAGAACACGCCGTTGAACCCGCCGCTGACCGTGTGCGAGAAGCTGAACGCGGACAGGGCCTGGCCGTGCACGCCGCCCTTGGCGGTGGTGACCAGGTCGACGATCACGATCACGGCGACGGTGATGACGCCGACGACGAGCTGGGTCCGGGTGGTGACCTTGATCCGCACGATCGACAGCACCACCAGCAGCGCCATGCCGAGGAAGAAGAACAGGATCCACCAGTTGGGGTTCAGGCCGAGCAGGTTCGCGGCCAGGTAGCCGACCCCGGACATCGTCATCGGCACGAAGCAGATCATGCCGGCGAAATACAGCCAGCCGGCCATGAACCCGCCCTCCTTGCCCAGGCTGCGGCTGGCATAGGTGTAGGCGTAGCCCGCCGACGCCATCCGCCGGGTGAAGCCGATCACCACGAACGCCAGCGCCAGGCACGCGATGCCGCCGAGCAGGAACGCCAGCGGAGTCGACCCGCCGGCCACGATCGCGACGCCGGAAACGTTCAGCAGCATCGCCATTCCCGGTGCGATGACCGAGACCGAGATCGCGATGGCATCCCAGATCCTGAGCGAGCCGTGCGCCAGCTCGTCCTGGCCGGTCGCGACGGCCAGGCTGCTGCGGTCGGTATCTGCCATGGGTGGTGCCCTCCCTAACTTCACTTCCGGGCTGCGGAATCGGGCTCGGCCATCAAAACGGTGCCGTCGTCGAGGTAGTAGTCGAACGCGAGCGGCGTGCACTCGCGCTCCACGAGCCAGTTACGGAACCGCACGTGCACCGGGTGGTCCTGGTACTCGCGCAGCGTGTCAGTGTCGGGGAACTCGGTGTAGAGCAGGTAGCCGTAGCCGCGGTTGCGTTCCCGGGTCAGGTCGGTGCCGAACCGGCACTTGGTCATCAGCCCGATCTCGCTCGGCCAGCTCGCCACCATCGCTCGCATCGCGGCCGCGTCCTGCTCGCTGAGCGGGCGGGGGAAGCTGAACAGGACGATGTGCTGCAGGGTCACCGTGGCTCCGTCAGTGTCGATGGTTTTGCTCAGAAGAACTCGAAGTACTCGCGCATCTCCCAGTCGCTGACGTCCTGCCCCTCGGGCGGCGGGTTCTCCGCCACCGCCGTCTCGTAGCGCTTCAGCTCGGCGCGCTTCATCTGCAGCAGGTAGTCGACCAGGGTGTCGCCGAACGCCTGGCGGTAGAACTTGTCGGCGTCGAGCGCGCTGACCGCGTCAGCCAGCGACGTGGGCAGCATCGGCGCTTCGGCGGCGTAGGGATCCGCCTCGACCGGGGGCGGCGGCTCGAGCCCGCGGCGGATCCCGTCGAGGCCGGCCGCGATGTTGGCGGCCATGTAGAGGTACGGATTGGCCGCTGGCTCGCCGATCCGCATCTCCACGTGGCTGCTGGTGTCGCCGGGCGCGCCCTGGACCCGCACCATCGCGCCGCGGTTCTCCACCGCCCAGCACACCCGGTCCGGGGCGAACGAGTACGGGCGGTAGCGCTTGTACCCGTTCACGGTCGGGGTGGAGAACGGCATCATCGGCAGCGCGTGCTCGACCAGCCCGGCCACGTACTGCCGGCCGAGGGTCGACAGCGGCTCGCTCTCGCTGGCGAAGGCGTTGCTGCCGTCCTGGCGGGAAACCAGCGACTGGTGCAGGTGCCAGCCGGACGAGAAGAAGTTCGGCAGCCCGGGCCGGCACATGAACGTGGCCAGCAGGCCGCGGCGCTGGCAGACCTGCTTCACCGCGGACCGGAACAGCACGGCCGCGTCGGCCGCGGCCAGCCCGCCAATCGGGCTGAAGCTGAACTCCATCTGGCCCGGGCCCCACTCGTCCTCCATGGCCCGCGGCGGCAGCCCGACACCCCACAGCGCGTCCCTGATCGCCTCGAGCGTGCCGGTCACGCTGTCCAGGCGCACCTCGGACAGGTACTGGTAGCCGCGCTCGAACACGCTCACCGGCGGGGGCGGCGGGGTGAACCCGGCGTTCTGCGGCGTGATCAGGTCCGACTCGAGCTTGACGATGTAGTACTCGATCTCGATCCCGGCCAGGTAGTCGTAGCCGGCGTCGCCCAGGTCGGCGAGGGCGCGGCGCATCAGGCCGCGGCCGTCCAGCGGCATCGGCTGGCCGTTGGAGAAGTAGACGTCGCAGAGTATCCACCCGGTCCGGTCCGCCCACGGCAGCACCTGGAACGTGGTGGGGTCGGGCACCAGCACGACGTCGGGGAAGCCGGTGAACTCCTCGATGCCGAACCCGCCGCCCTGGGCGAACGCGGGGACGAACACGTTATTGCCCGTGTCCAGGCTGTAGATCGCCCCGGAGAAGTCGAGCCCGTTGGCCAGCACGGCCAGCGCGGCGTCAGCGGAGAGCGACTTGCTGCGCGGAACGCCATGCTGGTCTACCACCACGAACCGCACGGTGCGCAGGTCCAGTTCGCTGATCCGCGCGGCAACCAGGTCCGCGGCGCTGGCCTGCCGGTCGCTGTACAGGTCATGCCGCGCGATGAAGCCGGGCTGGCCGACGCCCGCGGTTGTCGTGACCCGCTCGTCGGGGTGCTCTGGGGATGCGGTGCTCACTTTGGGGTGCACTCCTAATCGGTAATCAGGTCCTGGCCGGGTGTGCCTCAGGGCTGGCTGCCCCTGGCCTTGTCGCCGGATCTGCCCCGCTGGCCGAGCTGGCCCAGGTGGCCCAGCTGGCTCATCTGGTCGAGCAGGGCTTCGGCGAAGTTGTCGGGCTCGGCGTCGGCGAGCGACAGGAAGGTCTCCGTGCGCTGGACGCCGGGAATCTGGAAGATCGTGTTCAGCAGCAGCTCGCGAAGGTGGGTGTGGTCCCGGACCCGCAACCGTACCAGCAGGTCAAAGGCGCCGGTGACCACGCTCATGTCCTGGGCCTCGGGCAGCGCCCTGATCTCGCGGACGATCTCGCTGAGGTCCATCCCCGGGTTCGCGGTCACCGCCAGGTAGACCACGACCGGGTAGCCGAGCGCCGCCCAGTCCAGCTCCACCCGGTAGCCGCGGATCGCGCCGGCGCGTTCCAGCCGGGCCAGCCGGTCGGCGATCGCGGGCGGCGACATGCCGACCGCGCGGGCGAGCGCGCGCTGGGACTGGCGGGCGTCGGCCGCCAGCGCCCGGAGCAGGGTGAGGTCGAGGTCGTCTACCTCGACCCTCTCGGGCGACGGCGAGGCGACTTCGGCGAGCCGTGCGAGCGGTGCGTAGGTTGTCAATTGGCAGATATCTCTGGTGAGAAGGTTGCTGATCTCGGGTATTATCAGAGGAAGATCCGAGCAAATGTATATCCTCGTCCCGAGAATTCTTACGTTTGCCAGGGCCCGTGTCAAGAGTGATCAGTATCGACAAATCGGGAGGCACGGATGACCGCCGCACCGGAGCTGCGTGACTGGACCGCGAGCTTCGCCCGCCGGACGCAAACGCTGGGCGGTGGCGAGATCACCGCGATCCTCTCCCTGGCCGGGGCCACCGACGTGATCACGTTCTCGGGCGGCTTCCCGGATCCCGCGACGTTCCCCAGCGAGGTGCTCGGGGAGATCGCGACCAAGCTGATCGCCGAGGACGTGGCCGTCGCGCTGCAGTACTCCCCCACCGAGGGGCTGCCGGGCCTGCGCGATTACCTGGCCGGCCGGCTGGAATCCCATCAGGGCCGGCGCCCGGCGCCGGGCGAGCTGATGGTCACCAGCGGCGGGATCGACTGCATGGAACTCGTCGCCAAGAGCATCGTGGACACCGGCGACGCGGTCGTGGTCGAGGCGCCGACCTACCTCGGCGCGATCATGGCGTTCCGCGGCTACGAGGCGGACCTGCACGGCATTCCCATGGACGGCGACGGGATGCGGGTCGACGTGCTCGCCGACCTGCTCGGCACCGGGCTGCGGCCCAAGCTGCTGTACACGATCCCCGATCACCAGAATCCGACCGGGCTGTCCATGGCTCCCGGCCGCCGGGCCGAGCTGGTCGACCTGGCCCGCCGGTACCACTTCCTGATTCTGGAGGACGTCGCGTACCGGGAACTCGGCTTCGAGGGCATCGCGCCGCCGAGTCTGTGGTCGGCAGCGCCCGACGTGGTGATTCAGGCCGGCACGTTCTCCAAGACCTTCTTCCCCGGCGTCAGGCTCGGCTGGGCGGCCGGGCCGCCCGAGGTCATCGCGCAGCTGATCACCGCCAAGCAGAACTCCGACCAGTGCTCGGGTGCGCTCGGCCAGCGGATGCTCGAGGAATACGGGCGCGCCGGCCACCTCGACCGCCAGCTCGTCGCATCCCGCGCGCTGTACGCGCGCCGCGCCGAGTTGATGGCCAAGGCCCTGCAGGCGCACATGCCCGAGGGCACGAGCTGGACCTCGCCGCGCGGCGGCTTCTTCACCTGGGTCACCGCGCCGGACCGGGTGGACACCGTGGCGCTCTCACCGGCGGCCAGCGCCCTCAAGGTGGCCTACGTGCCCGGCCGGCCGTTCTACCCCGGCCCCGACGGGGCCGCCCAGATGCGTCTGGCCTACAGCCGGGTCAGCGACGAACTCATCGACGAGGGTGCCCGGCGGCTCGGGGACCTCGTCCGGACCGCACTGGAGGGAACATGACCGACGCTGCCGCGCACTTCACCACCGAGGCGCAGGGCGAGCCCTCGGGCCCCGGCCGCTACGTGCGCATCGATGACATCGCGTCGGCGGAGTTCGTGCCCGGCCTGACGTTCCGGCCGGTACTCGGCGACGGCGTGATGACCAACTTCGTGCACTTCGAGCAGGGGGCCGAGGCGCCCAAGCACGTGCACGAGGAAGAGCAGATCGTGATCATCCTGGACGGGGAGATGACGTTCGACATCGACGGTGACGTGCGCACGATGCGCAAGGGCGACGTCGCCGTGATCCCGGCCTGGGTGCCGCACGGCGCCTGGACGACGGACACCACCTGCCTGGAGGTGGACGTGTTCTGCCCGCCGCGCAAGACCCTGCTGGCGCTGGCCGAGGCACAGGCAGCCGGGGCGGGGGCGGCCGCGGCCGACGGCCAGGCAGGCGAGTAGATGGACCTCGGCCTGTCCGGCCGCCGTGCGGTCGTCACCGGCGGGTCCAAGGGACTGGGCAAGGCGATCGCCGCCGAGCTCCTCGCCGAGGAGGCGCAGGTCGTCATCTGCTCCCGCAACGACGCCGAGCTTGAAGCGACCGCCGCCGAGCTGCGCAAGTCTGGCGGAACCATACTCGCGCTACGTTGCGACGTCACCGATCCCGAGCAGGTGACCGCGTTCATCAAGGAATCCGCGTCCGCCCTCGGCGGGATCGACATCCTGGTCAACAACGCGGGCGCCGCGCGGCCCGGCCGGTTCGAGACGCTGGCCGACGCCGATCTCGAGGGTGACTTCGAGGTCAAGGTGATGTCGCAGGTCCGCTGCACGCGCGCGGCGCTGCCGCTGCTGCGGCAGAGCCGGGCCCCGCGGGTCATCAACGTGAACGCGGTGTACGGGCGCTACCCGGACCCGGCGTTCTTCGCCACGTCGGTCAACCGGGCCTCGTGCCTGGGCCTGGCCAAGGCGCTGGCGATGGAGCTGGGACCCGAGGGGATCCTGGTCAACAGCGTGAACATCGGCTTCGTCACCACGCCGCAGTGGGAGAACATCCACCGCAGGCGCGCGCCGGACACGCCGGCCGAGGAGTTCTTCGGGCAGCTGGCTGCCGCCGAGGTCCCGCTCGGCCGGTTCGGCCGCCCGGACGAGGTAGCCGGCATCGTGGCGTTCCTCGCCAGCGACCGGGCGAGCTACATCACCGGCGCCTCGATTGATGTGGCTGGCGGTATGGGAAAGTATCTATAGAGTATATTTCTGGACATGTGCCGCCTACTTGGGTACTGCGCGAGGGCCGACGTCTCGCTCGCCGAGATCATCGGCGAGCACGGCCTGCGCGAGTTCACCCGGCTGTCGAAATTCAACGCCGACGGCTGGGGCGTTGCCTGGTACGAAGCCGACCAGGTGCACGTCGAGAAGTCGCTGCTGCGGGCGTCGGACTCGGCCCACTACGACGAACTCGCCCACCGCAGGCTCGGCAACTTGGGCTTGGCGCACCTCCGCGGGGCCACCCCGGGCCTGGCGGTCGAGGCCCGCAACACACACCCGTTCCGCCGCGGCGACGTGGCGATGGCGCACAACGGCGCGATCCACCCCCAGGACCGGCTCGGTGAGCTGCTGCCGCCGGCCTGGGAGCGCCGCCTCACCGGCACCACCGACAGCGAGCGTTACTTCCTGCACGTGATGTCCGGCCTCGAGGCGGGCAGCGACATCATCACCGCGTTCGAGCACACGACCGCCCGCATCGGGCAGATGTTCTCGCCGAACAGCCTGAACGCGGTGCTCCTTACTCCTGACGCGCTGTACGCGGTCTGTTATTACTGGCCCGAACGCATCCCCCACGCCGCCCTGGCCGCCAAGGGAGTCGAGCAGCCCGCGGACCAGTACTTCGATCTCGCCTACCTCGAGACCGAAGCGGGCATCGTCGTGGCCTCAACGGGCTGGCCCCAGGATGGCTGGACGCCGCTGCCCAACCGCCACGCCCTGGTGATCGACCGGGAGACGCTGCAGGTCAAAGTCACGCCGCTGAACCCGCAGCCCGCGGCGGGCCCGGTCAGCGGCCCGTTACCGGTCCCGGTGGGAACGGCCAGCTGCTAACGCTCTGACGCCGAGGGCCCGCCCCGGCTGGGCCGGCTCCGCAGAGCCGGCCCGTGTCCGCAAGCCCGCTGGATCCCGAGAACCGCCCGCATCCGCACAGCCGGCTGGAACCCCGAGAGCCGACCGCATCCGCACAGCCGACTGGAACCCCGAGAGCCGACTGCATCCGCAGAGCCGACTGGAGCCCGCAGAGTCGGCCGGATCTCAAGAGCCGGCTGGATCCGGAGATCAGTGGGTAGACGCCGAGCTCCGCTCGTCCGCCACCGCGGCCAGGTGCTGCTCGATCTCGCGGATGCCGTGGCGCTCGTGCCGTCGCGCCAGTGCCTCGGCTGCGACGATCGCTACCGCGAGCAGGATCGCCACCCCCGCCGCGAACGCGACGGCCAGCAGGGCATCGTTCAGAAGCTGCATGTCGATCACTGGAACCACCTTCACCCGATGTTTACACTGTTTACTTTTCCAGTATGACCCTCCAAAGTAAACACTGTCAACATATTTTCCGCGCCCGCGCCAACGCCGCCGCCTTCACCCCGCCAACGCCTCCGGCCCTGCCCCCTCCGCGCCGCCAACCGCTGCCCCGTCTCCGGCGTCGGCCCTGCCCCATCTGCGCCGCCGACCGGTGCCCCGTCTGCGCCGCCAGCCCTGCCGCGTCTGCGCCGCCGACCGCTGCCCCACGCCAGCGGCCGCTACTCCGCCGCCCTCGCCGCGCCGACCACTGCCGCTCCCCTGCCACCTCGCCCCTCAACTTTTCCTTCGTTTCAGCCATTTCCGATGCCTATATGTCCGGAATGCGATCACCAAGCGAAGTAACTGTGCGCTGGAGAGATATTCGGACACCTACTGAAACCAACCACGACTGTCCGAAACCGGGGTAGCTGGAGGCACCCGCGACCAGATGGTGGGCGCCGCGCGCACCGTCACCCGCAGCACCTTGACCTCGGCTCGCCACTTATCACGGGATCCGTTCATTTTATTGGGCTATATGTCTGAAATGTGGTTACCGGACGAGTGATATGTATAGCCGAGCGGCATCCGGACTGTGCCGCGGGAGCGCCGTGAACGTCCGAAACCAGGTAACGGCCGGCGGGCGAGTGCCAGCCAGCGAGGCGACGTAGCCACAGGGGCAACGAGAACCCCGGGCGGCGGGGGGATGCGGGCCGCCCGGGGCGTTAGGGCGGGGGGCCGGTTTCGGCCAGGCGGCGGTCCAGGTAGCGGCGCTCGGCGTCGGTGGCGACCAGGTCGCGGGCCGCGCGGTAGCTGGCGGCTGCCTCGGCCCGGCGGCCGAGGCGGCGGAGCAGGTCGGCCCGGGTGGCGGGGAGCAGGTAGTAGCCGTTCAGCAGGCCGGAATGCTCGATCGCCGCGACCAGCTCGAGCCCGGCCTCGGGGCCCTCGGCCATGGCCACGGCGACCGCCCGGTTCAGCTCGACTACCGGCGAGGGCGCGACCTGGCCGAGCGTCCGGTACAGCAGCGCGATCTGGGCCCAGTCGGTTGCGGCCGTGTCCGGGGCCGTCGCATGGCACGCGGCGATCGCCGCCTGCAGCTGGTAGGGACCGAGGCGGCCGCGGCGCAGCGCCGCGTCGAGGACGCCGGTGCCCTCGTCGATCTCGGTGCGGTCCCACCGGGCGCGGTCCTGGTCTTCCAGCGTTACCAGGTCACCGGCGGCGTCCACGCGGGCTGAGCGGCGGGAGTCGTGCAGCAGCATGAGCGCCAGCAGGCCGAGTGCCTCGGGCTCGTCGGGCATCAGCCCGGCCAGGGCTCGGGCCAGCCGGATGGCCTCAGCGCACAGGCCCTGGCGCACCAGGTCGGCCCCGGCGCTGGCCGCGTACCCCTCGTTGAAGAGCAGGTAGAGCACGGCAAGCACGCCGACGACGCGTTCCGGCAACAAGTGTGAGGGGGGCACCCGGTACGGGATTCCGGCATGACGGATCTTGTTCTTGGCCCGGACCAGGCGCTTCGCCATCGTCGGCTCCGGCACCAGGAACGCCCGGGCGATCTCCGCCGTGGTCAGGCCGGCCAGCGTGCGCAGGGTGAGCGCGACCCTGGCCTCCAGCGGCAGCGCCGGATGGCAGCAGGTGAACATCAGGCGCAGCCGGTCGTCCCTGATCCCGCTGTCGTCGTCGGGGCCGGGATCGTCGGCCGGTGCCAAGGCGGCCACCTCCCTCAGCTTCGCCGCCTCCGCCGCGCTGCGGCGCAGCCGGTCCAGGGCGCGGTTGCGCGCCACCGTGGTCAGCCAGGCGCCCGGGCGGCGCGGCACGCCGTCGCGAGGCCAGGTCTTCAGCGCGCTGGCGAACGCCTCCTGCGCGCATTCCTCGGCCAGGTCCCAGTCGCCGGTCATCCCGATCAGGGCGGCGACCACGCGGCCCCATTCCTCGCGGAACGCCTCGGCGACGGCGTCACCGACGTCGGCGCTCAGTCCGTCCAGAACGGCCTCACCTCGATCGACCCGAACCTCGCCACCGGGTGCCGGGACGCCACGTCGATCGCCTCGTCGAGGTCGGCGCACTCGATGATGTCGAAGCCGGCGATCTGCTCCTTGGTCTCGGCGAACGGCCCGTCGGCGACCAGCACGTCGGCGCCACGCATCCGCACGGTGGTGGCGTCGCTGACCGGGCGGAGCTGGCTGCCGAGCAGGCGGACCCCGCGGCCGTCGACGTCCTTCAGCCAGGCGTCCATCGTGGGCCCGATCTCCGCCTGCTCCTCGGGGGTCAGCTCGGCGTTCTCGTCACTGCAGATCAGCAGCAGGTACTTCATGGCTCCTCCAGGGTTTCACGGTCCGGACGGCCGGTGTCCGCAGCGGCCGGTCGCCATGACGACGAACTCGGACCGCCCAGATGGACAAGTCTGCCGCCCGCGCACCCGTTCCCGGGATTTTCCGGGGCTAAGCGGGGCCGGGGGCCGAGCCGATGCCCTCGATGAGGATGTCCAGGGTTCGCTGGATGGCCAGGCGCTGCTCCGGCTCGCTCATCGCCGCGAGCGGCCCGTCGACGAGCAGGGTGGCCAGGCCGTGCACGGCCGCCCAGAACGCGATCGAGGCAACACCGCGCCGGGTACCGGGGAGCAGGCCGGCGGCGACGAGTTCGTCGAGCGACCCGGACAGGATCTGGTACGGGCGGCTGGCCTCGATCCGCGCCTTCACCTCACGGTCGGGGCGCCCCATGCCCGGCTGGCAGAACGCCGTGTGGAACAGGCCGGGGTTGGTCAGCGCGAACCCGACGTAGGCGCGGCCCAGGTTCGTGAACCGGCGCACCGCGTCAGCGGCGGGATCCGGCAGCGGCTCGCCGCCGTCCAGGCCGTTCTGCATCGCGTCGGCCAGCGACTCGAGCGCCCGCCGCTTGACCGCCTGCAGCAGCTCACCGTGCCCCACGTAGTGCCGGTAGGCGGCCGCGGCCGAGACGCCGACCTGGCGCGCCGCCTCCCTGAGCACGACCGCCTCCGGGCCGCCGCGGCGGGCCAGGTCGGTCGCTGCGTCGGCCAGCGCGTTGGGCAGGTCGCCGTGGTGATAGCCGGCCCGGCCGACACGAGTATGTGCCACGGCTTCATAGTGCAGCAACACGCAAGTGTTGACAATGTTAACTCCCGGTAACGCCGGCGGCCGCTGGCGCTCAGCGCGCCCGGTCGCGGTGGCCCAGCCGTACCGCGATCTCCTGGGCGGTGGCCGGCCCGATACCTGCCACCGCGGTCAGCGAGGCGACCAGGTCTGACCGGGGGACGGCGTGGTCGAGCGCGATCTGCCCACGGGTAACGCCGGCGGCGAGGGCGGCGATGCTGCTGGCGGCAGCCGGGGGCAGGCCGAGGCCGCCGAGGTCCGCGGCGGCCAGGACCTCGGCAGACGGGAACAGGTGCGTGAGCCCGTGGGTGAGCCCCGGCACGCGCGGGCCGAACCGGCGCACCAGCCGGCCAAGTCGCGCGCTCGCCGCGCCGGGGTGCTCGCCGTCCTCGGCGACGATGGCCTGGACAGCCGCCTCGAACGGGCCCCAGGCTCCCGGCGCACGGGCCGCGGGGGCGGCGTCGGCGCCGACCATCCGGCCGGCGCGTTCCGCCACGTGAATCAGCCCTTCCCAGTACGGCAGGTGCGCGCGCAGCAGCAGGTGATCTGGTCCTCCCGGATGGACCTCGAGCACGCCCGGGGCGCCGTCGAGGCTGATCGTCCGGCGGTAGACCCGGCCGGACACCGACTCCACGCCGGGCACGGCGCGGTCGGCAAGCAGCGCCGCCATGTGATCCCAGTCAAAGGGCGGCTGGAACGGCAGCCGCATGGTCAGACCGCCGTCGGCGGCCAGCCGGTCGGTGCGGTGCCGGCGGTCCCGCAGCTCGCGCGGTGAGGCAAGGAAGACCTGGCGCATCTGCCGGTTGAACTGCCGCAGGCTGGCAAACCCCGACGCGAACGCGATGTCGGCCACGTTCAGGTCGGTGTCGTCGAGCAGCCGCCGGGCGAAATGTGCTCGCCGCGACCGGGCCAGATGGTCGGGCGTGACGCCCAGGTGGTCGTTGAAGATCCGCCGCAGATGCCGCGGCGAGACCGCAAGCCGCGCCCCGAGCGAAGCCTCGGTGCCGGTGTCCAGCACCCCGTCGATGATCAGCTGGACTCCGCGGCAGACGAGTTCCGGCGCCCCGGAAGCGATGGGGCTCGCTGACCGGTACGGGCGGCAGCGCAGGCAGGCCCGGAACCCGGCCGCTTCCGCGCTCGCGGCCATCTCGAACGTGCGCACGTTCTCCGCCAGCGGCCTGGCGCCGCAGCCAGGCCGGCAGTAGATCCCGGTGGTCAGCACGGCCGAGTAGCTGGTCACCTCTTCAGGTATAGGCGCCGCGCGGCAGCGCCGCTGGCCGGATCCGGACAAGATCCCGGGCGCCTGCGGCCGGGCACCATCGGTCCGGATCCGGCCAGACATCCCCGGCCCCGGCCGGCATCGTTGACCGCATCGGATGCGCATCGCTGCGCCTGACTCAGGAGGGATTGCTCGTGCTGGCAAAGGTGTTCCCGATCAACCTCAAGCCCGGCCGGCAGGCCGAGGTCGAAGCGATCGTCGAGGAGTTCGCGCCCCGTGGGCCGGCCAGTGAGCCGGGCACGCTGTCGTTCCGCGTCTACCGCGACCCGGCCAGGCCGGATTATCTGCTGTTCGTCGAGCACTTCGCCGACCAGGCCGCCTACGACGCGCACACCGGCTCTTCGGCCTACAAGGAGCTCATCGCCGGGAGGTTCGCCGACCTGATCACGGAGTTCGTCGAGCTCGACCACCAGCTCGTCGTCGGCATCTGAGGCACCGCGGCGCGGCGCCGCGCCGGGAACGCTTCCGGCACGGCGCCCGGCCCGGCAACGGACGAAGGAACAGCATGACCGGAAAGACCCAGCTGGCCAGTGCCGAGCGGCTTCGGGCCCTGCACCAGGCCGGCGTGCTCATCCTGCCGAACGCCTGGGACGCCGGCAGTGCGGCGGTGATCGCGCTGGCCGGCGCGCAGGCGATCGCCACCACCAGCGGCGGCATCTCGTGGTCGCTCGGCCGCCCGGACGGCCAGAGCCTCACCCGCACCGAAATGACACAGCGGGTCCGCGAGATCGCGGCCGCGGTGGCGATCCCGGTGACGGCCGACATCGAAGGCGGATACGGGCCCGGCCCGGACGATGTGGCCGCCACGGTGCGGGCCGTCATAGCCGCCGGCGCGGTCGGCGTGAACGTCGAAGACTCCCGCGCCCCCGGCGGCCCGCTGTTCGACCCCGCCGCGCAGGCTGCCCGCATCCGGGCCGCCCGGGCCGCTGCGGACGCCGCCGGCCTGCCCGGGCTGTTTGTCAACGCGCGGACCGACGTATTCCTCTACGGCATCGGGGCCGCGCCGGGACGGCTCGCCGATGTGCTCGCCCGCTCGTCTGGGTACGCCGAGGCCGGCGCTGACGGCCTGTTCGTGCCCGGTCTCACCGCGCTGCCGGCCATAACCGAGCTGGCCAGATCGTCGCCGCTGCCGGTCAACATCATGGCTGGGCCTGGCGCGCCGCCGGTCGGCGAGCTGGCGGCGGCCGGCGTCCGGCGGGTCAGCGTCGGCACCGCGATCGCCCAGGCGGCCTATACCGTCGCCAGGGACGCGGCGGCCGAGTTGCTCGCTGGGGGCAGCTACGGCGGGCTCGAGGCGGCGCTCGGCTTCGGCGCGATCAACGGCCTGTTTGCCCGCTGACGCGGCGTCCCGGCGCCCAGACGCCGCCTCACTATCCAGGTGATCCGAAGACGATACTCAGCGTGGTCCCACCTTGCTGCGGTGTGCTATTTCCATAGCGCGGCCGAGGGCCCGCCGGAACCTGTCCTGCTCCCGCAAATCCGGCACTGCCGCGCACGTCACCCGGAGGGGCCCGGCCTGTGGACCGCCGGGCCCCCGGGTGACTCTCTTTGTGATCCCGGGTCTGGCGGTCAGCCGAGCCAGCGCCGCAGCCAGTCGAACTGCTCGGCGAGCACGTGCAGCACCGACTCGCGGGCCAGGTAGCCGTGGCTCTCGTACGGCAGCAGCACCAGCCGTGCGGTCCCGCCGTTGCCCTGGATCGCCTGGTAAAGCCGCTCCGACTGAATCGGGAACGTGCCCGAGTTGCTGTCCAGCTCGCCGTGGATGAGCAGCAGCGGCGCGGTGATCCGGTCCGCGAAGCGGAACGGCGACAGCTGGTCGTAGACGGCGGGCGCCTCCCAGAAGCTGCGCCGCTCGGCCTGGAAGCCGAACGGTGTCAGGGTCCGGTTGTACGCGCCGCTGCGGGCGATCCCGGCGGTGAACAGGTCGGTGTGCGCCAGCAGGTTCGCGGTCATGAACCCGCCGTAGCTGTGCCCGCCAACCACCACCCGCGAGCGGTCCACGATACCCATCTCGTCCAGGGCCTGGATGTGCGCCCGCGCCGACGCCGTGACCTGCTCGATGAAGGAGTCGTTCATCGTCTCCGGATCGCCGATCACCGGCATCGTGGCGTTCGAGAGCACCGCAAAGCCGCGCAGCACGAACCACGTCGGCTCCAGGGCGTTCAGCCGGGTGAACCGCTGGCTGCTGCCGCGGACCTGGCCCGCGGTGGCCGGGTCGCCGTAGTCCAGCGGGTAGGCCCAGATCACCAGCGGCAGGCGGCCGCCGCTGGCCGGGTCGTAGCCCGGCGGCAGGTGCAGCATGCCGGAAAGCTGGACCCCGTCGCCGCGCTCGTGCACGATCAGCCGCTTGTGCATCGAGGTCAGCTCCGGGTGCGGGTCCGGCCAGGCGGTCAGCGCGCGCGCGGCCGAGCCGTCGAGCTCGGCGACGTAGAGGTTCGGCGGCTCGCTGCTGCTCTCATGCCACAGCAGGATCTCGGTGCGCTGCGGCACGGCGCCCGCGGGGGCTTCGGCGGCGGCGGGGGGCGCTGGGAAGCCCATCACCTGGTCCAGGCCCTCCGCCGGGCTCTGGTACAGCCGTTGCTTCTCCAGCGTGGCGAGATCGAGGCGGTCGAGGAACGGCCGGTCCCCTTCCGGCGTCGACCCGTCCCCGCGCAGGTAGATCACCGAGCCGTCCTGCAGCACGGTCCGGCTGCCGTCGGGGTTGGTCACCATCATCGGCGAGCCGGGGTCGGCGTAGGCGTCGTCCACCGAGTGGTCGAACAGGACCCGGCGGCGCTCCGGCTCGGCCAGGTCGCACATCCAGGTGGTCAGCCACCGGCGATCGCGGTCGTGCTCGGTCAGCAGCAGCTGATCCGGCTCGTCCAGGTCCAGCCAGCCGAGGCAGCGGTGCTGCACATCGAACACCCGCTCCGGCTCCGCGGCAAACGGCGCGGCCAGCCGCATCACGCGGTCGCGGTGCTCGGCCGGCGCCACCGGGTCGCCGCCGTCCAGCGCCTCGGTCCAGATCAGCGTGGCCGGCGCCCGTTCCTCCCAGGACACCTGCCGCGGGCCGGTCGGCACTCCCTGCCGCGGGACCTCGTCGCTGACCCCGAGCTCGGCGATGACGCGCTGCACTTCGCCCTCGGCCGACCAGACCTCGACGTTGCGCGCGAAATACTGGTAAGGGACCCGGAACGAGAAGGGCCGCCGCAGACGGTGCACCAGAAGGTGCTCGCCGTCCGGGGAGTCGGAAAGGCGCTGGTAGAGCCCTGGCGGCCCCAGTTCCTTCACCGCCCCGGTGCCGGGCTCGACCCGGAGCGGGACCGTGGTGGCCAGCGCCTCGAACGCGCCGGCGTCGGCGGCGGTCCGCAGCAGATCCTGGTAGGTCGCCATCTGCGATCGCTTGCCCTCGGTCTCCTCGACGCGCGGCTCGAGCAGCGCCCCGGGCAGCTCTGGCGCCTCCCGCGGCGCGCCGAGCGCCAGCAGCGAGCCGCCGTCGCGGGCCCACCTGACCGCCGCGCCGATCGTGAGCGGGTCACCCCCGAGCACATCGCGGACCCGCAGCCCGGGCACCTGCCGCGCCGTGGCCGACTCGGCGTCGGCCAGCCACACCCCGATGCCGTCGGCCTCGTCCACCGTGAACACGAACGCGCCGCCGTCCGGCGACCAGGCCGGAACGCTCGGCTGTGCCCCCTCCGGCAGGGCCACGGCCCGTTCGGTCCCGTCGGCCAGCCGGAGCACCGAAAGGCCGGTCAGCCGGCGCACTCGCTGGCGCCCGGCCAGCACCGGATCCAGGCGGACTCCGGCCAGCCGCAGATAACGGCGTTCGAGCAGGGCGATCGGCGGATGCGACTCGTAGTGGACGAGCGCGACGAACCGTCCGCCCGGAGCCAGCAGCGCCACGGGAGTCGGCGGCGCATCGACGATCGCGACGACGTCGCGTTCCGGGACCTTGTAGGGCACTGCGATCCTCTCGGTGCATGGGCCGCGTGGGCGCGGCCTCGGCGCGGTCTCCGGCCCATGGCCCAGTCTGACGCACCTGGGGGTTTCACAAGAACCGGGGACGGCCTAGCGTAGGCGGGCGTGACCGATGAGCGCACCCGGCGGCTGCTGGCCGCGCGGCTGGCAGAGGAGCAGATCCGGCACAGGCTGCCGTCCGTGGCGGCCGGCCTGGTCCGCGGCGCCGAGCTGGTCTGGTCCGGCGGGCGCGGCCGGATCGGCGGCACGACGGGACCGGCGCCGGATGCGGACGTGCAGTACCGGGCGGGTTCCATCACCAAGACGTTCATCGCGGTTGCGGTGCTGCGGCTCCGCGACGAGGGCCGGCTGGATCTGTCCGACCCGATCGGGCGGCACGTCCCGGGCGCGGCCGGGGCGAGCGAGCTGACCATCGGCGAGCTGCTGTCGCACACCTCCGGGCTGCGCGCCGAGACCGCCGGGCCGTGGTGGGAGCGGACGGCGGGGTTCCCGCTCGGCGCCCTGGCGGCCGGATCGCTCGGCCCGGACGCGCGGCGGATGCGGGCTGGCTGGCAGTTCCACTACTCCAACGTCGGCTACGCGCTGCTCGGCGAGCTCATCGCTCGGCTGCGCGGCAGGCCCTGGTATGACGTGATCGGAGAGGAACTGCTGGCCCCGCTGGGCATGCACCGGACCACGGTCAGGCCGCAGCCGCCGCATGCCATCGGTTTCGCCGTGCACCCGCACGCTGACCTGCTGCTGCCCGAGCCGGAGCACGACGCGGCGGTGATGTCGCCCGCTGGCCAGCTGTGGACAACCGTCGCCGACCTGGCGCGCTGGGCAGGATTCCTGGCCGGCGCGGGCCCCGGGCGCGGCACCCTGCTCAACCCCGAAACGCTGGCCGAGATGCGCCGGCCGGTCGCTGTCTCCGACGAGCCGGACCGGCCGTGGGACCTCGGTTACGGGCTCGGGCTGCAGCTCTGGAACTCCGGCGGCCGCCGCAGCTACGGCCACACCGGCTCGATGCCCGGGTTTACCGGGGTGCTGCGGATCGACGCCGCGAGCGGCGACGCGGCCATCAAGCTGTCGAACTCGACGACACCGTCCAGCGGGCCGGCGTTCGCGGCCGACCTGCTCCGGATCCTCGCTGAGAACGA
>JASHOI010000496.1 GCA_030041195.1 Streptosporangiaceae bacterium | reverse complement strand
CGGCCGATGAGCTGGCCCGTGGATCGCTCGAAGCGGCGGAGCGGTACCTGCGTCTGGCGGAGGGGGGATCGGCGTCGGTGGAGGCCAGCCGGCGCGGCAAGTTTCAGGTGCTGCTCGGCGTCGTACGGCTGCTGCACGCCCGGCAGCGGGGGAACCTGCCGAAAGTCGCCAAGGAAGCGCAGGGCCTGCAGGCCCTGGCCGAGGCCCCGCTGGCGGCACAGCTCGGCCTGAGCGACGAGCTCCGCGCGCTGGCACTGATCAGCCTAGGCAGCACGGAGGTCTGGACTACGCGGTCCGAGGAAGCGGAGCGGCACCTGGGCCAGGGGATAGCGCTGGCGCGCCGCACCGGGCGGCCGTTCCTGGAGTTCACCGGACTGGCGTATCAGGCAGCTGCTGAGATCTACCGCTCTGCCGCGCGGGCCGCCGAGCGCAGCAGGCAAGCGATCGAGCTGGCTCAGCAGCACGGCTGGACCGAAGATCCGGCCGCCGGCATCGCGTACCTGACCTTCGGATCCGTGCTCGTCGGGCAGGGCAGGCCTGAGGAGGCGGAGGCCTGGGTTCACCGCGCCGAGCGAACTGTCACAGAGGATGCGGAGCCCGCGGCGAGGCTGGCGGTGCAGTACATCCGCGGGCGGCTCGAGCTGGGGCGCGGCCGGGACGCCGATGCGCTGGCCGCATTCCGGGCCGCCGAGCGGCTGGCCGAGCGCCTGGATGCACCAAACCTGCTCCTGGCGCGGGCGCGGGCCATGCTGCTGTACATCCTGGCCCGTCTCGGGGATACCGAGGCAGCCGAGCAAATCCTGGTTGGCTTCGGCGGTCAAGACCGCGAACGCGGAGAGATACGCACTGCCGCAGCCGCGTTGCGGCTGGCGCAAGGTAACCCCAGAGCGGCGGCCGCAGTCCTAGCACCGGTCCTCGACGGCTCGGCTTCGGCACTTCCCTGGGGCTGGCTACCTCATGCGTTTCTGCTAGAGGCAATAGCCCAGGACGCGCTCGGCGACCCGGTAGCCGCTGGCCGCGCCCTCGAACGCGCCCTCGACCTCGCTGAACCCGACAGCGCGCTGTTCTTGTTCCTGCTAGATCCCGCGCCCGATCTGCTCAAGCGCCATGCCCGGCAGCGCACCGCCCACGGCGCCATGATCGCCGAGATCCTCAGCCTGCTGGCCGCACAGACCCCCGGATCGCCGTCCGGCATGCCACAACCGCCGCTTGCGCCGCTGAGCCAAAGCGAAATCCGGGTGCTGCGCTATCTGCCGACCAACCTGTCCATGCCCGAGATCGCTAATGAACTGTCCATCTCGCACAACACCGTCAGAACGCACATGCGCCACATGTACGCCAAGCTCGGCACGCATCGCCGAGCTGACACCGTCGCGCGCGCCCGCGACCTCGGCCTGCTGGCCCCGTCGCCGCTCAAGGGCCCGATCCAGTCTCGTGACTGACGGCGCCGGCTGGCACAGATGGCTGCTGCCGGGGCGCCAGTAGGATCATGGCACCGGCCCGGACCCGCGCGGCCGGCGGTACCGGGTGCTGGACCGGGGAGGTCGCCATGCTGGAGGCGTTCGCGGATCTGTCCACACCGCTGGTGGCCGATGCCTGCTTGCGCTGCGGTGTTCCGCTGCGGGCTGCCCATTCGGGAATCCGGCCGGTCGTGTCCGGCCAGGCGGTCGCTGGGCGGGTGCTGCCAGCGCGCCACTACGGCAGCGTGGACGTATTCCTGGACGCATTTGGCGGGGCACAGGCCGGCGACGTGCTGGTCATCGACAACGGCGGCCGCTCCGACGAGGCATGCATCGGCGACCTGACGGTGCTGGAGGCCGAGGCGGCTGGTATAGCGGCCCTGGTGGTGTGGGGCCTGCACCGCGACACGCCGGAACTGGTCGCGATCGGCCTTCCGGTCTTCAGCTACGGCAACTACCCGGCCGGCCCGGTTCGGCTGGACGAGCGGGAGCCCGAGGCGCTGGTCGCGGCGCGGTTCGGGCCGCACCTGGTCAGCGCCAGTGACGTCGTCTTCGCCGATGACGACGGCGTGTTGTTCGTCGCGGCGCAGCATGCCGAGCAGGTGCTGGTCACCGCGCACCAGATCTGGCTAAGCGAGCGCGACCAGGCTCGCCGGATCCGGGAGGGCCAGACACTGCGCCAGCAGACCGCTTTCGATGACTACCTGGCCCGGCGCGCCGCTGACCCGTCATACACCTTCCGGCAGCATCTACGCCGCGTCGGCGGGGCCATCGAAGAATAGGATCATCTCCCTGATCTCCGGCTGGAACAGGCCCGCGTCAAGCGGCTTGCGCCGCCGCCGGCGCGATTGCGCGACTTTCTCTCTTCCTGCGGTTCCGCTGAGGCGCATGTATCCACACCTGAGTGTCTACGCAGGTCAGAGAAACGGGAAAATAAGCCCCCGAGCGCCATGGCATTGCCTCTTTTCCCGTGGTTCGCGCAGGTGAGAGGCCCAGCAGATGTTCCGTGATCGGGTGGTCAGGGGCGGGGTCGAACCGCCGAGCTTCCGCTTTTCAGGTGTGACATATGGCCAGGTCCTGGTGCGTTGCCAGTGCGCGGACGGTTGCTGACGTA
>JASHOI010000495.1 GCA_030041195.1 Streptosporangiaceae bacterium | reverse complement strand
AGAATGTCCGCGGTGCGTTCCGGCGGCTCGCTCTCGACGCTGAGCCGCTCCATGACCTCGCTGTACCGTTCAACGTCTTCGCGCTTGTCGAGGTAGAGGGCGCTGGTGAGCTGCTCGAGGTAGACCACGTCCGGCAGGTCCTCGTCGGGAAAGCGCATGATCGTGAACGCGCCGGCCTCGGCGATCGGCCCGCCGGCCCGGAACGGCGTGATCTGGAGCGTTATCCGGGCGTCCTGGGTGACCTCGATCAGGTGCTCAAGCTGCTCCCTGAACACCGCGGGGCTGCCCACGGGACGCCGCAGCGCGGCCTCGTCCACGATCGCCCACAGCCGGGGGCCGCTGTGCTTGGTGAGCAGTTCCTGCCTGGTGATGCGCATGCTGACCCGGCGCTCGATCTCCTCTTCCGGCGCGCCCGGCTTGCCCCGGGTGATCACAGCCCTGGCGTAGCTGGCCGTCTGCAGCAGGCCCGGAACGAACTGCACCTCGTAGACGCGCAGCACGGAAGCGGCCTCTTCGAGGCCCACGTAGGTCTGGTACCAGTCTGGTAAAACGTCGGCGTACTGGTGCCACCAGCCGGGCGCGTTGGCCTCGCGCGCCACGGCGACAAGCGCGTCACGCTCGGCGGGGTCGTCCACGCCGTAAAGGGTGAGCAGGTCGGCGATGTCCCGCTCCTTGAAGCCGACCCGGCCGAGCTCCATCCGGCTGATCTTGGATTCCGACGCCCGGATGTGGTAGCCCGCGTCCTCGCGCGTGATTCCCCTGGACTCGCGCAGCCTGCGGAGCTGAGTGCCTAGCAGGATGCGCCGTACCGTGGGGCCGCTGCCCGGCTCAATCGAGATCACGTCGGTCCCCCCGGACGATGGATCTGGTCGGGAAAATTCAGCACTCGACGCTTGCGGACGCGGCCCTCTGCATATGCTGATGGCAATGCCGTCTGCACGTGCATCAGGTCTTGCGCCTGCACGTTACATAGTGGATGATAACGTTTGCAGCCCGGACGCGCGAGATGCGGCCTCTTGTAGCACCGAATCGAACGGATGGCCAGGCGGTCGCCGGAGTCAGGACGGAGGACGCCAGCGTGAGCCACGACCGGCTCCTGACCGCGAGCGGTTACCCGGGAACGTTCTTTCCTGCGCGCCTGCCGCTGGGCCTTGAGGCCCTCGCCGTCGGCGGGCAGACCCTGCCGGCAGCGACCTGCGGCCTGCCGGCAGCCCCAGAATCGGCACGGCGGGCCAGAGACTTCACCAAGATCACACTCGAAGACTGGGGGATGGCTGCCCAGGTAGATGTGGCGGAGCTTGTGGTTTGCGAACTCGTGACCAACTCGCTCCGGCATGGTTTGCTCTCGTCTACGTGGCTGGCTGAAGAGCATCCGATTGGGCTGACCTTACTACGCCGCGATTCTTATCTCATGTGCATGGTGGCGGATCCGGAACCCGCCGGCCCGGTCCTGATCGTGGCGAGCGCCAGCGCGGAGAGCGGCCGTGGCCTCCAGGTCGTGGAGTCGTGCAGCGAGGCGTGGGGCTGGCAGCCGGTCGAGGGCGCGGGGAAGGTCGTCTGGGCGCTGCTGCGCTAACGGATTAGCGCGGTGACGGCGGACCACCGGCCTTCTAGGCCCGGTGCCCGCCGCCGCGCAATGGTCGCTCAGGAGAGCAGATCGTCGAACTCGCCATCCTTCGCACCGCGGATGAACGCGTCGATCTCGGCGCGGGTGTAGACGAGTGCCGGGCTTTCGGGATGCCGGGAGTTGCGGAGCGCGATCGAGCCGTCGGGAAGGCCGGCGAGCTCGACGCAGGTGCCCTGGGAATTGCTGTGGCGGCTCTTCCGCCAGGTGACGTTGCGCAGGTCCGCGGCGGGCATCCCGTTGCGCGCCTGGTGCATGATGGGTCCCCCTAGCATCGACGGGTCTTGAGGTCGGCTTCATAGTACGCGATGCACGTGCAGTCGCACCTGCATTTGCCGTGCGCGTCTGCAATTTGCAGTCAGCGAGGGGATGCGGGGCCGGGCGGTCCCGGCGGTCCCGGCCGGTGCGGGTGGTGGCGCGGTGGCGGCGGGATGGAGTCGGTGCCCGGGACCTCCCGCGGCCATACCAGCAGGACCGGGCACGGAGCGTGGTCGACGATGAACCGGCTCGCCGGGCCGAGGCTCTTCGGGCCGAGGCGCGTATCGTCGCCGTCCCTGGCCAGCACGAGCAGATCGGCCCCTTCGGCCGCCGCGACGACCTCGCGCTCCACGCGCCCGCGTCGCTCGATGGTCGAGCACGGCCGGTTCAGGGCCCGGGCCGCGGCCTCGAGCAGTTCCGTGGCCGAGGCGGCGCCGAGCTCAGCCATCCGGGGGCCGGGATCGCGATCCGGCCGCGGCCCCCGGCCCAGCAGCCCGACGTACGCGCCGTGCGCCGCTGCCGGAACGTCGCCGCCGGAGACGTGCAGCAGCACGATCTCCGCGTCCTGCGGCGCGATCCTGCGGGTTGCGTCGACGCACGCCGGCCACGTGCCTTCGACGATCCAGGCGATCACGCTCGTCACCGTTACCCTCCGATCACTTTCAGTCCCGCCCACAGTGCCACGGTGGCCGCCGCGAGGCCCGCGGGCACGGTGAGCAGGCCGAGCCTGGTGAACTCGCCCAGATCGGGCTCGTCCTGGCCGTGCTCGCGCAGTACCCGGCGCCACAGCAGCGTGGCCAGCGACCCCGCGTAGGTCAGGTTCGGGCCGATGTTGGCACCGACCAGCACCGCCAGGACCGCGCCCGGCCCGGTCACGGCGGCCAGCGGCAGCAGCACGAGAACGGTCGGCAGGTTGTTGATCACGTTGGCCAGCGCGGCCGCCAGCGCGGCCGTGGCCAGCAGCGCGGGCAGCGAGGTGCCGGCGGGCATCACCCGCGCAAGGACACTGGCCAGCCCGTTCTCGGTCACCGCGGCCACCACGATGCCGAGCGCGAGCACGAACGCGAGGAACGGGACATCCGCGGCCCGCCAGATCGCCGCCGGTGTCGTGGTGTGCCGCCGGTACGCCCGCACCGCGAGCACCGCCGCTCCCGACGCGGCCGCCCAGGCCGGGTTGACGCCGGCCAGCGACGCGGCCACGAACCCGGCCAGGGTGAGCGCGAGCACGACCAGGGCGAACACCGGCACACCGGCCGTTTCGGCCGCTTGAGTGGGGGCTGGCGTCCCGTTCAGGGCGGTCCTGAAGAATCGCCGGAAAACCAGGTACTCCACCGCGATGGCGGCCAGCCAGGGCACCAGCATGAGCCCGGCGAACCTGGGGAAGGACAGCCCGCTGGCGGCGAACGCGATGAGGTTGGTCAGGTTGGAGACCGGCAGCAGCAGCGAGGCGGAGTTCGCGAGGTGGGTGGTGCCGTAGACGTACGGTTTGGCGCGCGCGTTGAGCCTGGCGGCGGTGGCGAACACAATCGGCGTGAGCAGCACCACGGTCGCGTCCAGGCTCAGCACCGCGGTGGTGACCGAGGCGACGACGAAGACCCGGGTGAGGAGCCGGGTTGGCGTTGGGGTGCCGCGAGCCATCCAGGCTCCGCAGGCGCGGAACAGCCCCTCCTCCTGGCACAGCTGGGCCAGGATCAGGACTGCCGCCAGGAACCCGATGATCGGGCCGAGCCGCTGCGCCTCCACGAGCGCGCGATGCGGCGAGATGGCGCCGACGGCGACGACCAGGATGGCGGCGGGCACCGCGACCATTGCCTCGTGGCCCCATGGCCGCACAATCGCGAAGGCGAGCACCAAGACCAGCAGCACGACGGAAAGCGACTCCGCCAGCCCAGCGCCCAGGACGCCCTCCCTCCACCCACTCTGCGGCGCCCACTACCCTGCCACGCGCCACCCACCCCCGCCACGCTGGTGCCCCCTGCCCCCCGTCGTGCCCCACCCCCGTGGCGCCCCCCGCCACCCTGGTGCGCCCGCCCCGTGGTGCCCCCACCCCCGTGGTGCGCCCGCCACCCTGGCGCGCCCGCCCCCGTGGTGCGCCCCCACCCTGGCTGCCTGCGCCCCACGACCTTGATCGTTTCGACTGTTCACGTGTTCGGTGACCACAAAACGGGTAAACCGGGACACAAAAGTAACGGATCCCGTGAAATGTCGGCAGCAGTGACGATCCTGGCGGCATGAGCAGCCAGTCGAATGCCCGTTATAGGCGGATTGTTACTACAGCGGAACTCAACGCGGCCGGGGTTTCGGCGTTCAAGATCCGGCGCTTGGTGCGTGACGGTGTGCTGACACCGCTCGGGCGCGGTTCCTACGTGCGCGCGGCAGTCGCCACCGAGTTACGCGGAGACCCGGCGGGCGAGCATGCGTTGCGGGTGGCGGCGGTCTTGGCTGCAGCCAGGCCCGGGCCCGCGGGCAGCCATCGGAGCGCAGCGATTATCCACGGCCTCGACCTGATGGGACCGCGGCTGCCGACCGGAGTGATGGCGGTGACTCGCCCGCCCGGGCTCGGCAGCGCTTCGGCCAGCCGGTCGAGCGTGCATATTCATGTTGCGGCGCTGCCGGATGAGCACGTGACCGTGCGCAGCGGGGTCCGCGTCACGTCCGTGGCCAGGACCGTTGTCGATCTGGCGCGCACGTCGCCGTTTAGGGACGGCGTGGTCGTCGCGGACTCGGCGCTGCGCACCGGGCAGACGTCAAAGGAGGAACTACGGGCGGTCGTCGCGGACTGCGCGAAGTGGCCCGGCATCCGGCAGGCGAAACTCGTCGTTGATTTTTGCGACGGCAAGTCCGAGTCGGTCCTGGAGTCGATCTCGCGGGTCGCCTTCCGTGATCACGGGATTCCCGCGCCCGAACTCCAGGTCTGGGTGGGCGGCGAGGATGGCGGCGTGATCGGCCGGGCCGACTTCCTGTGGCGGCGACAGGGGACGATTGGTGAGGCCGACGGGGCGGTCAAGTACGCCGAGACCAGCCGCGCCATTTCACAGTTGCGGCGCGACGCGGCGCTGCGCCGGGAGGGGTTCGAGGTGGTGCACTTCACCTGGGACGAGATCAACCGGGTTCCGCACCAGGTGGCCGCGTCGATCCGGGAGGCATTCCGGCGGAGCGCGCGCTAGGGGCATACTGGCACGCGATGGACGATAACCGTGTGCAGCGACGGCTGCCCCAGGGGCGGGCGTGGCTGGCGGTCGCGGCCGTCATCCTCATTCTGGTGTGCCTGCTGCCGCCGGCCGGGATCTATGCCCGGCGATACGTGTTCGCCGAGTCGCTGCAGTTCGTGCTGTTCGCGGTCGCCGTGCCCGCGCTCTTGGTACTCGGCGCGCCGTGGCGCGCGCTGGGGTTCGCCGGGCCAGGGCGGCCGGTGCGGGAGAGCCGGCCGGGGCGGCGCGGTTCCGGCTTCGGGCGCGGCATCGCGACGCTGCTGGTGTTCATCGCTGCGGCCATCGCCTGGAGGCTGCCGGTTTCGGTCGACGCCCTGGCCACCGTGCCCGGCCTCGCGGTGGGGGAGATGGTGACGCTGGTCGGCGCGGGTTCGGCGCTGTGGCTTGAACTCGCGGAGTCGCCGCCGTTCCTGCCCCGGCTGTCCCGGCCGGCGCGCGCGTTCTTCGCCGCGATGGCGATGTGGACGATCTGGATCCTCGCCTACATCCTGGGGTTCTCCCAGGTCGCGTGGTTCACCGCGTATTCTCACCCCGGCCTGGGCACGGTCGCCGATCAGGAGATCGCGACCGGGATCATGTGGGCCGTCCCGGCGCTCTGCTTCATCCCGTTGGTGTACGTGGCGGCGCTGACCTGGCTGAGGGACACCGAGGACCCCGACGAGGGGCTGCGCGCGCTGGTCACCTCGGAGCACCCGCCACGGTCCGGCCGGCGGCCGCGGCCGCCACGGGGCTGGGATACGCACTCGACCTGACGACCGCGACAGCGGGCCCGGTCCGCCGGGCCTGACTCCCGTTCGTCACCTTATGCACTGCATCCATCGCTTTACGTGTTCATTGCGGCGGGCTAGGCGTTTGAGAGCCGGGACAGAAGGTAGCTCGGCACGGTGGAGATACAAGCGATCGGGGCAGCCCGGTCGAACCCGACGAAGGAGACGGAGGAGGAGTGATGGGCACCTGGTTCTGGCTGAACATCCCGCTCTGCGCGGTGATTTTCTCAGCCATGGCCGGCATCCCGCTGTGGATGGTGATCAAGCGCCCGGACACTGGGCGCGAGGTCGCTGAGGTCAAGGCCCGCATCGAGGCCATACCACTGCACCGGGTCAGCAAGGAAGAGGTTGCGCGCTGGCGGGAAGCCGCATGACGCCAGATGGCGGCCCGGCCCGTTCCCGCACGCTCCTGGATGACTGGGCGTCGACGGGAGCACGGACCGGGAGAGGCCCGGCGCCCGGGACGACCGCATCGAGAAGTCGGTGTGGGCGTCCCGGCGCCCGCGCCGCGGCTGGCTCCGCTAGACCATCGCCATCAGGCAGCCGTCCCAGTACGCCTCGACCCGGGGACGGCGCCTGCCGTGCAGATCGATCTCGAGCACGTCCGGCAGCTGGCCGCCGACACCGCGGAACCAGACCCGCACGCCGAAGTCGGCCGGGACCTCGCTGAACCCGGACAGGCCCGGCGGCGGCTCCGTCGCGGCGTGCATCCACGCGGGCGATCCCGAGCAGCACATCTTGGAGTAAGCGGCCCAGACCCATAGCTGCCCGCCGTGGCCGTGAATGAAGCCCGCCGCGTCGCTGCTGACCTTAACCAGCATGCTCCCCACGATAAGGCCGGTGGCGCAGCGACTTCGAGCCCCCGGCTGTTCCGCGCGGCACGCCCGGGCTCAGTGGCAGCCCGGGCCGGAGGGGCGTCGCGTAACAGGCTCTCAACCAGAATGACCTCGAGCGTGCGCGGACCGTGCACGCCTTCGACTCGGGACAGTTCGATGTCGCTGGTGGCCGACGGGCCGCTGATCCAGGTGAGCGGGCGGGTGGCGTGCGGTTCCAGGCGGCCTACCGCCTCGGGGACCAGCTCGACGACCTGGCCGGCGTGCACGATGCACAGGTGGTAGTCGGGGACGAGGGTGATCGCGCGCCGCCCCTGGTCGGGCGAGCCGTCCAGCACGATCGTCCCGGTCTCGGCGATCGCCACCGACGCGCCGGTGATCACGCCGTCGAGCGCGTCGAGGTCCTGCGCGGACAGGCCGCCGTGGTCGGTAACGGTTTCGACAGCGGCGGGCAGTGGCGGGAGGTCCAGGCCCGCTGGCACGACCACCCGCCGCGCGCCGCGCTCTGCCAGCGCCGCGGCGATCGCGGCCCCGAGCCCGGCTGGCGAGGTGCGGCGGACCGAGGCACGGTAATCGGTCAGGCGCTCGGCGAGCAGGTCGAGCAGTGGCTCGCCGTGCCGGTCGCCGCGGGTCCGGTAGACGCCGGG
>JASHOI010000494.1 GCA_030041195.1 Streptosporangiaceae bacterium | reverse complement strand
CCCGGCCGACCAGGCGAACCCGGCCTGGCCCACGTTCGGGCAGGACGAAGCCCCGGACTCGACGGCAGCGGCCCCGGAGCCCAGGGAGATTGCCGCACCGGAGCCCGAGGGCGACGAGCCGGGCAGCGGCGGCGCCGGGTCGGCCGCGGGCGGCGCACCCGCGCACTTCGGATCGGCCCCCGACGCCGGCACCGCCGCCACCTAGACGCCGGCACCGCCGCCACCTAGCAGCAGTGGGGAATCCTGTCAGAGCGGGGTAACGCGCCAGTCGATACGACTGACAGGATTCCCCAATAATCCGATCATGCGGACTTATGTCCGGATTGCTCGGATTCTGAGAGCAGCCGCGGGCGCCGGAGGAGGTTCCCTGACCGGCACCTGGCGGCACCTAGCAGGCCGGGGCGCGCCCCCGGGCGTCCCGGCCAAAATCAACCTTGGTCAGCGGGTCTTGGCCCGGGGCTGGTTTATCAGGACGCGGGCCCGGGCGGCCCGCACGGCGTCGGAGAGCGCGTCCAGGTCATAGGCACCGGGGTGACGCTTGCCGTTGACGAAGAACGTCGGCGTGCCGGACACCCCGCTGAGGTCGGCGGAGTCCACGTCCTCGTCGATCCTGGCCGCGCCGGCGTCGCCCGCCAGGTCGCGGGCGAACCGGTCGGCGTCCAGGCCCAGCTCGCGCGCGTACCGGATCAGGTCCCTGGCGTTGAGCGCGCCCTGGTGCTCAAGCAGCTGGTCGTGCATCTCCCAGAACTGCCCCTGGGCCGCCGCGGCCTCGGAGCCCTCCGCGGCCAGCTGCGCGTGCGGGTGCACGTCGTTGAGGGGAAGGTGCCGCCATACGTAGCGGACGTCACCGTAGTCGGCGAGCATCTCCCGGATGACCGGCTCGGCCTCGCCGCAGTAGGGGCACTCGAAGTCGCCGTACTCGACCACCGTGACCGGCGCCTTGGCCGGGCCGCGAATGTGGTCGCGCCGCGGGTCGACCGGCACCGCCAGATCGATGATCGTGTCGGCCGTCCCCAGCAGCGCGCGCAGCCGCAGCCGGTTTGGCAGCAGGTTCGTCAGCCGGACCACGATCCAGGTGAGCGCGGACGCGCACAGCGCCCCGGACAGGATGCCGAGCTTGGCCTCGGCCAGCTCGGTGCCGTGGAACGCCAGCGACGCGATCAGCAGCGAGACGATGAAGCCGATGCCGGCGATCGCGCCGGCCGCGGCCACCGCTGCCCACCCGATCGGCGGCCGGATCCGGCCCCGGCTGAGGACATTGAGCAGCCAGGCGGCGCCGACGGTGCCCACCGGCTTGCCCACGACGTAGCCAATCAGGATGCCGAGCGTGACCGGCTCCGTGTAGGCACGGGCCAGGAAGCCGGCGTTGACCGTGACGCCGGCGTTGGCCAGCGCGAACAGCGGCACGATGAGGTAGCTGGTCCACGGGTGGAAGACCTGCTGCAGGCGGTCGTTGGGGGACAGCGCGGTCCGCACCCCCTCCCGCGCCGATTGCGCCAGGTCGGGGGTGGGCTGCTCGCGGAACATCCGGAACACCTCGGTGGCCCGCTCCAGGTCGCTGCGGGCGGCCGGGTGGGCCGCCGCGATCAGCCCCATGACTAGGCCGACCACGACGGGGTCGACGCCTGACTTGTAGAACGCGACCCACGCCGCCACGCCGAGCACCACGTAGAGCGGGCCGCGCCGGATCCGCCCGGCCCGGGCGGCGACGGCCACCGCGAGCAGGGCCAGCCCGACCGCGAGCGCGGTCAGGTCGATGTGCGTGCTGTAGACCGTGGCGATGACCACGATCCCGACCACGTCGTCGACGATCGCGAACGTGAGCAGGTAGGTGCGCACCCGGTCGGGCAGGCCGGAGCCGACCAGCGCCAGCATGCCGAGGGCGAACGCGGTATCGGTGGACATCGCGGTGCCCCAGCCGGCGGCCGTCGGGCGGCCCGCGTTGATGGCCAGGTAGATCGCGATCGGAACGATCATCCCGCCAATCCCGACCAGCACCGGGAGCGCGAGCCGCTGCCTTTCCCGCAGCTCGCCCATGTCGAACTCACGGCGCGCCTCGAGCCCGGCGACCAGGAAGAAGAATGACATCAGCCCGGAATTGATCCAGCCGTGCAGGTCATCGGCGATGCCCGCGCCGCCAATCCGGATGGACAGTTCCGTCCCCCAGCACGCCGTGTACGAGGACGGGTCCGCGTTCGCCCAGACCAGCGCCGTGATCGTGGCGGCGAGCAGGACCGCGGCGCTGCCGGTCTCGGTGCGCAGGAACCGGCGCAGCGGCGTTTGGGGGCCGCGCTCCCACGCCGTCCGCAGCGAGAACGGCGTGCCGGGCAGCCCAGAGGCGGTCACCTTTCGGATCCTCTCCCGCGCGCCACCTGCCCGCCAACCCGCCGCCGCGCCGCATCGGCCCTGGCCAATCAAGATCACAAAAGATGACAAAAAAAGTCACCCTGGTAACAGTTTTCGCTTCTTGACACGCTGTTCCATTTAAATCAGGCTTAGCCGCGGTACTTCCCGTCCGGTCTGGCGTTGCAGCACGCCCCGCATCGCGTGCCGCCGCGCTGCCCTGGCCTGCCGCGAGCGTCGGCTACCAGGCCGGACACCTACAGGAACTTGTCATGAAGCCAAGGAGGGCTTGCATGCGCCTGATTCATCGTCCTATTCGCGGCGTAGCCATCGCCGTGCTAGGGCTGGCAGTGACGGCGATGACGGGCGCGTTTGCGGCCTCAGCGTCGGCATCGGGAACGACTGGGCCTCGCATGGTCGCGCTCAGCGGGAACCCGGCCACTACCGGTGCCGCCAAGACCGGTGGCTTCAGCAGCTCGCAGATGACGGTGTCGGTGGCACTGGCACCGCGCGACCTGGTCGGGCTGCAGACCCTGCTGCGGAACCTCTACACCCCGTCCAGCAAGAAGTACGAGCACTGGCTGGCCAAGGGCGAGTTCGACAAGCGCTTCGGCCCCGCCGCCGCGACCACGGCGGCGGTGCAGCACTACCTGACGCAGAGCGGCCTGACCATCACGAACTCGGGATCGGACTTCCTGGTCAGCGCGACCGGCTCCAGCCAGCGGGTCTCCGCCGCGTTCGACACCAGCCTCAGCAATTACCGCAGCGCCAAGGGGGTGCGCTTCTTCGGCAACTCCACGGCCGCGCGGCTGCCCGCCTCGCTCGCCCCCGACGTGCTCGGCGTGCTCGGGCTGAACAGCGCGGTGCGCGAGCACGACATGGTCCAGCTCGCGACGTCGACGGTGCGCCCGGCCGGGCGTTCCTCGGCGGCGTCGTCGGCCAAGAAGAGCTGCGAGACCGGCTACCCGACCGAGGAGCAGCTGGCCGAGTTCTTCGAAGACGACACGTCGTTCGCCAGCGGCTACGGTGCCGGGCCGTCGTGCAGCGGCCTCACACCGCCGCAGACCAACTCCTTGTACGACGCGCCGCACGTGGGCGCGAAGGGCAAGGGCAAGGGCGTCACGCTGGCCGTGTTCGAGCTCTCGGCCTACAAGAAGTCCGACATCACCCACTGGGCGCACTTCGTCTACGGCAGCAAGTTCACCCCGCCGCTGGAGAACGTGAACGTGGACGGTGGCCCGCTGCACCCTAAGTGCCCGAAGGGCGACACCTGCCCTGCCGCCGAGCAGGGTTACGCCGGCGACATCGAGGTCGACGCCGACATCGAGACCCAGCTGACGATCTCGCCCGACGCGGCGCACATCATCGTGTACAACGCCCCCAACGACGAGACCGGGCAGACCGAGGTCGCCGAGTACACCAAGATCGCCAACGATGACAGCGCGGCCTCGATCAGCTCGAGCTGGGGCGAGTGCGAGAGCGAGGAGGGCGCGACCATGGCCAAGGCCGAGGACGTGGCCTTCGAGCAGATGGCGACGCAGGGGCAGAGCATGTTCGCTTCGGCGGGCGACGACGGCGCGTACGACTGCGGCACCACGCCGCAGACGCTCGCCGTCGACGACCCCGAGTCGCAGCCGTGGGTGACCAGCGTCGGCGGCACATCGTGGCAGACCGACAACCCGGGCACCACCGCGCACCCGGCCTACCCCAAGGGCGTGGAGAGCGTCTGGAACGTCGACAGCCTGTGCAACGCGGACGCCGACGAGGACGGCCTCTCGGGGCTGGACTGGTGCAACGACACCGGCGCTGGCGGTGGCGGATCCAGCAGCTTCTGGGGCCGGCCCTGGTACCAGGCGGGCCCGGGCGTGAACAACTCGTTCACCACCACCGGGAACGGCACGACCCAGTGCGCGTTCGCAGCGGTGGGCACGCCGTGCCGCGAGGTGCCCGACGTCTCGGCCAACGCCGACCAGTACACGCCGTACGCCGAGTACTGCACCGGCAACGTCACGACGGATCCGAACACCGTCTGCGGGACGTTCAGCAGCAGCCAGCCGTCGCCCGGATGGTTCGGCATCGGCGGGACCAGCCTGTCGTCCCCGCTGTGGTCCGGGATCGCTGCCGACCGCGACAGCTACCAGGGCCACCGCAGCGGCAACTTCAACCCGATGGTGTACCGGCTGCTGCAGACCGACCCGAGTCTGTACTTCCACGACATCACCGGCGTTGGCCAGACCACCCTGAACAACGGCTTCTTCCCGACCACGCCGGGATATGACGAGGCCACCGGGGTCGGCACGCCGAGGATGTCCCCGCTGATCATCAGGAAGGCCGACTGACCGAGGCCTGACACACGGGCAACAGCGCGGGGGGACACCGTCCCCCCGCGCTTTGTCATGCGGCTGAGCGCCCCGCCCGCTGCCGGTGGCTCTGCTTCGGCACCCGATAGGCTGAAGCCGATGTCCATGACCAGGAATGTTGCCGATTCCGAGGCGGCGGCCGACGCCGGGAAGCCGCGCCGGACGGCCGGAGACTACGACTTTGTGGTGGTCGCCAGCCGGCTGCCGGTCGACCGGGTCGACCAGGCCGACGACTCCGGCCCCGAGCCGGCCCGGGCGGGCCGGGCAGGCCAAGCAGGCCAGGCGGCCCAGTGGCGGCGCAGCCCCGGCGGGCTGGTCACCGCGCTCGAGCCGGTCATGCGCGACGCGAAGGGCGCCTGGATCGGCTGGCCGGGCTCGGCGGACGACGCGCCGGAGCCGTTCGACTTCGAGGGCATGCACCTGGTCAGCGTCGGCCTGTCGGCGGACGAGGTCCGTGACTTCTACGAAGGCTTCTGCAACGCCACGCTGTGGCCGCTGTATCACGACGTGATCGTGCCGCCGGTGTTCCGGCGCCCGTGGTGGGACGCCTACGTGGCGGTCAACTGGCGGTTCGCCGAGGCGGCGGCCGAGCAGGCGGCGGACGGCGCGACCGTCTGGGTGAACGATTACCAGATGCAGCTGGTCCCCGGCATGCTGCGCGCGCTGCGCGGCGACGTGCGCATCGGTTTCTTCAACCATATTCCGTTTCCCGGTTACGGGATCTTCGCCCAGCTTCCCTGGCGCCGGCAGATCATCGCCGGGCTGCTCGGCGCCGACCTGGTGGGCTTCCAGCGCCACAACGATGCGTCGAACTTCCTGCAGGCGTGCCGCCGCGCCGCCGGGGTGACGACGAGAGGGTCGGTGGTGCGGGTCTTGCCCGACCCCGCCCGGCTGGGCCCGCAGGCCGGGCAGGCCCGGCAGGCTCGAGAGGTCCGGGTCGGCGCGTTCCCGGTCTCGATCGATTCGAGGGCCGAAAGCGAACTGGCCAGCCGCGAGGACGTCCGGGCCCGGGCGCGGGAGATCCGCCAGGCGCTGGGCGACCCGGACGTGGTCCTGCTCGGCGTCGACCGGCTCGACTACACCAAGGGGATCCGGCACCGCCTGGACGCGTACGGCGAGCTCCTGGACGAGGCGCGGCTCCAGTCACCGGGCTACGTGCTGATCATGGTCGCCAGCCCCAGCAGGGAGCGGGTCGAGCAGTACCGCCTGCTGCGCGACGAGGTCGAGGTCACGGTGGGCCGGATCAACGGGCAGCACGGCGAGCTGAGCGGCCCGCCGCCCGTGCACTACCTGCACCAGTCCTTCCCGCGTGAGGAGATGGCCGCGCTCTACGTGGCCGCCGACGTGATGCTGGTGACCTCGCTGCGCGACGGCATGAACCTCGTCGCCAAGGAGTACGTCGCCTGCCGGAACGACGAGAGCGGCGCGCTGGTGCTGAGCGAGTTCACCGGCGCGGCCGACGAGCTCGTCGGCGCCCTGCTCGTCAACCCGCACGACATCGACGGCTTGAAGGACGCGATCGTGTACGCGACGAAGATGTCGCCGCAGGAGGCCAGGCGCCGGATGCGCTCGATGCGCCGCAGGGTGTTCGAGAACGACGTGACGCACTGGGCCGCGACCTTCCTCGACGCGCTGAAGCAGGCGCCGGGCCCGGCCGAGCTGCCCTGAGCGAGCGGCGCGGAAAGCAGCCGCTTTTCTGGTCAAATACGGCCAGAAGCTGCACGATGGGAGCAGACCGCGAAGGAGTCCGCGATGACCGACGAGCCCAGCGCGGCGGCCCGCCCGCAGATCCCCGAGTCGATGCGCGCCGCCGTGCTGTTCGGCCCGCGCGACATCCGCGTGGTCGACCGCCCGGTTCCCCGGCCCGGCCCGGACGAGGTGTTAGTCCGGGTCGCGATGTGCGGCATGTGCGGCACCGATCTGAAGATCTTCGACGGCCACTTCCCGCAGACGCCCCCGTTCGGGGACTACACGCCGGGCCACGAGTGGACCGGCACGGTGGCCGCGACCGGCGACCGCGTGGACGAGTTCGCCCCCGGTGACCGGGTGTGCATCGAGGCGCACCGCGGCTGCGGGCGCTGCGACAACTGCCTGACCGGCAAGTACACGGCGTGCCTGAACTACGGGGACCGGTCCAAGGGGCACCGGGCCACCGGGATGACCGCGGACGGCGGGTTCGCCGAGTACGCGGTGCACCACGTCGGCTCGCTGTACCCGCTGCCGGCGTCGCTGACCTTCGAGGACGCCGTGCTGATCAGCACCGCGGGCACCGGCCTGTACGGGCTCGACGTGGCCGGCGGCTACGTCGCCGGGCTCGACGTCGCCGTGTTCGGCCCCGGGCCGATCGGGCTGACCACCGTGCAGGCGGTCAAGGCGCTCGGCGCGAACCAGGTCATCCTCGTCGGCACCCGCCCGTCCCGGCTCGAGCTCGGCAGCAGGCTCGGCGCCGACCACGTGGTCAACGCGCGCGAAACCGACCCGGTGCAGGCGGTGCTCTCGCTCACCGGCGGCGCCGGCGCGGACCTGACGATCGAGTGCTCCGGCGGCCTCGACGCGCCGCAGCAGTGCGCCGAGGCCACCAAGCGCGGCGGCAAGATCGTCGTCGTCGCGTTCTACCCGGGCAAGGTGACGATCGACCTGTCCGCGATCGTCCGCAACGACATCAGCATTTACACCTCGCGCGGCGAGGGCGGCAACAACGTCAAGCGCGCGGTGGCGCTCGCCGCCCAGGGCAAGATCCGCGGCGCCGAGATGGTCACCCACCACTTCCCGCTCGCCGGCATCGCCGAGGCCCTGCGCGTGGTAGCCGAGCGCGATGGTGATCCCGTCAAGGTCGTGATCGAGCCTTAGTGCCCTTAACGCGGCGCCATCACCGGCTCGGCTCCGTTACGGCCTGTTCGGCGTCGTGGGCGTAGATCCACCCGTTGTGCGCGAGCGGGTCCTCGCACGCGAATGCGATGTCCCTGGCCCGCTGCTCCGGCCCGTCGGGCAGGTGGTTGGCGCGCAGCCGCGCGTGGCTGAGCAGCTGGACCCGCGTGGTACGCGGCTTGCGCAGCGCCTCATAGCGGCGCAGCGCGGTCGGCGGGTCGCCAGGATCGCCGGCCAGGCAGCCGGCCAGCACGGCAGCGTCCTCGATGGCCTGCGCGGCACCCTGCCCGAGGAACGGGAACATGGGGTGCGCGGCGTCTCCGGTCACGGCGATGGGCCCGTCGGCCCACCGGGGGAGCGGGTCGCGGTCCAGCAGCGCCCACCGGCCGGTCCGGTCCGCCGCGGCCACCAGGCTGGCGAGCTGGGTGTCCCAGCCGGCGAACTCGGCGCGCAGGTCCTCGATCCGGCCCTCGGCGGTCCACGACTCGATCCGCCAGTCGTGCGCCGGCGCGAACGCGACCACGTTGACGTACCGGCCGGCCGAGATCGGGTAGTGCACGAAGTGGTGGCCGGGGCCGAGCCACAGCGTCTGCACCGGGCGCAGCGCGAACTCCGGCGCCAGCTCGGCCGGGACCAGGCAGCGGTACGCGCAGACCCCGGAGAACCGCGGCGCTTCCGGCGCAGCCCCGCGCAGCACGGCCTCGCGCACCACAGAATGCGTGCCGTCGGCACCGATCACCACGTCCGCGGCGGCCGTCGAGCCGTCCGCGAAGCTGAGCTCGGCTCCGTCGCCAACGCGGCGTACCGCCACGCAGCGGGCGCCGAGCCGCGGCCCCGGTTCCGGCACCGCGGCGAGCAGGGTGTCCAGCAGGTCGGCGCGGTGCGCGGTGTAGCACCACTCCCCGTACAGCCGTGCGCATTCCGCACCCATCCGCTGCGAGAACAGCACCCGGCCGTCCTGCCAGCGGCGGAACTCCCAGCCCACCTCGAGCGGCACGGCGGTCTTCTGGAACTGCCCGATCCGGCCCAGCCGCCGGATCATCCGCACCGCGTTCGGCGCCACGACCAGGCCCGCGCCGATCTCCCTGATCTCGCCGGCCTGCTCGTAGACCGTCGCGGTCAACCCCGCGCGATGCAGGAACGCCGCAGCCGCCAGGCCGCCGATCCCGCCGCCGACCACCGCAATGCGCAGGCTCACTTCGTACCGCTTTCTCCCTGCCGTCGGAGATCACGTTACCTTGGCCCAGGTGATCGCAAAACTGTCGAGCGTATAGCCGAAAGCGTTCACCGTCGGCTGGATGAAATTGTTCCTGATGGTCTGCGCCGCCTCGGTCTCCGCCGCGGCGATCAGGGGGCGGGTAATCTGCGGCGCGTGCGTTGACTTGTAGTAGGCCAATTGCTGGGCCTGCGCGTAGAGCACCGACTCGGCAAACTGCGGCCGCAGCAGAACGCCGCAGCCGAATCCCGGGTATGTCCAGCTGTGCTGTGTGGATATCGGCTTCGACGGGATGTCGTCGATCGCCACGTCGTGCGCGGACTGCGGAAGCTGGGGCTGCGGCAGGACCAGGGTGACGCTCACGCTTCCCGGTTTGCCGCCGGCCGGCCGGGTCAGCACCCGCAGCGCGTAATGGCCCGTGGAAGGCGCCCACCAGGAGGCGCCGGGGTTCAGATCGACGGTGGCGGACGCGTATCCGACCGCGTAGAACGTGCTCGCGTACCAGCACGGCCACGGGCCGATGCTCTTGGACACCTTGTGCGTGAACAGGAAGTTGAACGTGACGCGGCCGAGCGCCGGCTTGGAGATCCCCTCGATCTTCTGCAGCACCCACGGGCCGAGGTCGGTGTTGGTCGTGGTCGTGGTCACCACGCCCTGGCTGGTCTGCCACGGCCAGCCGAACTTGATGCTCGGCAGGTGAACGTTGACGCCAACCACGTGCAGCGCGGCGGACAGCGCGATCAGCGCGACGGACGCGACCGCCCTGCGGAAGATCAGGCCGGCCGCGATCACGCCGGTCCACTTGGCCCACCGCGGGATACGGCGCCGCGGCCGGCGCGGCGGCGTGGCATCGCCGAGACCGCCGGGCTCGGGCTGCGCCGGGACCGTGGGCCGATCCGGCGAGCCGCCGCCCGGCTCGGCACGCGGGATCACCGGGTTCCTGCCGTAGCTGCCGCCGGCCTGCTGCCAGGCCAGTTCCCGCTGGGCCGGCCTGCCGCCGGTCAGCAAGCTCAGCAGAAAGAGCACAAGACGAGCCACCGTTCTACCTTCTTCCTGGTCGGCGTGCGGGAACTAAACCGTGGCCGGGTAATGCAGGCTGAGCACGATGGGAACGGCTCCAAATGGCTTGCGGAATCGCGCTCCCGGTTTGTCGGGCGTATTCGGTTCGCCAATGTTGGGCCAGCGCATATTCATATGCTGGACGGTGAGCCCGGCCACCGAATACGGGAATTCCATCGCGGAGGTGCGGTGCCGCCTGAGCAGCCCTCCCCAGCGGAACGCCGCGAAGACCCTGGCCAGGTCGGCGACGGACAGTTCGATCTCGGTGGTCAGGTCGATGTCGTAGACCGCCCCCGCCAGCGAGACCAGGTCCCTGGCGCACTGCTCAAGCGCTTCCGACCTGGACCAGTAGACGGAGCCGTCGCGGTTGCGGGTACCCAGTTTCTCGCCGTGCACCGGCGAGAGGCGCGTCCTGGCGCCGCACTGCATCCAGTCGCAGGCCGCGAGCAGCTCCCAGCTCAGGCCGACGCTCTCGGCCACGTCCCGGTACAGCAGCTGGCCGTGCATCAGCGGCCCCCTGGCCATCGCGACGAAGTCGTTCTTCACCGCGGCAGGCAGCCGCTGCTGATAGCGGCGAACCGGAGCCCGGTCCGGGTTGGGCGCCGGCTGCCATGGGCGCTCCGGCGCGGGCACCCGCTCGACGAACGAGGTCAGGGTCGACGAGACCGTCGAGGACACCACCTGGTCCTGCGGCTCCGCCGGGTCGCCACGCAGCGCGCGCCTGCTGCGCCGGGCGAACTCACCAAGGCCGGTCCCCATCAGGATCCCGGAACCCGCGATCCAGTCGGCGTCATAAGTTCGCGAAGCCCGCGGCTCGGCCGTGACCGCAGCCGACGTCGCGGGCGATCCGGACCGCGCCGGCGAAGTGCCGGGCGATCGTGTGCGGTGGTCGGTTCCGGATGCCGTGGGCGCCGAGCCGGGGTGCGTGGGTGCGGACGCGGTCGGCGTCGGGTCGGGCGATGGCGCGGGGTGCGTGGGTGCGGACGCCGCCGGGGTTGGGTCCGGCGATGGCGCGGGGAGCGTGGGTGCCGAC
>JASHOI010000493.1 GCA_030041195.1 Streptosporangiaceae bacterium | reverse complement strand
GGGCTGCGGGTGCGCGCCGCCGCGGTCGAGGGCGGCGGCCAGCCGGCGGCCGGAAGGGCCGGGCTTCCGGAGTCCGCGGCCAGGGCTCTGGCCCGCGGAGCGCTGTCGCTGGTGACGGTGCCGCTGATGGTTGACGGCAGAGTGACCGGCGTGCTCGCGGCCGCCGCCGCAGAGCCTGGCCGGTTCAGCGAGAGCGACGCCTCACGGCTGCAAGACCTGGCCGACCGGTCGGCCCCAGCGCTCGAGCGTGCCAGGCTCAGCGCTGCTTGGCCGGCCTAGCGTCGTCTGGGCCGACAGCCGCGGTTCCATCTGAGCCGGTGGCCGCGGCGCCGTCCGGGCCGGCGGCCCGCTGCCTGGCGCCTGCCCGCTGCTTGCCCGTCTCAGCTCTTTGCCTGGTCTCAGCTCTTTGCTTCGTGTCGGCCCGCTTTCCCCGGGCCCGCTGACCGTTCCCGGCGCGCTGGCCGGCGCTGCTGCCCCGGTCCGTGCTGCCCCGGTCCGTGCTGCCCCGGGCCGTGCTGCGCCCCTCGTCCTGCGTGCCCGCAAGCTGCGGCGTGAAGACCTCGCCGAGCAGCGCCCGGCCGACCAGGTCGACGGCGCGTGCGGTCTCGACCAGCCTGCTCCCCTCGGTGCGGTAAGCCTCGAGCACGGCCTCAACGCCGCCTGGCGGCAGGTGCTCCCCGAGTTCGGCGCGGGCGGTGCGGTATCCGTCGCGCGCGCCCACGATGCACGCGGCCAGGTGATGCCTGGCCAGCACGGCCAGCGCCACCGGGTGCCTGCGCAGCACTCCGTGCAGCCGGTAGTCGGGCGGCACAACATCGAGCAGCCAGGCCACAGCCGTCTGCTCGAATTCGTCGCTACCCGGCGGATGGACGCCGGCCGGCCACCCTGGCGGAACGTACGCTGCCACGACGTGACTCTACCCAACGTCGAACACATATTCTACTGATTAACCGCGACGCGGGTCGGCCGCGGCTGCGCCCGCCGCTCCCTCGCCGTCATGCCCGCTCGCTGGTCAGAGCCGGCGATCCCGGAACCTGGCCGGCGGCGGCCACCAGGGCCCGTTGCTCATCCTGGCTCAGCGTGATGTCGGCGGCGGCGGTGTTCGCCTCAACCTGGCCGATGCTGGAGGCCCCGGGGATCACGGCGACCGGCGCGTGGCCGATGGTCCAGGCAAGCGCGACCGCGGCTGGCGTCGTGCCGTGCCGGTCTGCGATCGCGCGCAACTCCTCCAGCAGCGGGTCAAGCCGGCGCAGGTTTGCCGCCGTAGGCGGCAGCGCGGCGTGGCGCAGGGCAAGCCGCCGCAGCCAGGAGAGGCCGGCCGGGGGATGGCCGTGGTCATACCGGCCGGTCAGCATGCCCACGCCGAGCGGGGAGGCGGCGATGACGAGCCGGCGGTGCTCGGCGGCCCAGGGCACGAGGTCGTCGAGAGGGCCGCGGTGCAGCAGGTTGAGCAGGACCTCGTTGGCGGCCAGCGGACCGCCGAGGGCGGTCTCGGCAGCCTGCCACTGGGCCAGGCTGTGATTGCTCACCCCGGCCGACCGGATGACACCGGCTTCCAGTGCCCGCCGGAACCCCCGCATGATCACGCGCCGTGGGACCAGCGGGTTGGGCATGTGCAGCAGGTAGAGCGGGATCTGCGGGCGCCCGAGCCGGGCCCGGCTGGCCCTGGCCTGCCGCGCGATCAGCGTCGGCAGGGGCACGAGCGGCGCGTACTTGCTGGTGACGACGATGTTGGTGAGATCCCGGCCGGCCAGGGCCTCGCCAAGGAGTCGCTCGCAGCGCCCCCATCCGTAGGCCTGGGCGGTGTCGAAGTGCGTGATGCCGAGTTCGAGTGCCCGGCGGATGATGGCACGCGCGGTGGCCGGGTCGAAGCCCTTCTCCCCGAAGCGGATCGTTCCCAGGCCCACCTTGCTCACCGGCGGCAAGCCGTCCACGGTCAGGTACTGCATGGGTTGCCTCCTTCCCTGTCGGGACGTATCAATCTCAATCTAGGACAATAATGTCTCACAACAAGACGACGTGCGTCTCCTAACGGGAGGATAAGCTCCCACCATGGCCAGAAGCCCGGTGCTGCGCGATCACGTCGCCACCGTCATCCTCGACAAGGCGGCCCAGGTGCTCGCCGAGCGCCGCGAGTCGGCCAGCCTGGCTGAGATCGCCGAGGCGGCCGGGGTCGCGCGCTCCACGCTGTACCGGTACTTCCCGAACCGCGAGACCCTGCTGCAGGCCCTTGCCGACACCGCGGCCCGCGAACTGGTGGCTCGAATCGACGAGGCCCGGCTCGACGCGCTCCCGGTACCGGAGGCCCTCGCCCGGATAACCCGCGGCTTCATCGCCACCGGCAGCAAGTACATCGCGCTGGCCTACCTGTGGCCGAAGCCGCCAGGCACGGCCGACCAGCAGATCAGCGAGCCGCTGCGGCGTCTCGTCGAGCGAGGCGTCGCCGACGGCACGCTGCGCAGCGATCTGCCGGCCGAGATCCTGCTCGCCAGCTACGCGGACCTCATCGAGGGAGCGATCGCCCGGTCGGCTCGGACCCACGCCGGCGTCGAGGAAGCCAGCGCTGCCGTGCTCAGCATCTTCCTGAACGGAGCCCGCAACGGAGCCGGCAACGGACCCCGCAACGGACCCCGCAACGGAGCCTGAGCGGCCCGGTCATGCCGGCCCGGACTTGAGCACCCAGCGCGGAAGATCGGCAGCGCAATTTACGTTCAGAAACTATGAGCGAATAAGCTGGTAGCGCCCAATCCTGGCGCATCCCTTGTCCATCACGGAGCCTTCCTGCATGCCCACTACGACCGCCCGCCTCGCTACCCGAGACGACCTGCGCAACGTCGCGATCGTCGCACACGTCGACCATGGCAAGACCACGCTGGTGGACGCGATGCTATGGCAGTCGGGAGCGTTCCGGGCCGGCGCCCAGGTGGCCGAGCGCGTGCTCGACTCCGGCGACCTGGAGCGGGAGAAGGGCATAACGATCCTGGCCAAGAACACCGCGGTGACGCACGGCGGCCTGACGATCAACATCGTGGACACGCCGGGCCACGCCGACTTCGGCGGCGAGGTGGAACGCGGCCTGTCCATGGTCGACGGGGTGCTGCTGCTCGTCGACGCGAGCGAGGGCCCGCTGCCGCAGACCAGGTTCGTGCTGCGCAAGACGCTCGAGGCCAAGCTGCCGGTGATCCTCGTGATCAACAAGGTGGACCGGCCCGACGCGCGGATCGCCGAGGTCGTGGACGCCTGCTACGAGCTGTTCCTCGACCTGGACGCGACCGAGGACCAGATCGAGTTCCCGATCGTCTACGCGTCGGCCCGCGCCGGGCGGGCGTCGCTGCAGCGGCCGGAGGACGGCACGCTGCCCGACTCACCCGACCTCGAGCCGCTGTTCACGGTGCTGCGGGACACCGTGCCCGCGCCCTCCTATGATCCGGACGAGCCGCTGCGGGCGCACGTCACCAACCTCGACGCGTCGTCCTATCTGGGCCGGATCGCGCTCTGCCGGGTGTACAGCGGGAAGATCACCAGGGGCCAGCAGGTGGCGTGGTGCCGCAGGGACGGTTCCATCGAGCGGGTCAAGATCTCCGAGTTGTTCCGCACCCAGGCGCTGGAACGGGTGCCAGCGGCATCGGCGTCGGCCGGTGACATCATCGCGGTGGCCGGCATCAACGACATCATGATCGGCGAGACGCTGGCGGACGTGGACGACCCGCGGCCGCTTCCGCTGATCACCGTCGAGGAGCCGGCGATCTCGATGACGATCGGCGTGAACACCTCACCGCTCGTCGGCAGGGATAAGGGCAGCAAGGTCACCGCGCGGATGGTGAAGGACCGGCTGGACCGGGAACTGGTCGGCAACGTGTCGATCGTGGTGCTGCCGACCGAGCGCCCGGACACCTGGGAGGTGCAGGGCCGCGGTGAGCTCGCCCTCGCCGTGCTGGTCGAGACCATGCGGCGGGAAGGCTACGAGCTGACCGTCGGCCGCCCGACCGTCGTGATCCGGGAGGTGAACGGGGCCAGGCATGAGCCGGTGGAGCGGCTGACCGTGGACGTGCCCGAGGAGTACCTGGGCGCGGTGACCTCGCTGCTGGCCCAGCGCAAGGGGCGGATGGAGAACATGACCAACCACGGGACCGGCTGGGTGCGGCTGGACTTCGTGGTGCCAGCCCGGGGGCTGATCGGCTTCCGCACCCAGTTCCTCACCGACACCCGCGGGACCGGCATCGCCCACCACGTGTTCGAGGGCTACGAGCCGTGGTCGGGGCCGATGCGGACCCGGCCGACCGGGTCGCTGGTCGCGGACCGGTCCGGTCCGGCCACACCGTACGCGATGTTCTCGCTGCAGGAGCGGGGCACGCTGTTCGTGGAGCCGGGGACCGAGGTCTACGAAGGGATGATCGTCGGCGAGAACTCCCGCTCCGACGACATGGACGTGAACATCACCAAGGAGCGGAAGCTGACCAACGTGCGCCAGTCCTCGGGCGAGGAACTCGAGCGGCTGATCCCGCCGCGGCTGCTGTCGCTCGAGCAGGCACTGGAGTTCTGCGCCGACGACGAGTGCGCCGAGGTGACGCCGTCCGCCGTCCGGCTGCGCAAGACCGTGCTCGACGCCAAGGAACGCGCGCGCATCCGGGCCCGGCGCTCCCGCGCCGAGTGAGCCGGGCTGCTACTTAACCGACAGGTAGATGATGCTGCCGAGGCCGAACAGCACGCAGTAGACGGCGAACGGGGTCAGCGTCCGGGTCTGGAAGTACTTCATCAGGAACCGCACGGACAGGTACGCCCCGACGCCGGACAGGATGCTGCCGACCAGCACCTGGCCGCGGATGCCGTCGCCGAGCGGACCGGTCAGGTCACCGGCCTTGAGCACCCCCGCGGCCAGGATGACCGGCGCCGAGAGCAGGAACGAGAACCGTGCCGCGTCCTGCCGGGACAGGCCACGGAACATGCCGGTCACCATCACCACGCCGTCCCGGCTGATGCCGGCCAGCAGCGCCAGTACCTGCGCCGATCCGATGATCAGCGCCTGCCAGTAGCCGATCCTGGACAGCCGGGTGTCGGCCTCGATCGCCTGGCTCGCCTCGACTTGCCGCGCCGCGCGCTGGCCGGAGGCATGCGCGCCGACGTGCCCAGGCGGTGAGTGCGGTGACGGCGAAGCGGTCCCGGGCCCGGTGGCGGTTCCGGCCGCTGGCCCGCCGCCGGCCACCGCCGCGGCCACCGCGGC
>JASHOI010000492.1 GCA_030041195.1 Streptosporangiaceae bacterium | reverse complement strand
CTGGCTAGCCGGGCTGGCCGCCTGCGTGGCCGCCGCGGCCCTGGTCCGCCCCGGCGACGCGATCTTCCTCGGCGTCCCGTTCCTGGCGGCGATCGTGATCGTGCGGACGTGGCGGCGCTGGCAGCTGGCGGCGGCGACCGTGGCCGGGCTGATCGCCGGCGGTGCCGAATGGGTGGTCGAGGCTTACCTGCGGTTCGGCGGCCCGCTCGCCCGGCTGCACGCGGCCGGAGCCGAGCAGGGCGGGTTCGGCCTGCACCTCGCGGTGTGGGCCGAGTTGCGCGCGGTCAACGGGCCCACCCTGTGCCGGCCCTGCACGGTCGGCTGGCGGCGCCCGGAACTCGCGCTGTGGTGGCTGGCGCTGCCGTTCCTGGTCGCGCTGGGGCTGTTCGCTGCCCGCCGGGCCGGCCGGCTCGCGGCGGCGGTGCTGCCCGCCGTCTGCGGGTTGTGCGTCGCGGCGCAGTACCTGTTCCTGATCGACTACGCGGCACCCCGGTTCCTGCTGCCCGCCTACGCCCTGCTGGCGCTGCCGGTCGCGGACGGGATCGCCTGGCTGGTCACCGGCACCCGCCCGGACCTGAGGCCGCTGGCCAGGATGGCGGTCGTGTTCTGCCTGGCCGGCCAGGTGCTGACGCAGCATCTGGTGCTCGACCACGAGGTCAGCGGCACGATCGCGTTCCACGACGACTACACCAGGATCGTCGCTGACCTGCGCAGTCTGGGCGTCCGGCCGCCGTGCCTGATCAAGGGCCAGCAGGACATCCCGATCGCGTTCTACGCCGGCTGCGCGTCAGCGCCCGGCCTGAAGGACCCCGCATACGCCGGGCGGGTCGCGCTGCTCGAGTACCCGGGGACCCGGCGACCGCGCTACGTACGCGGCTGGCACCGGCACCGGCTGCCGGGGACGCGTGTGTTCAAGGTGGTCGCCTACCTCCCGCCCGCCCGGATCAGGTGACCGCCTGCACCTCGGCGGTCACATCTGGCGCATCTTCTGGTAGCGGATCACGTCGTCCTTGTTGAGGTACAAGATCACGCCCACGACCACGGCGCCGAACGCGGCGGCCCATTTCAGAGACTTCATCGGTTCCTCCACTCGCAACGCCTACCCATTAAGGGGTACCTCACGCGCGCCATGTCAATCCAGAGCGCGGTCCAAGGCTGTTGGCGACCGCTCGGACCGGCGCCCGGCCCGGGCAGTCTGATCGATGTACCAAAAAGCACCTTCTATGCAGCCCATCGGTACATCGACGGCGCCGAATTGCTGCGGACAGCTCGGACGCCCTTTCGCGTGTGTGCTTGCCGGGCGACTTCGGTAGCTCTACGCTCACTATTGCTTACGAAGAGTAATACACGCATGCTCGGCTGGCCCTTCTGGCCGGTGCTTGCTCCCAGAGGAGTCCGCAAGCCTTGCAGAGCGACCTCAACCTGCCCGTGCCGTCCGGGCCCAAGTCGGCCACGCCAACCGGGTCTGGCGGCGGGCCGGGGCCTCGGGTGCCGCCGCCACGGGGCAGGCACAGCGCGACCCGCCAGCCGCTGGGAGCCGGGAGCCGGGTGCTCGCTGTCGGCGTGCTCGCCGGGATCGGTTTCGCCCTGATCGTCTTCCAGTACCAGATCCGGCACCTGGAGGCGGAAGCGGCGGCGCACCTCTACAACCTCGTCACGCCCGCCGCGGCCCTGCCCGGCGCCCCGGTGATCAGGTTCGGGCCCGGAACGCCCGGCGGGTTCGGCCTGGTGATCACGCCCGACTGCAGCCTGGCGCTGCTCATCGCACCGCTGTGCGGGCTCGGCATGGTGCTGATCCGGCCGCGCCGGCCTCAGGTGCGGCGGGCGGCAAACGCGCTCGCGGTGGCGTCCCTCGTCATGGTCGCCGGGAACCTGCTGCGGATCGGGGCCATCGCGGTGACCATCCGCACCGACGGCATCGAGCCCGGATACCGGGTCAGCAACGTGATGCTCGGCCCCGTGGTCAGCATCGTGTGCATCGCGCTGAGCCTGGCCCTGCTCGCGCTCATGCTCATGTCACGAGAAACTGCCCCGGGGAAGGAGCCGGCGTGAACCACGCGCCGTTCGACCCGCAGGCCCGGCTCGCGCTGGGTGTTCTCGGGCTGGTGCTGCTGTTCGGCCTCGGGTACCGGATCAGCCTGCGCCGGCTGCGGGCTGACGTCAGCGTCCAGTGAAGGCGGGCGGGCGCTTCTCGGCAAAGGCGCGCTGGCCCTCGAGGTAGTCGTCGGACCGGAAGCAGGCCTCGGTCATCGCCAGCGCTCTGGCCATGTCGTCCTGGCCGGCGGGTTGGCCCGCCGCACGGATCGCCGCCTTGGACGCGGCCACGGTGAGCGGCGCGTTGGCGGCGATGGCCAGGGCCAGGTCGATCGTCTCCTTGCGCAGGGCCTCCGCGGAAACGACCCGGTTCACGAGTCCCATCTGCAGAGCCTCGGCGGCGGAGAACCGCCGGGCCGAAAACAGCATCTCCGAGGTGTGCGCCGGGCCGATCAGGCTCATCAGCGCGGTCACGCCGGCCATGCCGGGGCCCAGGCCGAGCCGCGCGGCCGGCACACCGAACTGGCTGTCGTCGGCCGCGATGCGGATGTCGGCGTGCAACGCGGTGAACAGCCCGCCGCCGATGCAGAAGCCGCGGATCATCGCGATGAGCGGCTTGTCCAGGCTGGCCCACGAGCGGTTGAGCGCCTCGCCCGCGCGGTCGTACTCGGCGCGGGCCTCGGGGGAGGTGCGCCGGTCGGCGAACTCGGAGATATCGGCGCCCGACGCAAATGCCTTGTCTCCGGCGCCGGTGAGCACCACGACCCGGACCCCGGCGTCGGCCTGCAGCGCCTCCATCAGGCGCGGCAACGCGGCGCGCATGTCACTGGACAGGGCGTTGCGCTTTTCCGGGTTGTTGAGGGTCACGACCGCGACCGCGTCGGCCACGTCCACGAGCACCTTGTCGGTGCCGGTCTCGTGCCGCGCCGGTGAACTCGGTGACGTCATACGGTTCCTCTCAAATCACGCCCTGCGCGCGGAGCCGGTCGATCTCCTCGCGCGGGTAGCCCAGTTCGGTGAGCACCTCGTCGGAGTCGGCCCCGACGTCGGGACTCGGCGTGCGGACGGTGCCCGGCGCCTCGGTCATCCGCACCGCGTTGCGGACGATGTCCAGGCGCCCGAGCGCCGGATGCTGCACCGGCTCGGTCATCGCCAGGTGCTCGACCTGCGGGTCAGCGAACACCTCATCCATCTGGTAGACCGGGCCGCACGGCACGCCGGCCTGGTTCAGGGCCTCGACCCAGTCGGCGGTGGTCCTGGTGCGCAGCCGCTCGGCGATCAGCGCGTTGAGCTCGGCCCGGTTCGCCGACCGCTTGGCCGGCGAGTCGAAGCGGGGGTCGGCCGGGATCCCAGGCAGCCCGATGACCTTGCATAGGCTGTCCAGCAGCCGCCCGCCCGCGGCGCCGATGTTGACGTACCCGTCGGCCGAGGCGAAGCAGCCCATCGGCACGCTCATCGGATGGTGGTTGCCTTCCTGCGGCGGGATCTGCCGGTCGATGGTCCAGCGGGCCGCCTGGAAGTCCATCATCGCGATCATCGATTCCAGCAGTGAGGTCTGCACCCAGCGCCCCACCCCGGTGCGCTCCCGGTCGTGCAGCGCGACCAGCACGCCAACGGCCAGGTAGAGGCCGGCCGCCAGGTCGGCAACGGGGATCCCGGCGCGCACCGGCCCGCCGCCCGGCAGCCCGGTGACGCTCATCAGGCCGCCCATGCCCTGGGCGATCTGGTCGACGCCGCCCCGGGCGGCGTAGGGGCCGTCCTGACCGAAGCCGGAGATCGAGCCGTAGACCAGCCTCGGGTTGCGTTCGTGCACGGTGGCGAAGTCGAATCCCAGCCGCTCCTTGACCGGCGGGCGCATGTTCTCGATCAGCACGTCCGCGGTGTCGGCCAGGCGCATCAGCACCTCGCGCCCTCCGGGCGCCTTCAGGTTCAGCGACAGCGACCGCTTGTTCCGGTGCAGGTGCTGGAAGTCGCAGCCGTGCCGGCTGCCGGTCAGGCCGGGATCAGCCGGGTCGGGCGGCGGCTCGACGCGGATGACGTCCGCGCCCCAGTCGGCGAGCTGGCGGACGCAGGTCGGCCCGGCCCGCGCGACCGTGAGGTCGATGACCCGGATGTCGTCGAGCGGAAGCCGCTCGGTCATTGCTGGCCGGCCCGGGACGCGCCGATCCTGACTACCGTCACCTCCCCATCATCCCTTACCCGGGCAAACCCGGTGGTGCCCAGAAATCTATGCACAGAATTCTGTGCATAGATATCCTTGCATGATGACGGATCCGCTGCAGCCCCATGAGGTGCGCGAGGTTGAGGCGTTGCGGGTGCTGGCGCACCCGACGCGGCAGCGGATCCTGCGCTACCTGCGGCAGGCCGGGCCGGCGACCTCCACCACGCTGGCCGCCGCCCTGGGGGAGAACAGCGGGATCATGAGTTATCACCTGCGCCAGCTCGCCGAGCACGGCTTCGTAGCGGAGCTCCCCGGCCGCGGCCAGGGCAGGGAACGGTGGTGGCAGGCCGCCCCGGAGCCGGTGTGGATCCCCCGCGAAGGCCTCACCCAGGAGGCGCGGGCGGAGGCGTCGGGGCTCCGGCCGATGGCCGGGGACCTGGAGGACTTCGAGCGGTTCCGCGCCGCGCGGGGGGCCGTGGGGGAGTGGGGCAGCGGGACCTGGGCCGTGCAGCGCGCCACGTTCACGCTCACCCGGGAACAGGCCGCCGGGCTCATCGCCGAGCAGCAGGAACTCATCGGCCGTTACCGCCGTGAGTCGGGTGACCCCCTGGCTGACGCCCGGGTCGTCGTGTTCGCGTTCCTGGTGTACCCACAGCCGCCCCGCGAGGGCAACCAGGGCCCAGGCGAGGGCAGCGAGGGCCCAGGCGACAGCAGCCGCGGTCCGGGCGAGGGCGCCGAGGCCAGCGGACTTTTTCATGATCGTGGTTGATTAATACCGCTATGCGGTACTCAGCCACCAAGATCATGGAATTCGGCTGCCCGACGCGGCTAAACCAGGGCTGGATTCGGGTCAACAGCGTCCGTATACCGGGCGCCGGCGCACTTTGACGCAAAGCTCTGCAGGCAGTCAGGGCTAGCAGCGAAATAACCGTTGCTCCTTGCTATGGCGTGCCGGCGAGTGGTTTTCATGATCCCGGTAGGTTTGGTGTCGTATTTGCAAAAAACCCACCGGGATCATGGAAGCGGGCCCGGTACGAAGATCAAACCGGCGTGTTGATTACCCGCGAGCGCTGAACGTGGCGCAGGCGGCTCGGGGTAGCAGCGTGCCGGAGTGGCCGGACGTATGACATCAGGCTCAGACGTTTCCCCTGTACCACCAGCCCCAGCCAAGAGCCGCTCGGAGATTCGATTTCCATGATCTGGGTGGATAACGACCAAATACACGACGTTTGCCACCCAGATCATGAAACGAACCACCCGCTCGGCCGTTTCCGTCACCGACAGGTCCTTAAGTACCGGCATTGGCCGCTTAGCGTTCGGCCGATCTGGATACATCCATAACGCTGCGGTGAGTTACCGCGGGTGCGGTGCGCGGGTGCGGTGCCTTGCCGCGGGTGCGGTGCGTTGCTGCGTGCGGTGCCCTGGCGGCGGGTGCCTTGCCGCGGGTGCGGTGCGTTGCTGCGTGCGGTGCGCTGCGGCGGTGCCTTGCCGCGGGTGCGGTGCCTTGCCGCGGGTGCGGTGCTCTGCCGCCTGCGGTGCGCTGCGGCGGTGCGGTGCGCTGACGCGGGTGCGGGGGGTGTGGCGCGGCGGCACTGCT
>JASHOI010000491.1 GCA_030041195.1 Streptosporangiaceae bacterium | reverse complement strand
GGCCCGGCGATGACCGCGGCCTGGTCCATTACGTCCTCGAGCGCCTCCCGGAAGTACAGCTGCCTGATGATCGGCCCGTTGCCGGTCGTCGAGTTGAAGTTCACCGGGAAGTAGGCGATCCCCCAGACGGCCCACGGCGAGAGCGTGTAGCCCGGCACTGGGTTCGCGCCGACCGCCTCGTCGGCCGGCTTGGCCGGCGCGTCCTGCTGCGGCAGGTACCCGACGTCGATCTTGGTGCTGGAACTGGGCGACCGCAGCACGTCGTACTCGGCCGCGTCCGTGGTGAACGGCACCTCCTCGAACGCCGCCAGCTTCGGCTTGACCGGCCCGGAGTACGACTTGTTCGGCACGAACGTGACGTGCCCGTCGGCGTTGAACGCGCTCAGCTTCCACGGCCCGTCCACGATCGACCACAGCGGCGACCCGACGTATCCGGTCAGGTTCTTGGCCTGGGTGTTCAGGTAGTTGTACACCGCCGCGCAGTCGCTCACCGTGGTAGCGCAGCTAGATGACCCGGACGCGGTCCGGTCCCAGGCGGCGGGCATCGGGATAATCTGGCTGAGCTGGTTGTACAGGAACCAGGTCGGGTTGTACGACTTGTCCATCGTCATGGTGAGCTCGGTCGGGCTGACCACCGTGATGTCCTTCACGTCCGTCGGAAAGTCGGTGTACGCCCCGTAGTCGGCCGGCAGGGCCGTCTCCATGTTCAGCCAGAACATCACGTCCTGCGCTGTCACCGGGGTGCCGTTGGACCACTTGTAGTGCTTCAGCGTGATCGTGACCTTGTTGCCGTTGAAGGTCGGCGTGTTGGCCAGGCTCAGCGACGTGTTCAGCACCGGCTGGCTGCCCACGCCAAACCAGTACAGCGGCCGGTACATCAGGTACTGGAAGCCGAACAGGTTGAGGTCACTGAGATACTCGCTGCTAACGTACGGGAAAATGTAGTTGGGTGTGACCGACGGCGGCTCGGCCATCACCGCGGTGCCGCCGGAGACCGGGGTGGTCCCCGTCGCCGTGGGACTGCTGCTCGCGCAGCCCGCCGCTACCAGGGCGGACGCCATCGCGGCCACGCCCGCCGCCAGGATCCTGCTGTGAAGCCTGAATCTGAACCTGCGTTGCTGCTGCGGGGATCTCCCCATCATTGTGGCTCCTTAATAGAGGGAGCCCGCCAGAGCTGAGGTCATCGCCCCCAGGCGTGCTCCGACAAAAATAACGGCTTAGCGGTCATGAGAAATGAAACCCACAGTTGGCTGCCGATCAGCGTGTAGTTCGGGGTCGCTAGTGGCCCGTTCACAATTTCCCTCTGATGTCAGCTTTCACCGGCAGCGGTGAGCGGCGGTGGCCTAGTTCCGTGAATCTCTCGCCCGAAATTACGCGCCGAGGTTTCCGGATCCGACCCGGAACGAACGCTCTCCGGGGGCGTCCCGGCTGGGAACTCGACCAGTTCGATCACATGCCGGTCGGGGTCAAGGACGTAGACCAAACGTGCACCGTTCCATCGGCCGCGCTCGGGTGCGACCACCCTGACCGGGGTGTCGGTCAGCGGCAGGAAACCGGACCCGGCGAGGCGTTCGAGCAGCCGGTCCAGGTCTTTTACAGCGATCGCGACATGGACGCCTCCGGGCACGCTCACCGGCACGGCCGTTCCGGCACCCTCGGGGTGGCGGTATTGCAACAGCTCGATCATCTGTCCCTCACCGACGTCGAGCTTGGCGAAAGCGACACGGGCGCCAGCGATGCTTGCCGCCCGGCCTGGGCCTTCTCCGCGGGAAAGGATCGGAATTCCGAGCAGCTCGTGATAAAAGACGAGGGAGGTTTCGAGATCTGCACAGGTGAGCCCAGCATGGTCGAGCCGAGGCGTTGTGACCAATTCTGCCGCGGTCATGAGGACGCTCCTTCCTCGGAGAGGCTCAGGTGGTCGGGAACGACGTCGCGGGCGAGGACGTCATGGACGGTCTCTGCGCGGCGTACCAAATAGGAATCGGTCTCCCGCACCAAGACGGTGGCCGGCCGGGGCATCACGTTGAAGTTGCTGGATCCCACTTCGTGGTAGGCACCGGTAAAGCAGAAGGCGAGCAACTCGCGCTCTTGCAGGGGCGGCAGAAATGCGCTGCGCGCCAGGACGTCGGCGTGGCAGGAATGGCCGACTATCCGTACCTCGTCCAGCGACGCGGGCGCGCGTTGTTCGTCGTTGACCAGCACCACGGGCGGCCGAGCCGAAGAGTATTGGATGTCGGTGAGGAAGGTGACACTGGTATCGGTGTCGACCCAAGTGAAGGGGAAGGGACTTGTCTGTCGCTTCACGTTCAGCACGGTCGCCACATGAATGCCGCAGGGCGCAAACAGCGAGCGGCCCGGCTCGATCTCGAGCGTGCGGCCCTCGGGACTGATGCCGCCGGTCGCTAGGCCACTCTCGAGGTTGCGGCAAATGACCTCGGCATAGCGCTCAATCTCCGGCGGGGTCGGCGGGTCGGTGAAGTCGGCTCGGCCTCGCCCGAAGCCGTCGACGGGTGGCGCGAATCCGCCGCCGATGTCGATGGTGGCAGGCGTCCAGCCGTGCCACATATCTGACAGCTCTGCGGCCAGCTCACCAAACCTGTGGCTGAACCGGCCAATGATGTCAAGGTCCGTCGTATAGCGGCCCATGTGCATCATGACACCCGAGACGTCCAGCTCCGGCATTGACAGCGCTTTGCCGACTTCGGGCAGGCTGTCGTAGGGAATGCCCGACTTGTAGGTTCCGTAGACGTCGGCGATAGGGACCCCGGTGGCCTCCATCCGGGCGTCGGTGTCGACATACGGCCGCAGCCGCATGCGGACGACGGCGCGTTTGCCTGCCGCCTGGGCCGCCGCGCGAGCGAGCTCGATCTCGCGAACATCGTCGATCGTGATCCGCGCGCCAAGCCCGACGGCACGTTCGACCGTGGCGCGATCCTTGCCGGAACCGTTGAGGGAGATGAGGCGCGGGCCGATGCCGGCCCGCACGGCTACCTCCAGCTCGCCCGCGTGCACCAGGTCCGCACCGAACCCTTCCTGGGCGAGGATCCGCTGTAGCGCGATCACCGGATTGGCCTTGACCGAAGGCATGACGAGGACGTCCCCGGCCGACCACGATCGGCGGAAAGCATCCCGGACACGGCGACCCCGGTGCCGCAACGCTGTCTCGGAGATCACGAACAAAGGAGAGCCGTGTCGTGCGACCAGATCCTCGACGGCGACGCCTTCCACGAACAGCCGTCCCTCGTGGCGCCGGAGCATCCCAAATGAGTTGGCGATCGCCTGAGTATCGTACTTTGCGATCGCTGCTGAGTTCATACTGGCCTATACTAGTTGCAATATGCTGACTCAGCAACGATTATTTGCAGACCTTGCTCTCCAGCCACCTGATGCCGCCGGCTCGCGTGGCGCCCAACCAGTCCCGCCCCGGAACGACGCCGTGTGCTTCAATCGGCCGGTGACTGACATGCCCTGTCGAGACCGCTCGATCGAACCGGACCTCGTGCCCGATGACATCGACCGCGCGATCATCAGGCAGCTGCAGGAGGACGGACGCCGGACCTACGGGCGCATTGCCGCCGCGATTGGCCTTACGGAGGCGCCAACCCGCCAGCGCGTGTGGCGGCTCACTGGATCGGGCGTGATTGAGATCGTCGCGATCGTCAATCCCAGCGCGCTTGGGCTCACGCTGCGTGCCATGGTCGGCCTTCAGAGCTCCGGCGATTTCACCCAGCTCGCGACGGCGCTCAGTTCCATCGACGAGATCGATTGGCTGGTGGCGACTGCGGGCGGCTTCGATCTGCTGGCCGAGGTCCGCTGCCGCGACGAGCAGCATCTGTACGCAGTGATCGCCAGGCAGATCCGCAGCCTGCCCGGGGTCAACGCCGTAGAGAGTTTCGTCTATCTCAACCTGTTCAAGGCCACATACTCTTGGCCACCGGGCTCTGGCAGGCGCGTCCGTGACTCGCAGGCGCCAGCCATCCCACGCGAACCCAGTAGGGCGGACAGCAGCGAGACAGTCTCGCTGGATGACCTCGACTGGGCAATCATCGGGGAGCTGCGAGCCGACGGGCGCCAGACCTACGGCCGGATCGCGGAGTCGCTCGACGTCAGCCTCCGGACTGTCCGGCGGCGAGTGCCACGGCTCATCGAAGCCGACGTCATCCGCATAGCCGCCATCGTCAACCCGCGTGTCCAGGGCTTCCGCATGCGGTCCACACTCGGAATTCACTGCGCCGGTGACCCCGACGACGTGGCCAGCGCACTATCCGGCATCGACGAGATCGAGAGTCTCTATGCGGTAACGGGCCGCTTCGATCTGCTGGCCGAGGTGCAGTGCCGCGACCAGCAGCATCTGTTCGAGGTCCTGGCCGAGCAAGTGCGAGCTGTCCGCGGGGTCCGTGGCGTCGAAGCCTTCGTCTTCCTGAACATCCTTAAGATTCGGTACCCATGGCCGCGGGCACGGCTGCCGTGACCAGCCTCGCGGCCGGGAGCCCACACATTTCCATCGGGCACTGGCGGGTTCAGCTGTAGCCGGCCGGCAGGTAGGGGCTGCCGGCGCCATACCTGTAGACGAGGAGTGCCCGGCGGAAGGAGAGAACGAGCTCCTGACGCTGATTTACCGCGGAGGTGGCGACCGAGACTATGCCCTCGGTCGGCCTGGACTCCGACGCCCGGACCGTCAGTATTTCAGACTCCGCGCGCACGGTGTCATCGGCACGGACAAGCGCGGGAAACTGGATGTCGTACCAGCCCAGATTGGCCGCGACGCGCCCGAACGTCCGGGTCGAAGCCGTCGCCGCAGCAGCCAGGACGAATGTCTCGGGGATGCGCAACTGGCCGCCAAGATACCGGTGGGCCCAGTCCAGATCGTGGTACTGGGGCGCATGCTCCATCGAGCGGTGTGCCTGCTGAATTGCCTCATCCCGCAGAAAGCTCCGCCGAGGGCTGTGCACGAATCGTTCGCCGGGCTTGCAATCCTCGAAGAACAAGCCGCATCTTTCTCGCAGACCCCCCTCGGTTTGTTCGTACGCTGCGAACCTGGCTTCCTCGGCGGGTGAGCCGCCGAGGTCGGCGTCTGGCCCCCGCCCCCGCCGGTAGATCGAAGCGCGGTAGCGCATGCGAACGACCTCCGCACCGGACGCCTTGACCCCACGCGCTTGCACGGTGACGATGCCGACGTCTGTATCCTCACTTTGCTCCACTGCCAAAACTTCCGAAGTGGCGTAAAGCGTATCGCCGCCAAAGACCGGCTCGCTCAGCGCGATCTCGCCGAAAGTCAGCAGCGCCTTCCGCCGCGCGAAGGTTTTGGCTGTCATACCGATCACGCGCTGCACCGTGAGCGTGCTGACCACAAGCGGACGTCCCCAACTAGTGTGCCCGGCGTAGGCAGCGTCGAAATGCAGCATTGCAGAATTAATCGTGTCCAGCGCGTGCTCGACGTTGTCTTGCTGGGAGATAGTGATCCCAGGACGGTGTTCAAAACGCTGACCCACCGCGAATTCTTCGAAGTCAAGACCGAAGGCCTCAAGATAACGGTCCGGACCGATACGGCAATACGCAGACATGCTCATACGCCGCCACCTTCCGCCGCACGGTCGAGCACCCACTGCGCACGACGGAGAACAGCGGCGTCGACCATCGCTCCACGGATACGGACGGCACGACCATCGGCCGCATCGGCGAGCAAGACGCGCGCGTCGGCCAGTTCGGCTGCGGTAGGTCTGAACACGCTGCGAATCACAGCTAGCTGCTTGGGGTGAATGGCAAGCTTTCCCGTAAAGCCCATCGCCCGGGCCCGCCGGGACTCCTCCTCAAGCTTCGAGGCTGACTCCAGCTCCAGGCACGGCACATCGAACGCGCTGATCCGCGCCACTGCTGCTGCGCAGATCACGCGCCCACGGGGCACGAGCATCGCTTCCCAGGCAAGCTCCGCCCCGAGTTCGGCAGCGAGGTCCACTCCGCCGAACCCAAGGCCGGCGACGGTCGGATGCGCCGAAGCGATTTCGGTTGCACGATCGAGCCCCAGGGCGGTCTCTATCGCGCAGAGCAATTCGCCGGCCCAGTGTCGCTCACCGAGAACCCTGGCACACAGACCGACCTCAGCCACGGATTCCACTTTCGATAGCGCGACGAATCCGGGCATGCCGGGGCTATCGCTCAACGCCGCGAGATCACGGATGCCGGCACGAGTGCCCAGGGCGTTGATCCGCAGTCCGATAAAGCCGCCCGGCCGGCGTTCAAGAAAGCGCAGCGCCACTTCGCGCGCCGTATCCTTATCCGCCTCGGCGACCGCGTCTTCGAGATCTATCACGACGGCGTCCGCGCCAGACACAAGAGCACGGTCGAAACGATCAGAGCGGTCACCCGGGACGAACAATATCGCCCGGCACGCTCCCAGGCGGTCGCGGCTCACACCACGCCCATCGATCGGAGGGCGAGGACCCGTTCAGCCGAGATGCCGATTTCCGCTAGCAAATCCTCGGTGTCGGCACCGAGGCTGGGCGCAAGCGACGAGGGCTTCGTCTGACCCGCAGACCGAACGGGGTTAGCAAGCAGGCGAAATGCAGCCCCGGAGTCCAGCATGGTCGAGTCGACTCGATCGGTACCCGCAACGAATGGGCTGTCAAGTGCCTGAGCAAGCGTCAGAATAGGGGCTGCGGGAACCGCATCTCCAAATATCTCTAGCCATTTCTCCGTTGGATGCTCCGACAGGGCGTCATCGAGCATTACGGTCAGCTCCGAACGGGCGGCGAGTCGATGAGCAAAGGTACGGAACCGCGGCTCATCAGCCCACTCCGGGTGGCCGATGCGCTGACAGAGAGCAGGCCAGAACTTTTCCTTATTGCACATCAAGTATATCCAGCCATCGGCCGTTCGATAACTCTGACAGGGCGTCAAAGAGGGGTGGGCCGACCGAGGCAGCCGCGTCGTCTGCGGTCCGCCGTTAAGATACCAATGTGCGGGATAGTTGAGGCAGAACAACGCGGCCTCGAACAGGCTGACATCGATATCAGTGCCCCGGCCCGTTTCTCGGGCATGCAGAATCCCGCTGACGGTTGCCAGAACCAGCACGACGCCCGCAAACAAGTCGATCATTGAGATGCCCATACGTGAAGGCGGGCCGTCCGGGTCGCCAGTGAGGTCGAAATAACCGAGCTCGGCCTGCACGAGGTAGTCGTAACCCGGCCGCTTGGCCCGGTCACCGACCCGCCCATACCCGGTCAGATGACCGCAGACGATCTGCGGATTTGCCCGAGCGAGGTCGCTGTAGGTGAGGCCTAGGCGACGCGGCACGTCACCGCGCAGGTTGCTCACGATGGCGTCGGCCTCACTAACCAGCTCACGCAGGATGCGTCGCCCTTCCTCATGGGCGATGTCGAGGGTCAGGCTCTTCTTGTCCCTATTGAGCCCCTGAAAGAAGACGCTCTGGGCGGTGTCCGGCAGGTCGTCCCGGAACTGGGGGCCGACCGATCGCGATACATCCCCGGTGGCAGGATGCTCGATCTTGATCACCTCGGCGCCCATGTGACCGAGCAGCTGGGTACCGAACGGTCCCGCCCCGTACTGCTCGATCGCGAGGACACGAACGCCCCGCAGCAAGTCGACCCGCATACCTTCCTCCGTAGGTCAGTTCTAGTTGTAGATGGACGTTATCACAACGATGACTTGCCATGAATCCGCTAAGTCTGTGTAATAATAGTCGCACACCACGGCCGGAGGCATAGTCTGCGTCCTCCAGTCGCCAGAGCGAAGCCAGAGAAGGTCGATACGATGCGCCGAGGGGGCACAGCACGGCGCCTCGAGCGCGGCGCTCCGGAGCGCTCGCGGAACCGCGATGTACCGTCGGTGCCGACACGGTCGAAGCTCGCGCTAAATCGCCCCAGTCGCAAGAACTCCTTGCACCTTGGACATGGTGGATGCGTCGACGGCCGCGCTACGTGGAGCTGCCTCGGACGCCGATGTGCGTTGCGTGATCATCTCCAGAGCCGGGGACGACCTCTGCGTTGGCATCGACCTCGCCGAGTTCGGTGCCCTCGCTCCGGCGCTCATGTGCAAACAGTCGCTGACTGCCAGCACACATCAGTCGCCATCGCTCTCGGCGCCCTCGACAAGCTGGTCATCCCGTCAGTGCAGGCGGCTGCGGCCGGAGTGGGCGTGGCCATGTTGTTGCTGTGCGACATCGGCCTCGCGCGCCGGTCTCTGCGGAAGCCCCGGGGCTATATCAAGATCGGGCTGGGCCTCGGCAACGACAGGGCATGGTTGCTCCCGCCCGCCGTCGGCGCTGGCGAAGCGCTTGAACGTCTGCTGACCGAGCACGTCGTTGACTCCGCTGCCGTCCCGCGACTCGGACTTGTCGATCATGCCCGTCGAGACTCCGACGTCACAGAGCGCGTCACCGCACTTGCCCGTCGGTTCGTCTCGTTGCCTCCCATCGAGGCTCGGCTCGTCAAGCGGCTGTTGCGGCAGGTCGAATGGATCTACGTCCGGACAAAACTCCGGCCTGGTGTCCCCGTGCTTCGCAGTCGCGACGATGCTTGGCGACTACCCCAGGGCGCGCGCCATAGCCACTGCCAGCGGCTCCGCTGTCTTTCACGGTCGCTAGCGCCGACGCCAACTCCATCGAATCAGTATGTGATCCGCGCATTCGCACACCACGAAGGATTCGAATGATGGCCACAACCTTTCGTGTCGCCGTGCTCGATGACTACCAGCTGGCGGCCCCACGCTTCGGCGCCTGGCAGACCCTCGGCGACAGCGTCCAGGCGGTCTTCTTCGCCGACCACGTCAGCGATCCTGAACAACTCATCGCCCGGCTGACCGGCTTCCAGGCCGTCATAGCGATGCGCGAACGCACCCGTTTCCCGCGCTCAGTCCTTGCTCGTCTCCCGCAACTTCAGCTGATCGTCACTGCGGCCATGCGCAACGCGGCAATTGACTTGGAGGCCGCCCGGGAACTCGGCATCGTTGTCTGTGGGACAGAGGGGTGGATTGGTAACACTGCGACCATTGAGATGGCATGGGCGCTCATCCTGGCTAGCACGCGCGGCGTGGCGCGCGAAGACGCTGCCATCCGCCACGGCGCATGGCAGATAGGGGTGGGTACGGGGCTCTACGGCAAGACGCTCGGGCTGGTCGGTCTCGGCGCGCTCGGTCTGCTGATGGTTCCGATCGCGAAAGCGTTCGGCATGCGTGTCGTCGCGTGGAGCGTGAACATGACCGCTGAGAGTGCTATTTCAAAAGGCGCCGAATTTATGGTCCGCAAAGATTTCTTTGCCAGCGCCGATGTCGTCAGTATCCACATCAAGCTGTCCGATCGCTCAAGAGGCTACGTCACACGAGATGATCTGAAGGCTATGAAGCCGACCGCTCACCTGATCAATACTTCACGAGGCCCGGTAGTTGACGAGGACGCGCTGCTCGAAGCGCTGCGCGAAGGATGGATCGCGGGCGCTGGTCTCGACGTCTTCGACGTCGAACCGCTGCCCGCCGACCATCCCTTCCGTGCGACACCCAATCTCGTATTGTCACCACATAGCGGTTACGTGACGGCGGAGGTGTACAAGGAATTCTACGGGCAATTCCTTGAAAATATTAGAAACTTCCGCGCCGGGGAACCGGCCCGGGTCATGAACTAGAGCACGACTCGCGCATGCGCGGTTGAGCCTCGGCACAACAGAGACGACGCGTCGCCAGGAGGCCTGCATACGGTAGAAGGACTCACCGATTCAATTCATGATGGCGCGAAGATCAGGAGGCGTACTCTCGATGAGCACAATCCAGTTGCGGAGATATCAACTGGCACCGGACTCGATGGACAGTTTCTTGTGGTGGTGGCGCGAACGCCTGCTTCCGATTCGGCGCCAGTATGGTTTCGAAATCCTCTTCGGGCTCATCAACCATGAGTCGAATGAGTTCGTCTGGGCGGTCCGGCACCCAGGCGATGCAGCCGCATTCGACCGTGCGGACAAGGCCTACAGCACGTCGCCCGAGCGGGCTTCGGCGGTTATCGGCCTCCCGCCGGATCTCGTCCTTGCCACGCACGTCCACAAGGTCCAAGCGATAGACGCCGATGGTCTTATCGGAGCTAAGTGGGTATAAGAAAATCGTCCTTAATCCAAATCCCGGCTACACGTCATGACCCAGGCAATCGGCCGCCACCGTGTCCGCGATGGCGGCGGACAACCGGTCAGCCAGCACGAAACAAACCCTGGCGAGGACCCTGATCGGACCATACGGGCAGGTCACATGCCTGACCGATCGGCGGGAAGCTTACGGGTGCTCGCGCCTTGCCAGATTCCCGCATCCTTGCGCTGTCACACATGCGCCCTTCTTGCTGATGGGAGAACCCCATGACGGGCGGGCAGACCTTGACCGAGCAGGAACGGGTCGGCGTCCTCGGCTGGGAGCAGCTGCGGCGGCTCGTCGGGCTCATAGAGCACGGCAGCTCATCCGGCGCTTTCCCGATCCGGGGCTGGGACGCCCTGGTCTGGGTCGTCGGCAATGCGAACCAGACGGCGGGCCACTACCAGGCCGTGTATGGCATGGAACTTGCCGCTTACGCCGACCCGGAGACCGGCGTCCGCGACCACCAGTCCTACGTGGATGAGCGGGTCGACCTCTACAACCAGGGCTTCACGAACATGGCCGAGTTCATCGGTGATGACATCGCCACCAGGTACTCGGCGCTCGCGAGCAAGGTGGTTGCGAACGACAATCACCAGGTCAAGTTCCCGCTCAACGAGTCCGCACCCGGGAAGAAGAACCAGGTGGACGAGTACCTTGAGTTCTACTCCGGGCCCGGGCCGCAGCATGTGGCGCTGGCCACCAACAACATCCTGCGCACCGTCGACGAGCCGAGCGCACGCGGCGTGCGGTTCCTGCCGGTGCCGACCGGCTACGACGGCGCGGATCTGCGCGCCCGGGTCCGCCACATTCGGGTGCCCGTCGCCGAGCTGCGCAAGCGCGGCATCCTGGTCGACCGCGATGAGGACGGCTATCTGCTGCAGATCTTCACCCAGCCGATCGTCGACCGCCTGACGGTCTTCCTCGAGTTCATCGAACGCCACGGCTCGCTCGGCTTCGGCAAAGGCAACTTCAAGGCCTCGTTCGAGGCCATCGAGCGCGAGCGGCAGCTCCGCTGCAACTTCTGGGCAGGGCCGTCTTCAGCACTGCACGCCAGAAATTTCGGACCGGGAGGGATCGGGTGGTGTACTACCAGCAGCGCGGAAGCGTGCCACCGAAACGGCACACCCAGCACCGCGCCTCTGACGGCTCGCTCTACCTTGAAGAGCTCATCGGTGAAGAGGGCTTCGCCTCCAGCTCATCGCTGCTCTACCACTGTCACATCCCTTCAGCGCTGGTGGCGGCCCGCAGGTGGATGCTGCCTGATCAGGCGACCACGCCGAACGAGCCACTGGTGCCCCGGCATATACGGCCGCATGGACTGTTCAAGGAGGCTGATGCCCGCACCATCGACATGGTCACCGGCCGCCGACTCGTGCTGGGCAACGACGACGTGCGCATCTCCTACGTGCTGGCATCGGCGCCCTCACCGCTATACCGCAACGCGACCGGCGACGACTGCATCTACATCCAGGATGGCGCTGGCATAGCGGAGACCGTTTTCGGGTCGCTGCCATTCCGGGCAGGCGACTATGTGCTCATCCCGCGGGCAACCACACACAGGTGGCTGCCAGACGGAGTTGTCCGGGCCTATTGCATCGAAGCGAGATCCCATATCACCCCGGCCCGCAGATACCTGTCACAGTTCGGGCAGCTCCTCGAGCACGCCCCCTACTGCGAACGAGACCTGCACGGCCCCGGCGATCCGCCGCACCTAACCGGCACAGACGTCGAACTCTACGTAAAACACCGGGGATCTGGAGCATCCGGCATAGCCGGAACCATCCAGGTACTGGCCCACCACCCGTTCGATGTGGTCGGCTGGGACGGCTGTCTGTACCCGTACACCTTCAACATCGCCGACTTCATGCCCATCACAGGCAAAGTGCACCAGCCCCCGCCAGCACACCAGGTTTTCGAGGGAGCAGGCTTCGTCATCTGCAACTTCGTGCCCCGCAAAGCCGACTACCACCCCCTGTCAATCCCCGTCCCCTACTACCACTCCAACGTTGACTCCGACGAGGTCATGTTCTACTGCGGCGGGGATTACCAGGCCCGCACAGGCTCCGGCATCGGGCCAGGCTCGATCACCTTGCACCCCGGCGGGCACACCCACGGCCCGCACCCAGGCGCATATGAACGCTCGATCGGCGCGGAATCCTTCAATGAACTGGCCGTCATGATCGACACCTTCAGCCCGCTGCGCCTGGGTGAATGCGCGACCACAGCCGACGACGGCGCCTATGCCTGGTCCTGGTCAGCGAATCACTAGGCCTTTGCTCATTAGGATCCCCATGGGCCAGTCAAGACACCGCCGGTGAGTCGTGAACCTGTGGGTGCCAAAAGTCTGCTTGGCCTGTGAGCCGCAGCGACGAGCTGGCTGGCTGTGCGGCATGATGATCATCCTTGTCTCTCCGCCTGCTCTATCTCATATTCGCGCGGCTGTGCAGTTGGCTGGTCCTGCTCGGCCGGTCATCAGCCTCCAAGGACGCCGGGCTGCTCGTGCTGCGGCATGAGGTCGCCGTACTGCGCCGCACGATCTCACCATGCATCAGCGGGGCGAGCTTGTCTTCGGTGACTTCGCTGGCCACCCAGGCATCGAGTTCTGATGTGTCCGGCAAGTTCCAGGTGCCGAGCACGTGCCCTACGGTGGCGGCTCGCACGAACGCAGCAAGGAGTGCCCTTTCAGGCGGCTCGGTTAACTCGAAGCCGACCCGGACCTCAACCGCACGGGAGTAGTACCCGATATGCCTGGCGGCGAGATACGTAGTCAGGAAGGCACGCAGATTCCGGCTGCCCCTGTCCGTGGACTCGATCACACGCCGGCAAAGCTCGATCACCCGCAGCAGATTGCTCTTCCCCGCGCCGCCCGGCCCAACGATCACCGTAAGCCGATCGCCAAGTCTCAGCGAGAAATCCCCGAACGACAGCAAGCCGCGCACGGCCGCGGAGCAAATCCGCATCCGTCACCTCCTCCTAGGGCGAACGAGCCATGTGAGGTCGTGCTACCTGCCGCATAAGTTCAGCACAGCACCACTTGCATCAGCGATCCCAGTAACCGTCTACGCTGCAGCGCGTTCTTGACGACGCGCCGAACCGCTCCAGCATCGATCCTGAAGGCTTACAAAAATGGCGCCGCCGGTGGTTTATGTTCCGGCTCCGCCACCACAGTGACTCATGTTACACGAGTGGCCACTCGTGCCATTTGACTACGCAGGAGAATGGTCAATGCAGACGGAGATCGCCGGAAATCACATATGTGTAATTTAGTCAGTACCGGCGCGCCTTATTTCGTTTGGCGGATTCGGCATGCCAATATCGGGCTCCAGGAACGCAAAGACCCTCCAGTTACGGGAGGTCTGGGTGTTGGGGTGGTCGTCGCCGCCCGCGACACGAGATTCGGGTCATCAAACGTCGCGTGGATCTTCGCCAGCCCATGCAACAATCGCATTTGCGAGGTGTCCTGACCCGGTCTGACTTCGTTTGCAGACATATTCAGCGGTCCACACTATGGCCAGGTGCGTGGCATTTCATGCTCAGGAGGCTGGCTCATTTTCCGGTGCCAGCAAACCGAAGCCTGCGTTTTCTGTGTCGATCATGTGTGGCTTGCGGTGGTGGCTCCGGATATACGATGATGCCGCCTGCCTGCCCTGTCCGGGAGCGGCAGCTTGATGCGGAGGGACCCAGCCGACGTGGACGCTAGGTCACGCGTGACAATCCGCGATGTTGCCCGGTCAGCGGGTGTCTCCATCGCGACTGTCTCGCGTGTGCTGACCGGCAGTAGCACGGTAGCGCCCAGCCGCGCCGAGGCGGTCTGGGACGCGGCGTCGCGCCTGGGCTACCGGGTGGATCCGATCGGGCGGGCCCTGCGGCGCCGGGAAACCACGAGCGCCGGCCTGGTGGTGCCGAACATCAACAACCCGTTCTTCCCCGCTCTGATCCAGGCGGTTGAGGCCGAGTTCCGGCAGGCGGGCTGGTCGCTGCTGCTGGCCGAGGCACAGGACAACGTCGAGGTGGAGCGCGAGTGCCTGGAGCTGCTGATCGCCAGGCGTGTGGACCGCCTTCTGGTGAGCCCGGTTGACCGGCGCAAGAGCCGGTCGGCGGTAGTGGCCGCGGCTCGCGAAGTGCCGGTGATCCAGCTCGACCGCCGGGCCAGCGGCGAGGTGCTGCACGTGGGGGTGGACCACGCGCGGGCGACCAGGGAACTGCTGGACCATATTCGCGGCCAGGGCCGCACCCGGATGGCCTTCGCGGGCGCTGACCCTTCGGAGTGGCCGGCGCATCAGCGCGAGGTTGCATTCCGCCGCTGGGCGGGCAAGCACTACCCTGAGTCCGTCGGCCGGATGATGATCGGGGACTCGACTGTGCAGTGGGGCCGGGCCGCGGCCGCGCAGGCGCTGGAAAGGTGGCCGGACACCGACGCTTTGGTCTGTGCGAATGACCTGATCGGCGTGGGCGCCCTGCTGTACTTCGAGGATGTCGGCGTCCAGGTGCCCGGCCAGATCGCGGTAACCGGCTTCGACGACACGGTGGTTGCCTCGATCACCAGGCCGACGCTGACCAGCGTGGCGCAGCCCGTAGCCGAAGTGGCCCGGCTCGCCGTGGCGTTCGCCCAGTCCGGCGAGATGGGAGACGGCTCCCGGGAAATCCTTGTTCCACCCCTGGTGGTGCTGCGAGCCTCCAGCGTCGGCGCTCCTGGCGTCGCCGCGAATGTGATCACAAGACGCAGCACGATGGCTACACAAAGTAGCTAAACGAAGCCTCTTCCGTCTCGGTCCACGCAGATCTGCCATCGCCTCTTGCGTAGTCCGTCTTCTGGGTGTTATGAAAACGTTTACTCGTATGAAAACGTTTACTTGGAGGTTCAAGGTCGATTGGACATACATCTCAGGGAAGATCATGACTTGCGGGGTCAGGTAGCTGTTGTCACCGGTGCGAGTTCCGGCATTGGCGAGGCTCTGGCGCGCCAGCTCTCTGGCCTGGGCGTTCGCCTCGGTCTGGGCTCGCGCCGCGGAGCGGACCTCGGGCTGCCCGACGTTCTGGCCAAGAGCTGCGACGTCCGCGACCTGGCCCAGGTCGAGAGCCTGGTCGGCGCCACGGTCGAGCGTTTCGGGCGGCTGGACATCCTGGTCGCGAACGCCGGTGTGGGCTCGTACGGGCAGTTTCTCGACACCCCCCAGCGGCACATCGACGAGATGATCGACACCAACGTCAAGGGGACGATCTATCTCGTCAGGGCCGGGCTGCCGCACCTGATCGAGCGTGGCTCCGGCGACATCATCACGGTCTCGTCCGAGGCGGGACGGCGTGGCCTGCCTGGCGAGGCGGTCTACAGCGCATCGAAGTTCGCGCAGGTCGGGTTTACGAGTGCGCTCGACGGTGAGCTGCGCGAGCACGGCATCCGCTGCACATCGATCTGCCCGGGCGGGGTGGCCACGAACTTCGCCCTCGACGATGGCCGCGGCCGCACCCCGGAGTTCCTGGCCGGGGCCGGCATGATGACCGCCGAGGACATCGCGGACGTGATCACGTTCGTGCTCACCAGGCCCCGCCGGCTGCGGATCCTCGAGACCGCGCTCCGGCCGATGACAGAGCCGTCCTGGGGATGACCACCGTCCGGCTTGCCACGCAACGGGGAGACAGGAGATGACTGGGATGACAGGAACCGCCTACAGCGGGCTATGGCCGGCGTGCCCGACACCGCTGACCGCCGACGAGGAACTCGACGTCGCGGCGATGCGGAAGATCGCGGCATCGCTCCAGGAGGCAGGGGTCGACGGGATCTGGCTGTTCGGGTCCGGCGGCGAGGGTGTAACGCTGAGCGATGCCACCCGCCGGGCGACGGTGGAGGTCATCCTGGAGACCACAGGCGGCAATCTGCCCTTGCTCGTGGGCATCAGCGCCGAGGGCTACCGGCGGGCCCTGGACCGCTACCGGGCGCTGGCTGACCTCCCCGTGGCCGGCGTGTTCAGCACACCGCCGATCTACTACACGTACACGCAGGACGAGCTGATCGACTACTTCACGGCACTGGCCGAGGTCACGGGCAAGGACACATTCATCTACCACAATCCGTTCTTCGCGCACACCAGCCTCACCGTCGAATCGGTCGTGGCGCTGGCCCAGGTCGAAGGCATCGCCGGGGCCAAGGACTCCACCCGCGACCTGGCGACCACGCAGCGCCTGATCAACGAGGCGGGTGACCGGTTCTCGGTCTTCCAAGGCGAGGAATTGCTCGCCGCGGCGTCGCTGCTGGCCGGGGCCGAGGGCCTGGTATCCGTGATCGCCACTGTCAATCCGCGGTTGTTCCTGGACCTCATCACCGCCGCCCGGGCCGGCGACGTAGACCGCACGATTAAGCACCAGCGGGACGTCGCCGATCTGGTGACGGGGCTGGGGCTCACCGGGCCGACCACCAACGGGCAGTTCATCGGCGCGGTCAAGCGAAGGCTCGCCAGCCAGGGCCTCTGCGGGACAGCCATGACTCGCCCGTTCCGCTCCAGCTGACCCGCGCGTCACGTTCCTTCCAAGCCACAGCCAACACCCCACCCAGCCCGCACGCTCCGTTCGAGCTGACCCAAGACTCCCGCTCCACAGCAACCGCACACAGATGCCGGCAGCAGATGACGGCTGCCGGGCCTTACCGCGAGATCGTCCACCGCAAGTCCACAGAAACTCAGAGGTGATCGGCATGAACACTGCACGGCGTCGCCCAGAGTCGACGCGATCGCCGCAACAGCAGCACACGCGTATCAGACCCCGCCGCCCGCGAACAGCCCTTCGGGTGCTGTGCGCGGTCGGCGCGGTGGGCCTGGCACTGGCCGGGTGCAGTTCGGGGCGCCACAGCAGCGGGACGCAGGCCGCATCGGCCAATTCCAGCGGCGGCTGCACCTACTATCTGGTCTCCTTCCAGGGAGCCATCAACACGTTCATGGCCGTCGAGGAGAAGGGCGTCGAGCAGGCGGGCAAGAACCTCGGCATCAAGGCGGTCTTCGAGGGCCCGTCGACCTATTCGATCCCGCAGCAGATCAGCCTGCTGAAGGCCGCCGCGGCGGCCAAGCCGTGCGGAATCGCCACCGGTCTCGCCGATCCGGAGGCCCTGAACGGCACCATTACCTCCATCATTAACCAGGGAATCCCCGTCGTGCTGTGGAATGTCCAGGACTTCACGCCGAATTCGGGACCCATATCGCAGCTCGCCTACGTGGGCCAGGACGAGACGAAGTCCGGCAGCGTGCTCGCCCAGCATTTGGCGCCGATGCTCAAGCGCGGCGACAACGTCGTGTACGCCATGGACACCCCGGGCGAGATTCCTGGCGTTCAGCGCTTCGCCGGCGTGAAGCAGACGCTCGCTCAGTACGGCATCAACACGGTCCAGCTGAATGTCGGCACCGACCCGACCTCTGGCGAGTCCATTCTTCAGGCCTACCTGGCCGCGCACCCGGACGTGCAGGCCATCGTCAGCAATGGCGCCATCCCGGCACAGGCGGCGGACGAGTACGTGCAGCGCTCCAACCAGATCGGGAAGTACGTTCTGGCCTCGTTCGACATGGCCTCGCCGATCGTGACGGCCATCAAGGACGGCATCCAGGCGTTCGCCCTGGACCAGCAGCCCTACCTCGAGGGGTATCTCGCGATCCAGGACCTGTTCATGGAGCACCAGTACGGATTCAAGCCAGCCAACATCAACACCGGCACCCTGTTCGTCGACAAGAGCGACATCGCGCAGTTCCAGAAGCTGGTCAACGAAGGAATAGGGGCCTGATCCCCACGTCAGCCGGCTGGCTGTCCGGAGCCGACGGAACGAGACCGGCTCCGGGCAGCCAGCGACGCAGGAGGGAAACGTGAGCCGCCGATGAGCACGTCCCCAGTCAGCACAGCGAGCGTGAGCCCTGACCCGGTCCGTACCCGCGGAGCCGGCCGCGGGGCGCTCGGCCTGGCGCGCTCGGTCGTGGGCGCCAAGGAGTTCGGCGGGATCGTCGCGCTCGTTGCGATGTGCGTGATCTTCACGGTCCTGTCAAGCCACTTCCTCACCGCGGCGACGTTCTCCAACATCGCCGTGGTCACCGCGCAATACGGGATCATCGCGGTCGGCGTCACGATCCTGATGATCGCCGGCGAGTTCGACCTGACCACCGGTGCCTTGTTCGCGCTGGCGCCGATGCTCATGGCCCATGTCTTTATCCAGCACGGCTGGCCGCTGTTGCTCGCGTTCATCTTTGCCCTGGTCGTTTCCGCGCTCCTGGGCCTGATCAACGGGCTGCTCACGGTGTTCCTGCGGATCCCGTCCTTCATCGTGACGCTGGGCATGATGTTCTGGTGGACCGGCCTGCTGATCGGGGTGACCAACGGTCTGCCGATCTCCCTGCCCGGCGCGCCGTCGGCGCTGCTGAACGCGATGGGCGGGGCGCTCGGCTCGGGTAACACGATCTACGCCCCGGTGATCTGGTACTTCGTGATCCTGGTCATCGCGATCTACGCCCTGGAGTTCACCACCTGGGGAAACAAGGTGTTCGCCGCGGGCAGCAACGGCAAGGCGGCCAAGGCCATGGGCGTGTCGGTCGGCCGGATCAAGATCGGCTGCTTTGTGCTGTCGGCCGTGCTGGCCGGGCTGTCAGGCTGCCTGATTTTCGGCTACCAGCTGTCCGCCCAGCCGACCCAGGGCAATGACTTCGAGCTCTACGCGATCGTGGCCGCCGTGGTGGGCGGGACCTCGCTGTTCGGCGGCTCGGGCAGCGTGGCCGGCTCGCTTATCGGCTCAGCGATCATCGCGATCTCCGGCAGCGGCCTGGTCCTCATCGGGGCCCCCTCGGCCTGGTACGAGGCGTTCGTCGGCCTGATCCTGATCGTCGCTGTGGTGGTGAACACGCGGATAACCGGGTCGAAACTCAGAAGCCTGATCGGGATTCAGCGATGACGGCCAGAAAGGCCGGCGAGGTCGCGCTGCGCGCCACGGGCCTTGCCAAGAGCTACGGCCCGATCGTCGCGCTCCAGGACGTTGACTTCGACTGCTCCTACGGCCGGATCGCCGGCCTCGTCGGCGACAACGGGGCCGGGAAGTCGACCCTGGTCAAGGTCATGGTCGGGGTCGAACGCCCGGACCGCGGCCAGATAATGCTGGACGGGACCGCCCAGCGGTGGCGCAGCCCGGCCGACGCCAGAGCCGCCGGGATCGAGACCGTCTTCCAGGACCTCGCGCTGTGCGAGGACCTCTCGGTCTGGCGGAACTTCTTCCTGCAGCGTGAGGTGCGGCGCGGGAAGCTGCCGCTGATGCCCATGAACGGCACGTTCATGCGGGCCGAGGCCACCGAGGCGCTCCGCGAGTTTGGCCTCCGGCTCCGGTCCTTCAATGTGCCCGTCCAGCATCTGTCCGGCGGCGAGCGCCAGGGCCTGGCCATAGCTCGCGCCGTCCACTTCGGCGCCCGCGTGCTGATCATGGACGAGCCCACCAACGCCCTGTCCGTCTACGAGACCGAGAAGGTCCTGGAGGCGATGACCGCCGCGGTGCAGGCCGGTCTCGCGGTGATCGTGATCAGCCACACCCTGGCCTACGTGCACGACCTGGCGGACGAGGTCTTCATCATGCAGCACGGCCGGTGCGCGTCCCGCGTCTCACGTGGGCAGCTATCCCTGACCGAGCTCGAGGACATCGTCGCGGGCCGCCGAAGCGCGGGCGACCTGCCGTGACCGCCGACCGCCCAGCCGACGGCGAAGTACCGCAGCTGTCCGACATGCTGGCCGGATCTCCCAGCAACTGGGGGCGCTGGGGGGACGACGACGAGATCGGGATGCTCAACGTCCTCGGCCCCGGCGAGGTCGCCGTGGCAGCGGGCAGCATCCGCGACGGCCGCGTCTTCACGCTCGGCCTGCGGCTCGGCGATCCCGGCGGCGACCCGATCTGGCCGGACCGGGTCCGGGCGCAGCGGCACAACGTCCAGGACCGCGGGACCTACCTGGCCGGGAAGGCCACGGCCACGCCGGGTGGCGTCGAGTTCGCCGACGACATCATCGTGACCTACCTGCAGGGAACCACGCACGCGGACGCGCTGGCGCACAACTGGTTCG
>JASHOI010000490.1 GCA_030041195.1 Streptosporangiaceae bacterium | reverse complement strand
GGCCAGACGCCGCGCCATCCCGGACCGGGACCGTGCGGGTGCTGCTCAGCGGCAGGCGGGCCGGTCTGCCCGAGGCGGCGCTGCGCTACGCCGAGGGCCGCCTGCTGGCCGATCTCGTTGCCGCCGACCATCTGGCCGGCGACCGGGCGGCACGCGTTGCTCGACATATGTAGCCTACATGTGTAGAGTACGTTGCTGTGAAGCTGACCGGACCTTTGCAGCGCGTGCTCAGGGTGATGACCGCCGACCCGTCCGCGCCGCACTACGGCTACGACCTCATGAAGGCGGCGAAGCTGCCAAGCGGCACCTTGTATCCCATGCTGGCCCGTCTGCAACGGGACGGTCTGGTGGACTCCGAGTGGGAAGCTCAGCGGGAGGACGCGGGCGGCCGGCCGCCACGAAAGTATTACCGGCTGACCGCCGCAGGCCTCCGTGTCGCACGCCTCGAGCTTGCCCAGGCCGCCGCCTCTGCTCCGGCGCGGCAGGCCGGGTACGGTGCGACGCGGCCTGCGCCGGGGAGCACGCGGTGAGCCGGGCGCCGCTCGTCCAGCGAATCGCCGAGCGGCTCATCCGCGCCGCCTGCCGTCGGCTCCCCGCCGACGTGCGCGCCGAGCACTGCCGGGAGTGGGCCGCCGAGCTGCCCGCCATCTTGGACGATCAGAGCATCCGCCCGCCGTTCCGGCGCGCGCTGCGGGTGCTCAGCTTCTGTGTCGGCATCTCCAGGACAACCAGGCAGCTGAGCCGTTCGGCGCGAGCCAGTGCGCGGACCGCAAGACCGGGAGACCGGTTCGGCCCGGCTCCGGCCCGCGAGCGCGAGTTCATGGTGCGCCGGGCGGTCCTCGGGTTCTTTATCTGGCTCGTGATCGTGCTCGGCTTCATCGCGCTGACGCGCGAGCGTCCTGACCCGAGCGCCTGGCCGCTCATGCTGCTCTTGGGCTTGGCGGCCGGCTTTGATGTCTTCTGCCTGGTCGACATCGCCCGGGCCGCGCAGGTGCGCTACCTGCCCAAGTGGGCCTGGGTGCTCATCTGCCTGATCCAGACGCCGGGCGGCGGCATTTTGTACCTGAGCATCGGCCACGTCAGGCGACCACGGCCGGTGCCGCCAGTCGGCACGCAGCCATGATCGAGCTCAACGGCTGCGAGGTGGCCGGCCAGGCTGACGACGCTCACGTTCCTCGTAGGATTCGGCAACCTCCTCGGGTGTCATCGGCAGCCGCGCGGCGGACGGCGGCAGGCCCGCGTCCAGCGCCCGCCCGATTAGGTGCGCCATCGAGTACTCCGCGTCGGCCGCGAGGGCGCGCTCGATCGCGACGTTCGCCAGGGCCCCTTCGCCGGACTGCCACGCGGTGAACGCCAGCAGTGACGCTGGCGCCGGCACGTAAGGCTCACACGCGTGACGGACCACGTCGATCCACAGCCGCTGATGGTCCGCGCGGTGCCTCGGATCCATCCGCGCCCAGGCGTCGTCACGCACCCGCAGGTCGGCAATTGTCACCGCGAGCCAGGCGAGCTGGTCGTGGTCGGTGATCTGGCCACCGTGGCGGTAGATGCTGATCGCTGCGCGTACCGCCTCCCGGCCGGCCTCGACCACGAGCCACAGGCTGCCGGGGGTAACGGATGGTGCGCCGCCGGGCGCGCGGGAGGACGCGATCAGCTCCGCGGCCCGCAGCACCGCGCGCTCGGTTGCCTGGCGCATCGACTCGGCGGCCTGGCCGGTCAGCGGGGCCAGCGAGCCGATCAGCGCCGCCCGGTCGGCACGGGCCGGCATCCCGGCCGCGGTCAGCGCCGCCGCGGCCGGGTGCGACGACGCGTCGAACGGCACGCCGTCCGGGGGGCAGCAGCCCGGATCCGTGCAGACGTACGACCAGTAGCGGCCGTCCTGCACCCTGAGCAGGTCGCGCAGCGCGATCCCGGCACCGCGCAGGCTCGCCCTGAGTTGCCCGGCGACGGGCGTGACCAGCGTTCCATCGCCGTACCCAGCGGCGATGGCCGTCCTGATCCGCCGCTGCCGGAGCACGGCCGCCGCGTGCTCGGCGATGTCCCGCGATAGCGCGGTATCCGGCGGGTCAGGCAGGTCGTAGCGGAAGGCGACCACGATCCGCCCGCGCCGCGCGTCGAGGCCGACGACCACCATGCTCCGGCTCGGGTGGAATCCCAGCAGGTGCGGGACGACCGCCAGGAAACCGGCCACGGAGCTGACCCTGATCCTCGGCACCTCCCGGCCCGGCTCGCTGTTGGTGTGCGGGGTCTTGTCACCCGCTGACGTGTTTTCTGTCATGCGGTCAGGCTGTGGCTGGCGAGCCGGCGACACGACGTGATTAGGCGGGGGACTGTGCGTAACGGGCTCTCGTCCACAGGATGCGTAATCGGCTTGACAACGCGGTCCCCGGCGGTGCCGCGCTGTTCGGCCCGGCCTGGCTCGCTATAGCTGTTTGCTGAAGAACACCCGCCGGAACCCGTCCTCCTCGGCCCGGTGCGTCTCCACGTAGCCGTGCCTCGGGTAGTAGGCCAGGTTCTCGGTCATTCCCTCGTTCGTGTAGAGGCGTATCTCGCCGAGGCCCTCCGCACGGGCCTCGTCCTCGGCAAGCGCGAGCAGCCGGGAGCCGATGCCGCGCCGCTGCGCCGACGGGAGCACGGCGATGTTCTCGATGAGCAGGTAGCCCGGCTGCACGATCAGCACGATCAGGCCGACGACCTCCCCGACCGCCACGGCGACCCAGGCCTGGCCGGACTGCACGGCCGCGGAGTAGTCCGCGGTCATCGGGGCAGGCATGCGGCCGATTCTCGGCACGTAGAGCAGGTATGCCTCGTGCGCGACCAGGTAGAGCGCGGGGACGTCGGCGGGGGTGGCCCGGCGGACGGTCACCGCTGGCTGCTGGCCCGGCGCTGGCTCGTGGTCCGGCATTGGCCGCTGCCGCCCGCCGGTCAGCTTCCCGGCTTCAGGCCGATGCGCCGGTACAGCGATCCCGCGTTACCGGCGTGCAGAATCCGGGTGAAGTGGGCGGCGAAGTAGGTCCTGAGCGCCGGCGTCCAGGCCACCCGGTGGTTGTTCAGGCCGGACAGCCACACGTACTGCGCGTGATCGAAGGCGTACGTCCACACCGCGTCGACCGCCTTGTACCTCGCGGCCCCGGTCTCGGGGTCGCGCCCGTTCGAGAGCGCGTAGTTGGTGCCGGTGGCGTCGAGCAGCAGCGAGCACCCCGGCACGTCCGAGACCAGCCGGTTGGTCATGACGGAGAACGACACCTCGTCGGCCAGGAGGCACGATCCGGGCGGGATCAGGCGTTCCGCCGACTGCACCACGGACAGCGGCAGGTGCGGGGTGTTGTAGCTCTCCCAGTTGAACTGGATCACGGCCATCACCAGGATCACGACCCCGGCCAGGCCGGCCGCGCCCCATTGCAGGGCCGGCGCTCTGCGGCCGTCGCCGCCGGAGATCACCCGCAGGTCGCGCACCAGGGCGGCCAGCGGCAGCGCGATGGCCAGGGCAAGCCATGGGGCGTAGAAAGCGGCGAAGTGGTAGTGGAACTGGTCCGGCCAGAGGAACCCGATCAGCACGAAGACGGCCGTTCCGACCGCGAACAGATCGAGCGTCGGCGGCAGCCGCCAGGTCAGCAGGAACGCGAGGCCGAGGCTGGCGCCCACGACGGCCGCGATCAGCACCGCGGCGCCCAGGATGATCAGGTGCGTCGGCCTGGTGACGTCGGCCAGCCCGGTCAGGTCCTGGATGCGCTCCCAGAACGAGGTCCGGGAGGCGCCGGCCCTCGGCCCGATCTGCGCGATGATCGTGGCCTCGTAGAACTTCTTGGGTGCCAGGGCGGCGAACGGCAGCACCGGGACCAGGAAGCCGGCCGCCACCCCGCCGGCGTACGCGGCAAGCCGCCGCGGCCAGCGCAGCGCCAGCACCGCGATGATGATCACCGGGAAGATGGCCCACGGCTCAACCGCGCCGCCGAACCCGAACGCCACGCCGCCCCAGACCAGCCGCCGCGTCCTGGTCGTGAAATGGTCGCCGTCGAACACCGCCAGGGCGCCGATCAGGCAGAACAGCACCAGCCAGGGTTCCACCAGCACCGTCTTCGTGGCCTGGATGCCGTCCGGGTAGACCGCCATGATCCCGCACACGATCACCGTGGCGAGGACGCCGCGGTGCCGGACCAGCATGCCAGCCAGGGCCACCGAAGCGGTTCCGGCCAGCGCGGTCAGGATCCGCCCGATGGCCATGCCCCACGCGGTGCCGGTCACCTTGCTGAGCAGCGCAGCCGGGATCATCAGCAGCGTGATCCCCGGCGGCTGCACGATCAGGAAGTCACGGTAGGGCAGGGCGCCGTGGACCAGCCGCACGGCGCTGCCGAAGTACGGCCCGTCGTCGTACTCGTTGACGCTGAGCAGGAAGCCGGGGCGGGTCAGCTGGTAGATGCGGAGCAGCAGGCCGATCAGCGTCGCGGCCACGATGATCAGCGTCACCGGGTTGGCCAGGCCGGCCCGGGCTGGCGGCGACGGCGTCGCGGGATTGCCTCCGGGCTCGCCCGAGCCCGGGCTCGCGATCGTCCCGCTTGGAGTCGTTCCGCTCACACCCGCTACCTTCTGCGGCTTCTGCCGCCGCTCGGAACGCCGAGCCGTTGCCTCAGCAACAACGGCCTCAGATGCTACCTCGTGCCCCCGCGGTCGAGGCGGCCGAAGCAGCGACTTCCAGGCTAGAGAGCGACGCCGAGCAGGGCGTCGGCAACGTCACGGACCAGGGGGCCGTCCGCCGGGCCCGGCGCGGCGGCGAGGACGGCGTCCGCCCAGGCGTCGATCACGGCCAGGGCGCCGGGAGCGTCGAGGTCATCGGCCAGCCGCTCGCGCACCGCACCGAGCACGCTCGCGCCGG
>JASHOI010000489.1 GCA_030041195.1 Streptosporangiaceae bacterium | reverse complement strand
GCCCGCGGCCTTGGCGCCCGCGTCGGCCAGCGGCGCCACGGCCTCCGGCCGGGTGTCGTGCACGATCAGGCCGCCGGGCCAGCCGGCCAGCCGGGTGGCCATCGGCGCGCCCATCTGGCCGAGCCCGATGAACCCGACCGGCTGCGCCCGCTCCGGACCCCCGCCCGGCTCCCCATCCGGCTTCACCGGAAGACCTGGCCGCCGTCGACGTTGACGATGTGCCCGGTGATCCAGGCCGCCTCGTCCGACAGCAGGAACAGGCACGCACCCACCAGGTCCGCGGGCTGGCCCAGCCGCTTGATGGCCATCGTCTGCACGATCGCGTCGGTCATGCCGCCGACGACGGTCCTGGTGGCCTGGGTGTCCGTTGGCCCAGGCGCGATCGCGTTCACCCGGATCCCCATCCCGCCCAGCTCGTGCGCGAGCTGCTGGGTCAGCGCGTTGATCCCGGCCTTGGCCAGCCCGTAGAAGCTCGAGTACACCCACGCGGCCGTGGACGACTGGTTCACGATCGCGCCGCCGCCGCGCCGCACCATGTGCTGGCAGCAGGCGCGGGTGCAGGCGAGCGCGCCGTCCATGTTCACGCCGAGGAACTTCTTGTAGTAGTCCCAGTCAACCGACAGCAGCAGGTCGAACTGCATCTGGCCGTAGATCGCCGCGTTGTTCACCAGGTAGTCGATGCCGCCGAACTCGGCCGTCGCGAACGCCGCCATGGACTGCGCGGATTCCGGGTCGGCGACGTCGGTGCGCACGAACGCGGCCCGGCCGCCGTCGGCGCAGATCTGCTTCGCGACCGCCTGCCCGGCGTCCACGCTGATGTCCGCGACGACGACGGCGGCCCCGGCGGCGGCCAGCGCGCGGGCGTAGGCCTCGCCGATGCCCTGCGCCGCACCGGTCACGACCGCGACCTTGCCGCCGAAGTCGTGCCGCTGCCCGGCCGGCCGCGCCGTCTCGGTTGTACCGGACATGTGTCCAGACTACAGTTCAGAATATGGCTGAGCGCAAGGACTACTCGGGTGATTTCGATCCGGACTTCCGCTTCGAGGACCTGTCCAAGGAGGCGCTGGTGCGCCTGGTCCGGGAGTACGCGCTGATCGCGCAGCTGCTCGACAGGTCGGTGTTCGCGGCGGTCGCGCTGCGCTACGGGCCGCAGGCCGTCGAGGAACTGGCGATCGAAGAGTGGCGCGGCGCGAGCCCGGTCTACACCGAGCGGATACGCAAGATCATGAACATCGAGGGCGACGGCGTCCCGGCGATCTTCAAGCAGCTGCAGCTCGATCCCGGCTTCGCCCAGCACTACATGGACGTCGAGTACGAGGTGGTCGACGAGCGCCACGGCTTCTTCCAGCTCCGCTCCTGCGGCGCGCTGCTCGACGTCGAGCCGTACGGCGAGCGGCAGGTGCGCAGCATGTGCCACACGATCGAGGACGGCACGTTCGACGTGACCGCGCAGGCCGTGAACCCGAAGGCGCGGATCCGGGCGGTGCACCGCCCGCCGCGCCAGCCGGCCGGCCGGGTGCCGTTCTGCCGCTGGGAGGTCACGATCGATGACGACACCGAGGTGCTGTCCGAGGCCGACATCACGAAGCTGACCCGCACGACCACCGCGGCAACGTTCGCGTTCCCGCCCATGCGCGACGGTACCCCGCACATCCCGTCCCGGCCCACGGCTGGTTCATGAAACAGCAGGTCAGAACCGGGCGCGGACGGCGTCAGCGACTTCCTCCGGGCTCAGGTCGATGAGCGCCTCGGCGTGCAGGCGCTCGAAGTAGGTGGCGTCGCTGCGGTATACCGGGTCCGGGTTGGACCGGCTGATCACCTTGAGCACGACCTGGTGCCCGGACTCGCGGGCCTGCGGCCCTCCGCCGATCAAGGCGAAGTTGAACGAGGCCAGGTTCCAGTCCCGGTAGGCGGCCAGCACCTGGGACAGGCCCTGGCCCAGCGCCCGGGTGTCCTGCTCGGTCAGGTCGGTCACGTCGGCTGCCCCGGTGACCACGGCCCAGACCTCGTGGAACCCGCCCGGCGCGAACGGGGTCAGCCAGGCCACCCGGCCGATGTGCCCCAGCCACCGAGGGCCCGCTGATTCCTGCTCGACCAGGGCCGCCCAGTACGGACCGCTGCGCTCCTGCCACGCCCGACCCTGCGCGACCAGAAAGCGCTGGCTGGTCAGGCCGCACGCGTCGTGCGCCGACTGCACGTGGGGATGGACCAGCGAGGAGCCGGACGGCGGCAGGTAGTTGGCGTTGATCGAGCTCCAGGCCGCCGCCGGGTCCAGCCGCCGCACCGCCCGTGCGTGCCGGACCATGGCCGTCAGCATGTCCCCCACCAGGGGCGGGGTCAGCTCGTCCAGGTCTAGGAAGTGCCGCCCGGGATCGTAGATGCCGACCGCGCTGTGCGTCGCGTACGCCAGGATGTTGGGCACCACGACCGCTCGGCCCTCGCGGATGCGGCCTTCATCGGTGAGCTCGGCGGGAAACGGGACGGTGGCCGTCTCCAGGTGCTCGCTGTCGAATGGGCAGAACGCGGGCTTCGCCGTCAGCCCGGCCAGGTCGGTGCGGGTGGTCGGCTGGAGCTTCACCCCGGTCAGGATCCGGGCGCTGGCCCCGGTCAGCGGGTCCCGCCGCCAGCGCAGCCGCACATCGGTCCACGCTCCGCCCGCGGTCAGGTCGGGCACCCTGGCACGCAGGTCCCGTTCCTCGAATTCGATCTTCGGCACGGCACGAGCCTACGCAATCCCGCTGGCTCTCGCCGTATCGTGGAGCGACGCAATCCGTGGAGGCAGGGATCCCTTGAAGGCGCTTGTCACCGGGGCCACCGGATTCATCGGCTCTGCCATCACCCGTCAGCTGGTGGGCGACGGCGCCGAGGTCCGGGTTCTGCTGCGAGAGACGAGTGATACCAGGAACATCGACGGCCTCGACGTGCAGCGAGCGTACGGGGACATCCGCGACGCGGACTCCGTCAGAAGCGCGCTCGAGGGCTGCGACACGCTGTTCTTCACCGCGGCCTATTTCACCCATTGGAGCACCGATCCCAGCCGTTTCTACGACGTTAACGTCGGCGGCACGAAGGCGTCCTTGCGGGCCGCGATGGACGCCGGCGTGACCAAGGTGGTCTATACCAGCACGAACAATGCCATCGGCGCGTACGGCGCCGTGCCGTCGGACGAGGAAGCCGCGTTCAACTACTGGAAGACCGGCGATCACTACTCGATCTCCAAGTTCCTCGCCGAGATCGAGGCGTTCAAGTTCGGCGCCAGGGGATTGCCGATCGTCGTCGTCAATCCGACTCTGGTCGTCGGAACGAACGACATCCGGCCGACGTCCTCGGGGCAGCTCGTCATCGAGGTGGCGTCGGGTAACGTGCCGATCTACATGGACGGCCGGGTGAACGTCGTCGACGTGGAAGATGTCGCCCGCGGCCACATCCTGGCCGCGTCGAAGGGCCGGGTCGGGGAGCGGTACCTGCTGGGCAACCAGAACGTCACCGTGCGCGAGTACTTCCGCATGATCGCGGACGCGGCCGGCGTCGCGCCGCCCAGGTTCAAGGCGCCCTACGCGGCCGCGCTGGCAGGCGCTCACCTGTACGAGTTCGCCTCGCGCTTCACGAACAGGCATCCGGTGGCGACGGTCACCGAGGTGAAGATCGGGCACCTCGGTGAGACCTACGACTGCACCAAGGCGATCACCGAGCTCGGCCTGCCGCAGACACCGGTGAGCCAGAGCATCCGGAGGGCCGTGGACTGGTTCAGGTGCAACGGCTACCTCAGGTAATCCCGGGGTGAGCGGCCCGGCTAGCTGGGCACCATGCCGCCGCCGAGGAGCGCGGGAACCGCGGTAGCCCGCATCCTGCTCAGCACCCGGTGCGTGACCGGGACGGCGTCCGGGTGGACGCCTCCGTTGGCGTCGGCGGCAGCCCGCCAGGCGGCGGAGCGCCGTTCGTACGTCTCGGCGTCGTCGATCTGGAGGCAGTCGATCCGGTCGTCGTTGACGTCGACCACGATCGTGTCGCCGTCCTCGACGAGCGCGATCGGCCCGCCGAGGAAGGCCTCGGGACCAACGTGCCCGATCACCAGCCCGACGGATCCGCCGGAGAACCGCGCGTCGGTCATCAGCGCGATCGTGATGTTCTGCCGGCGGCACAAACTCGTGATCTTCGACGTCGGGTCCAGCATCTCGGGCATTCCCGGTGCACCCCGGGGACCCTCGTACCGGATGACCACGATGTCGTGGTCACGGAAGTCGCCGGGCCGTTCGTCGAGAGCCCGGATCAGGCTCCGCTCGCCGTTGAAGACCCGGGCGTTGCCCGTGAAGACGCCGTTGGAGACCCCGCCCTCGAGGCCGGCCAGCTTCAGGATCGCGCCGCCGCCGGGAGCGAGGTTCCCGTGCAGCAGCCGCAGGCCGCCGGTGTCCTTGAACGGCCGGGCCACCGAGTAGATCACCCGGTGATCGGGCAGCGGCGGAGCGATCCGGCCGACCTGCTCGCCGAGCGTCTCGCCGGTGCAGGTGAGCGCGTTTGCGTCGAGATACCCGGCCGACAGCAGCTCGCGGACCACGGCGGGCACCCCGCCAGCGGCCTCGACGTCCACCATCGAGTACGACCCGAACGGCCTGATGTTGACGAGCACCGGCAGCCGCCGCGACAGCGCGTTGAACTCCGCCTGGCTCAGCACTTCATCCCAGAGGTCGATCCCGGCGGCCCGGGCGATCTCGACGCTGTGCAGCATGACGTTGGTCGAGCCGCCCATGGCCATGGTGACGGTCAGGGCGTTGCGCACCGAGGCCGGCGTCACGATGTCTCGCGGCCGGATGCCCCGCGACGACATCGTGACCAGGCAGTCGACGAGCTGGCCGGGGAACTCCTCCGTCCTGCGGGGGTCCTCCGAAGCCGGGGAGACCATGTGCAGCGGCTCCAGGCCGAGCACCGCGATGAACGTCTGCATGGTGTTGTACGTGAACATGCCCCCGCAGCTGCCCTGGCCGGGACAGGCGTGCAAGGTCAGCCGGGCACGAACCTCTTCGTCGGGATCGGAGGCCGCCTGAAACGCGGTCACGATGTCGATCGGGGCGCCGGTCGCGGGATCAACCCCCGGCCTGATCGAGCCGTCAGACATCACCACCGCGGGCGCGTTGTGCTCCAGCAGCGCGGCGACCGTGCCCACCGGCGGCTTGTCGCACGCGACGACGGCGATCAGGCCCGCCACCCGGTCCGCGGCGAGGTGCATGGACACGGCGTCATTGACCAGTTCCCGGCCGGTGAGGGAGAACCGCATCTCGGCGGTGCCGTTGAGCTGGCCGTCCGAGATGCCGAGGGTGAAGGCCGGCGGGATCAGGCGTACCGGGAGGTCGTCGCTGGCGACGCGGCGCGACATCGCGGCCTGAACGGCCGCCACCTTGGCCTGGACACCCAGATAGCACTGGCTGTCACCAAGGTTGCCGAGCACCGCCCACACCGGATCGTGGATCTTCCGGACGTCCTCGCCGAGGAACTCCGCCGTGCCGACCTTCTGGACGTCGCGACCCGGGTTCGACGCGCCCAAGTCGGAGGCTTCGCCGGGGGTCCCGTCAACTAGTGCAGTCACGCCCGCGAGCGTACCGCCGCCGCGGTGCTGACCGGGGCCAGACCGGGTGCATGAGCTACCCGGCGGGTCGGCTACCAGACCTGAACGGTGCTACCAGAGCGGCGCCGGTCCCTCGCCCAGGCGGTGGTGCCCGGGGAGCTTCTCGCCGGAGACCGCGCGCTCCATCCGGCGCCGCATGCCGTCCGACAGCGCGTCGGCCTTGATCATCTCCAGGAACAGCGCGGTCACGTTGCCGAGGTCGAAGAAGTCCCGCTGCCACGACCACTGCCAGTTCCCGCCGTAGCGGAACCAGCTTCCGCCGATCCCGGCCACCTCATAGCGGCTGCCGTCCGGCCTGGCCGCGCCCGCGACCTGCTTCCAGAACCCGACGACCTCGCCCGCCGCGTCGTCGATCAGCACCCGCTGGTACGGGTACGACCAGCCGTCGAGCCCGCCCATCTCCAGCGCGAGCGCGACGTCGCGAATCTGGTCGCGCCCGGCCACCATGAACTCCTCGCCGGGGCCCATGTTCCAGCCGTACGTGGCGTCGGGCGTGTACATCGCCGCCAAAGTCCGCCAGTCGCCCGCCTCCTCGCAGCGCCGGTTGGCGTCCAGCCACCGCTGCACCATCTCTTCCAGTTCCGCGCGGGGGAACGCGGCCATCGCGGCCTCCTCCTGGTCAGTCGTCCAGCAGTCTCAGCGCCTGAGTGGGGCAGTACCGCACGGCCGCCTCCACCTCGGCACGCTGCTCCGGGAGCGGAACGGGCTTGATCACGGTGACCTTGCCCTTGCGCGGCACCGAGAACACGCCGGGTGCCTCCATCTGGCACATCGCGTGCCCCTGGCACAGGTCGAGGTCCACCTCGATGCGCATCACGCCGCCGCCTCGGCGCCGCCGCGGCGGCGGTAGCGGACCACGCACGGCCGGGCGAGCTGCACCACCATCTTGGAGTGGTCGTTCCGGTACGTGTCGGGCGGCTGGGCCAGCTCGAACGACCAGTACCGCAGCAGCACCGAGAAGATCGCTTTCAGCTGGATCATCGCGAAGTTCGCGCCCACGCAGCGGTGCCGCCCGGCGCCGAACGGGATCCAGGTCCAGCGGTTGACCAGGTCTTCCTGGCGCGGCTCGGCGTAGCGGTCCGGCCGGAACGCGTCCGGCTCGGGGAAGTCCGCCGCGATCCGGTTTGAGACCGCCGGGGTGGCGCCGACCAGCGCGCCCGCCGGGATCCGGTGGCCGAGCACCTCGAGCTCCCTGGTCGCGGCGCGCAGCAGCAGGATCAGCGGCGGGTGCAGCCGCAGCGCCTCCTTCACCGCCGACTCCAGCCGGGGTATCTCCCGGAGCGCCTCGAAGGACACGTCGGCGCCCCCGGCATACCGGGCGTCAAGCTCGGCCACCACCTCGGCCAGGCACGCGGGGTTGCGCAACAGCTCGATCAGCGTCCACGCGGCCGTCCCGGAGCTGGTGTGGTGCCCGGCGAACATCATCGAGATGAACATGCCGGTGATCTCGTCCGCCGAGAACAGCTCGGTACCGCTGGAGTTCTGGATCGACATCAGCACGTCGAGCAGGTCGCGGTCGCCGCGCTCCGGCGGTCTGGCGGCCGCACGGCCCGCCATGATCTGCTCGACCAGGCGGACCAGGCCCGCCCGCGCCTCGTCCCGGCGGCGGAAGCTCTCGATCGGGGCGTACGGGTCCACGAACGCCAGCGCGTCGGTGCCCCGTTCCAGGTCGTGGTACAGCTCGGCGAACCTGCGGTCGAGCTGGCTGCGGAACCTGGCGCCGATCAGGCACGCCGACGAGGTGTAGATGGTCAGCTCGGCGAACCAGTCCAGCAGGTCGATCTCGCCCTCGGCGCCCCAGCCGGCCACCATCCGGCCGACCTCGCCGGCGATGGTCTGCGCGTGCCCGCGCATCATGTCCCCGCGCAGCGCCTGGTTGTGCAGGGCCTCGCGGCGGCGTTCCGGCGAGGCGTCGAACACCACGCCCTCGCCGAAGATCGGCGTCATGAACGGGTACGCGCCGGCCTGGTCGAGGTCCTCGTCCGGCGCGCGGAAGAAGTACTCGTTCGCATCCGCGCCGGACAGCAGGATGACCGGCCGCCCGGCGAGGTCGAACCGGCCCACGTCGCCGCACTCGTCACGGACCCGGCGCATGAGCGCTATCGGGTCGCTGCGCAATTCCTCCAGGTGCCCGTCGGCCGCGCCGCCGGAAACGAGCCGGGGCTCCAGCAAGGTCATGACGTGCCTCCCGCGTCTTCAGGCTGTGCACCGGCGTCGCGGCCGGTCTGGATCGGCGCCTCGGGCTCGATCTCCAGGAGCGTGATGTGGGTGCCTCGCGGGGCCGAGACGATCGCCATCACGGCGGCGGCCACGTCCTGCGGCCGCAGGAAGTGCGGGTGACGGGCCAGGCCCCACCGGACCCAGTCGTCGAGCACCGCCTGCACGGCCGGCGGGTCCCAGTCCATGCCCATGCCGGTCATCGTCTGGCCGGGACGGACGACCGAGACCCTGACCCCGGTGCCCTCGAGTTCCATCTGCATGGCCCGGGCCATCCCGTCGACCGCGTTCTTGGCCGCGACGTAGGCGCCCATCCGCGGCCGCGGCGCGCGGACGACGTCCGAGGAGACGAACACCACGTCGCCCCGCCGGCGGGCCACCATGCCGGGCACGACGGCGGACGCGATCCGGTGCGCGCCGATGAGGTTCACCTCCACCTGCCGCGCGAACTCGGCCGGGCCGACCTCGTGCACGAGCCCGGCTTCCACCCGGCCCGCGCAGCTGACCAGGACCTCCACTGGGCCGAGCTGGCCGGCGGCGGCGACGGCAAACGCCTTGACCGCGTCGTCGTCGGTCACGTCCAGCAGCAGCGCGACGGCCTCG
>JASHOI010000488.1 GCA_030041195.1 Streptosporangiaceae bacterium | reverse complement strand
GGGGTCCCGCCGTCCCGGCACAGCACGAGCACGCGGGCGCCCGGCTGCACCGCGGGCAGCACCACGTCGGCCGGCCGGGACACCACCGAGACCACGTCGGTCTCGTGCTCGGCCCAGCCGAGCCGCGCGCAGGCCAGGGCCACGCTGGACACGGCGGGCAGCACCCGGATCCGGCCCGGGCCGAGGCGGCGGGCAAGGGTGGCGCCGATGCCGTGCAGCATCGGGTCCCCGCTGGCCAGCAGGCACAGCCCGGGATGCGCGGCGACGAGCTCATCGAGCTGCGGCAGCAGCGGCGATGGGAGCGGGATCCGGCGGCCGTCCAGGTCGGGCAGCAGCGCCAGCTGGCGGCCGCCCCCGGCGATCACCTTCGCGTCGCGCAGCGCGGCCTGCGCGGCAGCGGTCAGACCCGGCCAGCCGTCGTCGCCGATGCCGACGACGGTCACGATCGCCTGGCCGTTCACCACGGTCACGGTCTGAGGCTATGGGCTGGCGCCCCCGTTCACGGCGGCAACCCCGGGATGAGGGCGGGCCGAGCTTGCTTTCGCACGATTACTCGTGTAGGAGTAATCACATGTCAGCAATCCGGTTGTTCATCCTCGGCACGCTGGCGGCGAGCGGGCCGCTGCACGGCCACCAGCTCCGCCAGCAGGCACAGGCCGACCGAACCGACAGGTACACCGACATCCAGGTGGGCTCCGTGTACGGGGCGCTGAACCGGATGGCCCGCGAGGGCCTGGTCCGCGAGGTCCGGACCGAGCGGGTCGGTAACCGGCCGGAGCGCACGATCTTTGAGATAACGCCCGAGGGGAGCCACGCGCTGGGCGCGATCCGCGAGGGAATCCTGCACAAGATCAGCCTTCCGTACGACCCGTTCGACCTGGCCCTCAAGCAGGCCCGGGACATGGCCGAGGAGGACCTTGCCCAGGTCGTGGCCGACCGCCTGGCCGCGCTGCGGGCCCAGGAGCTTTCCTGGCGCCACCAGGCCGAGCGCGCCGACCCGTACCTGAACGAGGCCGAGCGGATGATTTCCCGCCACCTGATCGAGCGGGCGGCGACCGAGGTCCGGTGGCACGAGGAGCTGCTGAACCGCATTCCGAAGATCGCCGCCGACTTCCGGGACGGGATCGGCGCTCCGGTGACCCTGGTCGCCGAGACGGATGATGCCGCGGATCAGCCGAGAACGCCGGGGAACGGAACGGCACCACCTCGCGGAGCCCGGCCGTGACCGGGCAGCCCGGCAGCCCCGCGCTGGGGACGGGAGCCGGCCCGGCACCCGGTGCCGCATCCCAGGCCGACGGCCCCGGCTGGCAGGCCGTTGCGATCGTGCTCGTCGGCGCGTTCATGGCCTTGCTCGACACCACGATCGTGAACGTGGCGCTGCCGACGATCCGCACCGGCCTGCACGCCTCGGCCGCCAGCCTGGAGTGGATCGTGTCCGGGTACGCGCTCGCGTACGGCCTGGTGCTGGTTCCCGCGGGCCGCGTCGGAGACCGGATCGGCCACAAACGGCAGTTCATCGCGGGGCTTGCGGTGTTCACGCTGGCCAGCGTGGCGTGCGGGCTATCGCGCACCCCAGCCGAGATCATCACCGCGCGCGTGGTGCAGGGCTTCGGCGCCGGCGTGTTCTACCCGGCGATATCCGCCACGATCCAGCTTGCGTTCACCGGCCCGCAGCGGTCGAAGGCGTTCGGGACGCTGGGCGCGGTGATCGGCGTGTCCACCGCGCTCGGGCCGGTGCTCGGCGGCCTGATCATCCAGGCCGCGGGCACGGCCGACGGCTGGCGGTGGGTCTTCCTGGTCAACCTGTTCATCGGCGCTATCGCGCTGCCGCTGGCCGCCTGGCTGCTCCCGCTGCCGGCCGGCCGCGTCCGGCGCCGGATCGACCCGGTCGGTCTCGGGCTGCTCGCGGCTGGCCTGTTGCTGCTGCTGATACCGCTGATCGAGGGACAGCCGGACGGGTGGCCCGCCTGGACCTACGTGTCCCTCGGCGCGTCCGTGGCGGTGCTCGCCCTGCTGGCCGCGTGGGAGGTGCGCACCGACCGGCGCGGCGGGGACGCGCTGCTCAAGCCCGGGCTGCTGGCGCGCTCGTCGTTCTCAGCGGGAGCCGTCTTCGCGATCGTGTTTTTCGCCGGGTTCACCAGCGTGTTCTTCACGCTGTCGATCCTGTGGCAGGTCGGGCTCGGCCGCAGCGCGCTGGCGAGCGGGCTGGTCGTCACGCCGTTCGCTCTTGGCAGCCTGGCCGGGGCCGCTAACAGCCACCGGCTGTCGGCGCGGATGGGCCGCATGGTGCTGGTTACCGGGTGCCTGCTGGTCGGCGCCGGCCTGGCCGGAACGGCCGCCGTGCTCCATCTGGCCGCGCCGCATCCGGGCGGATGGGAGCTGGCCGGCCCGCTGCTGGCCGCGGGGATCGGCAGCGGGATCGTGATCGCGCCCAACCAGGATTTCGTCATGGCGTACGTGCCACGGCAGGAGGCCGGCACCGCCAGCGGGACCCTCGGGACCGCGCAGCGGATCGGCAGCGCGATCGGCATCGCGGTGATCGGCACCGTGCTGTTCGGCACGCTCAGCGCCCGGCCCGGCCCGGACGCCCTGGCGCGGGCGTACGCCCACAGTGCTCAGCTCGCCGTGCTGGCCAGCGTGGCCTTCGTCCTCGTCGCGCTGGTGCTGGTGGTCGCCCTGCCGCGGCAGGTCCCGTCCCGCCGGTGAGCCCGCCGGCCGTGGCCCATGCAGGACGCCGCGCCGGCGGTACCCTCATGGCCCGGCACCGGCGGCGGGCCGGAAAACGAGCGGCAGGCTGTCGATGCCGACGACGCCCGCGGGCCAGGTGACCCGCGGCGTCACGCCGGGCGCGAGCGCGTAGTCCGGGATCCGGCGGTGCCATTCCTGGAGCGCCACCCGCATCTCCATCCGGGCCAGGTGCGAGCCGAGACAGCGATGCGGGCCGCCGCCGAACGCGAGGCTGCGCTCCTGGCGCTGGAAGTCGATGGTGTCCGGATCCGGGTGCTCGGCCGGGTCGCGGCCGGCGGCCGCGATGGTGATCATCACGTACGAGCCCGCCGGGATCGTGTGGCCGGCCAGTTCGACGTCCTGGGTGGCGATGCGCGGCACGAACACCACCGGCCCGTCGTAGCGCAGCAGTTCCTCAACGGCTGCCGGTATCACGGCCGGTTCCGCGACGATCTGCCGCCTGAACGCGGCCCCGGTGGCCAGTACGGCGAACGCCGTGCTCAGCGCCGAGGTCACGGTCTCCAGCCCGGCCAGCACGAAAAGGAACGACAAGCCGAGCAGCTCGTCGTCGCTGAGCCGCTCGGCGCTGGTGTCGGCGAGCAGCAGGCCGAGCAGGTCCTCGGTCCCGCCGCTGCGCCGCCGGTTTGCGATGTGGCTGACGAGGTACTCGTAGAGTTCCGCGCCCATCCGCGCGGCCCGCTGCGACGGCGGCTCCCCGCGCGGGAAGCCGAAGTTGTTGACCAGGGCTTCCTTCCAGGCGATCAGGCGGTCCCGGTCTTCCAGCGGCAGGCCGAACAGGGTCAGGAACACCTGAGCCGGGAGCGGCACCGCCAGGTCCGCCACCAGGTCACACTCGCCCCGGGCGGCGAAGCCGTCGATGAGCTGGCCGGCCAGGGAACGCACCATCGGCAGCCACGACGCGGTGCCCCGAGGGCTGAAGAACGGCTGCAGCACCCGCCGGTAACGGGTGTGCTCGGGCGGGTCGAACGCGATCGGCACCATGGCCAGCGGGCTCCCGGCCATGTCAAAGGCCCGCTTGGACGAGAAGAGCTCGGGATGCCTGAACACGAACTCCGCTGGCTCGGCTGCAACGATCATGTACGAGCCACGCGGGCTCCGGATCACCGGCCCGGCATCGCGGAGGATCGCCCAGGCCGCGGTCCGGCTCTCCGCAATCGGGAGGTCGGCGAGGCGCAAGCCGCCGCCCGCCTCCTTGTGCGCCTTCGTGGGCGGCGCCGCTGGCTCGGCCACGTGCCCACGGTAACCGTTCCTCACGGATATGGCAGGAGGTGGTCCTCGCTATCCAACGGCCGGCCGGGCATTACGCTTGCGGCAGAGCACCTACCAGGCCTGAAGAAAGCCCGAGCGCATCCGCAAGGCAAGGCGCCCGACCGCCCGGACGCGCCTGGCGGGCCAGGCAGGCAGAAGGATGCCGGGGAGAGGCGCTGGCTGGCTTGAGTACACGTGTGCCCGAAGCCGACGCTGGCGAGCCCAGGAGGATGCTCGGCTGGGGCCGCTACCCGGCGTGGGCCGGCGTGCTGATGGTGCTGGCCGCCGCCCTGCTCGGTGCGGTGTTCACGGTGGCCTCGCGCCGCGATCCCGGCCTGGCGCTGGGCATCTTCGTCGCCGGCGGCACGGTGGCCGCCGGGATCAGCGTCAGGGCTCGCTCGGCCTACGCGATCATCCCGGCGCCCGCGCTCGGGTACGCGGCAGCGGCCGTCATCACCGGGCTCATCCACGACCACGCGGTCGATACCTCGCGGACCGCGCTGACGCTCAGCGCCGTGCAGTGGCTCGCCGGGGGGTTCCACGCGATGATCGCCGCCACCGCGCTGGCGGTACTGATCGCGATCGCCCGGTGGCTGCTCCGCGCGCTCGGCAGGCGCTCCTCGCCGAAGCACAACATCCGGCGCGACCCACCGGCTAGTACGGGCAGGTCGTGAGGCCATACGGCGGGTTCGGGGCCGTGGACGAGCGGCCGGCATGCCTCTTTGAGGAGCGTGACGAGGACTTCCTGGAAACGGATCTCGACGAGCCAGAGGAGCCAGACGAAGCCGCAGAGCCGGACGACGCGGATGCGGAAGACGTGTTATGCGCCTGGGAGTAGGCGGGCACATCGGACTGCGAGCCGGCGTTGTCAGCCGCCTGCACGTTCGCCGGAATGGGCTGGCCGTTCTGCTCCGCGGCGCTGACGTAGTCCGAGGCGTTGACGCTGTCGGCGCCGAACATCTCCAGCCCCGGTGCCTGCGCGGTGACCTGGGAGCCGAGCAGTACCTCCACGTGGCCGGCCGGCAGCGACGACAGCGGGGTGGCGGACTGCACGCCCATGACGTCGGCGATCATCTGCGCGTTTGCGTCGGCCGCGCTGCCCGCGCCGTAAAAGACCTCGGTGTCGTCACCGGCCGGCTGCGACTGGGAGGAGGAGTTCTGGGCGGCGCCGGCCTTGTAGCCCATCGCGACGAGGTCCTGCGAGACGTCCCCGGCCAGCCCGTCGGTGCCGCTGCCGTCGTAGACGTCCACGGTCACCGACGAGGCCGTCGACGGGATCATCGAAGACCCGTAGAACGCCGCGTGCACCTGCTGCTGGATCTGCGGCACGTCGATGTAGTTCACGCTCTGCAGGCCTGGGTAGCCGGGAACGTAGACGTCATTCGTTGATATCTCGGGCAGCGTGCTCAGGTTGAGGTTGCTGCTGGACAAGGCGCGCGAGCCCTGCGCGAAGCCGATCAGGTTCCAGCCGCTGTCGTACATGAGGTAGCTCTTCGCGTTGCTCAGCAGGGTGGTGAGCGAGCCGAGGTCGCTCAGCACGCCGCTGGTCTTCAGCTTCCATACGAGGTACTGGATGGCTGCCTGCTGTCGTGCGGTGCGGCCGATGTCGACCCCGGGCAGGGTGTCGCGCGACCGGACGTAGGCCAGTGACTGCGCCGCCGACAGGTGCAGGTACTGCCTGCCGCCCTTCTTCGCGTTGTAGCCGTCCTGGTAGGCGTTGAACCCCGAGTTGTCGGTGCCGGTGAGCGGATCGTTGTCGGTCAGGTTCGCCCCGGCGGGCAGGCCGCCCTGTGCCGGGGCGGGCCGGATGCAGATCTCCAGCCCGCCGAACTGCTGGGCGAGCTCGTAGAAGCCGATGATGTTCGACTCGATCAAGTGGTCGATGTGCACGCCGGTCACCGACTCGACCGTCTGGACCTCGAACAGCTGGCCCGCCTGGTTAGCGGCCAGGTACCGCTGGGCCTGGGTCATGCTGGAGTCGGCGGTCTGCTCCAGCGACTCGTCGTAAGCGTAGGCGTAGGCCGCGTCGATCTTGCCCTCGGTGAGCCCGTCGTAGGTGGCGTGCGGGTAATTGACGACGTCGTCGCGGGGGATCGAGAAGCCGACCGCCTTCTGCCCCCCGGCGAAGACGTGGATCAAGATCAGCGTGTCGGTGTCCTGCGAGCCCTCGAGGCCGGCCTCGACCTCCGACTCGTTGCCCGAGTGCGTCTCGGTGAGCTGCCGCACCGACAGGTCCTGCCCCTGGAAGGTGGTCCGGCTCTCCAGCCCCATCACCAGGATGTTCATCGCGCCGACAGACGGGGCGCTGCCGAGCGCCACCCCGCCGCCGAGCTCGTCGGTCAGGGTAACGAGCTTGTGGGCGTAGCCGGCCACCACGAGAATCGCGGCAGCGGCCAGGCACGCAACCGTGTAGCCGACCCTGCCTATGGTGACCGGACCGAGCTTCAAACCACGCACGCCCGAACTCCTCGACCTCAACCTCGGCCAGAATCCACGCTAATCCGAAGCCACTCCTACCCTGTTACCCTCCGCCATGATTCCTCCCTGACCTGGGAGAATCCTGAAGAGGGCAGGATCCTTGACCCGCCACCTGCGCCGACCCGTCTGGCCAGGCCGATCAGACCCCGGTCCGGGAAATCCCGGTGCATATCAAGGCGTATTCGGTAACGAGAACGCAACATGCCGCATCTACGCTTTCGCCGTGGCGGACATTTTCGACAGCTATCGGCTCGCCGCCGCCTGGGACGAGATGTTCGAGCGGCCGGGGCTGCCGCGGTATGCGTACCAGGCACTGGTCACCGCACTGCAGCCGCTGGACCCGGGAGAGCTGCGGTACCGGGCGGACCAGATGGCGCGGGCCTTCACCGACCGCGGGGTCACCTTCGACCATGCGGGCGAGGAACGGCCGTTCCCGCTGGACCTGATCCCCCGGATCATCGATGCGGTCGAATGGGACCACATCTCACGCGGCGTGCGTCAGCGGGTGCTGGCGCTCGAGGCATTTCTCGCCGACGTGTACGGGCCGGGCCAGGTCTTCGCCGACGGCGTGCTGCCCCGGCAGGTGGTGCTGACGTCCCAGCACTTCCGCCGCGAGGCCGCCGGCCTGACCCCGCGCGGCGGCGTGCGGGTGCACGTCGCAGGCATCGATCTGGTCCGGGACGAGACCGGCAGATTCCGGGTGCTGGAGGACAATCTGCGCACCCCGTCGGGCGTCAGCTACGTGGTCGAGAACCGGCTGGCGATGACCAGGACGTTCCCGGCGCTGTTCGCCGAGCAGCACGTCAACCCGGTCGATGAGTACCCGGCCCGGCTGCTGGCCGCGCTGCGGGCCGCGGCGCCGCCGTACGCGGCCGATCCCGTGATCGTGCTGCTCACCCCGGGCGTGTTCAACGCCGCCTACTTCGAGCACACCCTGCT
>JASHOI010000487.1 GCA_030041195.1 Streptosporangiaceae bacterium | reverse complement strand
CGGGCCAGGCCGGTGCCGCTGGCCCGGCCGGTGCCGCGAGCCCAGCCGGCCCTCTCACGCCGCCCCGCCCGGAGCGGGTGCTGTTCCGCGTTCAGTCCGAGCGCCTGGCCGGGGCCATCATCCTGAGCCGGAGCGGCGCGTACGCGGGCGCGGCGATCGCGGTGGTGATCCTGGTCATCGCGCTGACCGGCAAGCCGGGTGTGATCGTGCCGTTCCTGGTCTTCGGCTTCGGGATCGTGACCGGCGTCTGGCGGCAGTTCAACACCGAGTTCGGGACCGTGGTGGCCGAGGCACCGGACGGGCTGCGGCTGCGGTCCGGCCTGGTGCAGACCGCCACCGAGACCATCCGGCCGGGGCGGGTGCAGGCCGTGCGCATGGTCGAGCCGCTGTTCTGGCGGCCGCTCGGGTGGTGTCGGCTCGAGGTGGACGTCGCCGGGCCGCGGCAGCGCCGGGAGAACCGTTCCGAGGGGCAGCGCCTGCGCGCGCTGATTCCGGTCGGCTCGCGCGCCGACGCGGACCGGATGCTCGGCGAGTTGCTGGCCACGCCGCCCCGGCCCACCCACCGCGCGCCCGCCACGGTGCGCTGGAAGGCCCCGCTGTCGTACCACTTCCTCGCGTGGGGAGGCGACGACCGCTACCTGGTGGCCTCGCGCGGCCGGATCTGCCGGAAGACCACCTGGGTCCCGCTGGAGAAGGTGCAGAGCATCCGGTGGGTTCAGGGCCCGTGGCAGCGCCGGCTTCGGCTCGCCACGGTCCGGCTCGACGTTGCCGGGCGGCGGGTGACCGCCAGCGTGCAGGACCGCGGTGTCGCCGAGGCCGACGAACTCCTCGCCCGGCTGCCCGACCTCGCCCGCGCCGCACGGTCGCGCGGCCTAGTCAGCTGACGCGCCGCGAGTCCGGGGGAGCGCCGCGTTCCAGGAACTCGGGGTGATCGGCGTTCATCCCGTCGATGATCGCCCGCACAAAGCGCGGGCCGCGCAGCGCCGCGGCGGCCATGATCAGAGCGAGCAGCACCGCCGTCCCCCCGGTGGTCCAGCCGAGCCCGATCCAGTCGATGACCGGCCCCTGCGCGAGCGAGCCGATCGGGTAGGCGACGCCGAGCGCGACCAGGAAGAAACTGAGCACCCGGCCGCGGTAGGCCGGCGGAGCGCGTAGCTGCACCAGCGTGGTGAGCCCGGACAGCACCCCGATGTAGACCAGGCCCACGACGAACAGCAGGATGACGCCCTGCCACCGGGTCTGCGCGGCGGCGTAGCCAACGAGCGCGGCCGGCAGCACGGCCAGGTTCCAGGCCAGCAGCCGGCCGCGGCCGAAACGGGCTGCCAGCGGCGTGAGGCAGAGCGCGCCGAGCACCGCACCGGCGCCCTGGGCGGTGGTGAGCAGCGCCGTTGTCTGCGCCACCGCGCGCGCTCCGCCGTGCGTCAGGTGGTGCGCCATCACCGGGACCAGCGCGATGAACGGCGAGGCGAGCAGCGCGACCACCGCGATCGTGACGATGGCCGCCCAGCACGACGGCTCCCGCCTGGCCGCGGCGAATCCCTCCCTGAGCGAGAGAAGCAGGCTGGTTCGCATCCCGCTGGGCGGGCCGAACCTGACGAACGCGAGCGCCATGACCACCGCGAGGAACGACACCGCGTTCGCCACGAACGCGACCGGGTACCCGAACGCGGCCACGGTAACGCCGGCCAGCGCCGGCCCGACGATGCGGCCGAGGTTCCACTCGGCCGAGTTCAGTGAGGTGGCCGCGAGGAACTCCTCGTGCGGCACCAGGTCGGGCAGGATAGCCTGCTGGAACGGCCCGATCAGGGCGGAAGCCGAGCCCTGCAGCGTGACCAGCGCGACCAGCGCGCCGGGGTTGTCCCGGCCCCCGGCCACCAGGATCGCGATCAGCGCCGCGGTGGCCGCGGCGGCCAGGTTCCCGATCGCCAGCACCGGGCGGCGCGGCAGCCGGTCGGCGAGCGCGCCGCCGATGGGGGAGAGCAGCCCGATCGGCAGGAAGCCGCCGGCCGCCACCAGGACCGCCCAGGTCGCGCTGCCGGTGTCGGAGATCACCAGCGCGCCGACCGCGACGGTCTGCATCCAGGAACCGACGGTGGAGATCAGCCCCGCGGTCCACAGCAGCGTGAAGCTGCGATGCCGAAACGGCCGCAGCGACGTGAGGCCGTGATCCCGTCCGACTGTTGGCGGTGCGCTCGCGGCCGACCTCATCCCGCTGCGGCCGTTCGGCAACCAGGGCCCATGGCCGCCAAACTACAGGTCTGCGGACATACCGCCGAGCACCCATTCGATGCCGCCGCGGACGTGCTGCAGGTAGTCGGCGTCCTCGTAGGCGGCGACGAAGTGCCCGAGCGCGGTGTAGAAGCTGCGCATCGGCGGGCGCTCAACGCACCAGGCCAGCGGCAGCCGGCCAACGCTGGTCCCGCCGAACTCGACCGCCAGCAGCACCCTGGCGTCGGGTACCAGCTCACGGAACAGGTAGAGCTCATCCCTGAACCGCCAGGGCGAGCGCAGGTGAGCCGTTGCCGGGTGATCAGCATCGACAACGGTGATCGGCAGGTCGCCGGTGATCGGGTGACCGTTGAACCGCCCGCCGAGCAGATTGCCGATCGCGGGCCACCCGTAGGCCGCATCCGTGGCGGCGTGCAGCCCGACGATCCCGAGGCTGCCCGCGGCGGCACGCTGCTCGATCGTCGCGCGCTGCTGCACGTTCCAGGGCGTCTCGCCGATCGTGAACAGCACCAGGAGCCGGGCAGCCGCCAGATCGCCCGCGGTGACGTCCGCCGCCCGCGTGGCGTGCCGGAAACCGAGGCCGTTGAGGCCCGCGATCTCGGCCAGCGCGGTCGCGGCAGAACCTAGCGACTGGTGGACCCCGGCCATGACCCCGGCGCCGGAAGCGGGGTCCGGCCGGTAGGGCGAGACATCGCTTACGTACAGCAGGTTGGCCATCTCACCGGCTCCGTTTCCCGGCTGCCCAGAGCAGGCCGCGCTCGACGATGAGGCGCGCCGGCTCGACGTCGAAGTCGCTGGCCTGGTGTCCCCAGGATGCGTAGAACACCCGGCCGTTGTCCCAGTGCTTCCGCCACACCGCGGGGATAACCGCCTCCTCGATCCACGGCGCCTCCTCCGGATGCCGGAACGTGGTGGTGGCGAGAACCTCAACCGCCGGGTCCACCGCGAGGTAGTACTGCTCCGAGACGATCGAGAACGAGCCGATGCCCGCCATGATGGGATCCGCGGCCCCGCCCGGGGTGATGTCGATCGTATAGCGGGCCTCGCTTCCGCCCGGATGAGCCAGCCACTGGCCGCCGGTCATGAACTGGTACGGGGGCAGGTGCCGGAACGCGTCGCAAAGGCCGCCATGCCAGCCCACAAGGCCGGTGCCGGATCGCACGGCCTGGGAAAGCCCGCGAAATTGTTCGGCGGTCAGATCGCCAGTGGTCCAGTTCTGCAGTATGACCGCGACATCGGACATCAGCTCGGCATCCGCATACGCGGCGAGGTCGTTCTTAACGATAACCTCGAATCCGGCCTTGTCGAGGAACGGAATAAACCGTTCGACGGCTTTTCTTGGCTGGTGCCCTGGATATCCTCCCCACAATACGAGCGCGCGCCCGGATGGCATTGTGCAAGCTCCCTTCAAGGATTTATGGTGAATAGTATGGAAACTATGCCGGCTCAGTGCGTCGTGTAATTGATCTCACCTGCGTCCGGGCAGGCAATCGCGAAGCAGAAACACCTGATCGGTGCGTGCTCGCTGCTGGCAACCAGGCTGTGCACGGCGTTCGGCGGAATGTATACAAGATCCCCCTGGCCGATTTCCCGGCTTTCATCTCCCACGATCATCGTGCCGTGCCCGTAAAGCACATAGTAAAACTCGTGAGTAGGGTGCGTGTGTGGGTCGACGGCACCGCCACCGGTGATCTCGAACTCGTTGACCAGTTCCAGCGAGCCGCCGCCCGTGATGTCTCGCATGGTGCCCGGCGGCATTAGATACCAGACCGGCGTGGTGCCATTGTGCTCCACGGTTGGCGGTACGGTCGCGATGTTGCGGACGTCCATCTCCTGGCTCCTTCTCCGAATCCTGCTTAGCGAGGGTTTTCTGTAGATTTCGGCTGCCGGCGATTGTATATTTGAATTAGCGACCATGACGGAGAGGGATCAGGCATGGAGCACACCGCCGCGACTATCACCGCACAGCAATTCGACCCGGCCGAATGGGCTCCTTACGGATGGGTACCGGTGCCGGACACCGACCCCCGTGACGGCAAGGCGAGGCTGGAATTCGAGTGGAGCGATGCGCATCTGAACCTGATCGGGCACGACGCTGACGAGGTGCCGCACACCGAGCACGGCCTGATCTGTGAGATGTTGTTCCGGCACCGCACCCATACCCAGGCGCTGATGGTACTGAACTGCCCTGCGGTCGTCGTGGTGGCCTCGCCCGATACCACGTTCGGCTCGCCCGCGGACGCGGACAAGCTCCGGGCGTTCCTGCTCCAGCCGCAGGACGCATTCGTCCTGCACCGCGGCACCTGGCACTGGGGGCCGTTCCCGATCAGCGCGCCGCGCGTCGACATGCTGAACGTCCAGGGCCTGCGCTACGCCGAAGACAACGATTGCTGCCGGCTCGCGGAGGTGGGCGCGAGCGTCGAGGTGCGCACCGCTGCCACTTAGGTCGGCCCGCACCTAGGGTCGCTCCAGCAGGGCCTGTGCGGTGTCGACGTCGGTAACCAGCACGGTAGCCAGGCGGCCGGCCAGCGCGGCGCGCAACGCGTCGACCTTGCTCGGCCCGGCGGCGGCGATAACCCGGACCGGTATCTTCGCGAACTCGTCGAGTTCCAGGGCGATCACGCGCCGGTTCACGTCCTGATTGATCTGCAGCCCGTTGTGGTCGAAGAACCGCCCACCGATGTCGCCGACCATCCCGGCGGCCAGCAGCTGCGCCCAGTCCTCGCGGGTGATGTAGAGCCCCTGACTGAAATCGATGCGGTCCTCGCGGCCGCCTACGCCGACGAACGCGATGTCGGCGGCTGCGGCCCGCTGCAGGGTCTGCGCGATGGCCGGGTCGGCGCGCAAGTGCTCGGCGACCGCCTGGCTCTGCACGATCACCGGGGCGATCAGGTGTTCGGCCGTCCCGCCGAAGGCCGCGGCGAGCGCGTCGGTGGCCTGATACGGATTGCCGCTTCCCTGACCGCCGGTGCGCATCGAGCCGGCCAGCGACACGAAGCTTGCCGAGTTGGCTGGCCTCGGACTGGCCAGCCAACTCGGCATCTCCGCGATCGTCCGGCTCAGCCCGACGGCGACCACCAGGCCGTCGCGCATCACCCGCTCCAGGTAGGAAGCGGCGCCGCGGGCCAGCATGCTGCGCGTGGCCTGGGCGCTGTTCGCCACCGGGACGACTACCGCCTCGCGCAGCCCGGTCTGGCCGGCCAGCCGGTCCTCGAGTTCCGCGAACGGGCTCACGTCGGAGATCACCGTGATCTTCACGATGCCCGCCTGGCGTGCCTGCTTGAGCAGCCTGGTCACCTTCACCCGGGAGACCCCAAGGGCAGCCGCCGTGTCCTCGTGCGTCAGCCCGAATTCGTAGTGCAGCCGGGCTGCCCTGGCCATCAAGCCGGAAACGGTCACCCTGCGCGGTGGCATGCCCGACCCGCCCCTGTGCGTGTCCGTTCCGGCCATTCGAGATCCTTTCTGCTAAGACGGCGGCTGCGCCGGGCACGCCGCCGACTCAGCGGTGCGGGCTCGCAGGGGTATGCCCGGCGAGCCCGCTGCCCGGTTAAGGTTGCGTCTCCACGCTGCTCGACCCGAGTTGCTGCGTGACAAGGCTGGACATCGTGGCCAGCGCCGAACTGATGCTCGTGCCCGGATTCTGCGCGAAGTCGCCGGTGACGGTGTTCAGCGCCCGGGCGTAGACGGTGAAATTGGTGTCGTTCGGCAGCGGCACGCCGTACTTGGAGTACAGGTTGAACGCTGCCTGGAATGGCGGAGCGTAGTTCACGAACGGAGCCTGCTCGCCAACGGTCAGATCCGGCGGAACGAAACCGGACCACAGTGCGGTGTCCAGCTGGTTGGTCGGGTCCTGCGCCAGCTTGATGAAGTTCCAGGCCATGGTGTCGTTCTTCGATGCCTTGGAAATCGCGTAGGCCCAGCCGCCGATCGTCGAGGCTGCGCCGGGTGCCTGCCCATTCTCCGTCGGGATCGGCGCCACGCCGACCTTCGTTGCTCCCTGGGGCCAGGGCGCGCCTGAATTGGACTGCACCCACACAGTCGGGTACCAGTTGGAGCCGATGGAGATGGCCAGCTTGCCCTGCGCCATCAGCAGCGGTGGCTGGCCCACGGAGTCGGTGCGGAACAGCTGGGAGGTGGGGGCGTTCAGCCCGTCTTCCGATATGGTCTTGTAAAACTGCAGCGTGGCGCGCAGGCCTGGGCTGTTCACCACCCACTTGCCGGTTTTGCTGTCGAACATCGTGGGGTTCGCGGAGCCATCGATCAGGTTGCCGATGCCCTGCAGAACGTTCGTCGGCCCGGCCGCCACGCCCGCTGCCAGCCAGAGCGGCCAAACACCCGGATCGGCCTTCTTCACCGCCTCCGCGGCGGTCAGGATGTCCTGCCAGGTTTTGGGCTGCCATGGCATCTTGATACCCGCCTTTTCAAGCATGGGCTTGTTGTACAGGATCGCCGAGTCGTTGTTGCCGGCGTTGACCGCGTAGACCTGCCCGTCGATCGTGCTTATTTGCTGCACGCCCTTTGGCATCCCGGTCCAGAAGGCCGGCGCCGAGCTGCCGCTCAGGTATTGGTTGAGCGGCAGCAGATAGCCGGAACCGGCGAATTCGCCCACGTAGGTTGTGGGCAGCTGGATCACGTCCGGCGTGGTGGATGGGCTGCGGAACATCACCGCGGCCTTGTTCATCAGGTCAACGTCGGTCCCGCCGGTGCCGAGCAGGTTGAGCTTCACATCCGGGTACAGCCTCTTCCACTGCTTGGCGATGTTCCCCCACCACTGGTTGGCGAGGGCGTCGGAGTTGAACACGTAGTTGTTGGAGAACAGGACCGTCAGCGTTTTCCCGCTCGAGCTGCTGCCGCCCGAGCCCGAGGAGCTGCCGCAAGCCGCGAGTACGGTCGCGCCGAGCGTGGCTGCGGCGACCGCAGCCACCAGCCGAATGCGGTGGGAAGTTCTGTGTCTAGTCATGATGCCGCTGCCCTTTCATCTGCTCGTGGCGGTAGCCGTGTCGTTCCTTTGACATGCGTGATCTGACGTGCTTTGCGGGCGTGCCGGGCCGGTCAGCCGAGCCGCATCCCGCTGTCGGCGTCAAACACCTTCATCTGCTGTGGGTCGAACTGGACGGTGATGGTGGCGCCGGCTTCAAGGCCTGACCTGGGCGGGAAGCGGCAAGTCAGGGTCTGGTCGCCGACGCGGAGGGCGACGTGTGTTTCCGAACCGAGTGGCTCGATCAGCTCAACTTGTCCCTGGAAGGCGGGTAGCCCGTCAGCGCTGGGGGCGCACGGCCGGAGCTCCTCGGGCCGCAGCCCGATGACGACCGAGTCGCCGTTCATCCGGCGCAGCAAGGAGCCGAGGTCCCCGTTCACCGGTATCCGGCAGGACAGGGCGCGGATCGTTGTGGTCTCGCTGCCCCGGGATACCTGAGCCGGGATAAGGTTGATCTTCGGGCTGCCGATGAATCCTGCCACGAACGAGTTGGATGGCTCGCTGTAGAGCGCCTCGGGCGGCGCCACCTGCTGCAACTGACCGTGGTTCATCAGGGCGATCTGGTCGGCCATCGTCATCGCCTCGACTTGGTCGTGGGTCACGTAAACGGTGGTGACCGGGAACTGGGCGTGGATCCGCTTCAGCTCGAACCGCATCTGCGCCCGCAGCGCGGCGTCCAGATTCGACAGCGGCTCGTCGAGCAGGAACGCCTTCGGCTTCCTGAGTAGCGCGCGCCCGAGGGCCACGCGCTGCCGCTCGCCGCCCGACAACTCTGCGGGCTTGCGGTCGAGGAGCGCGCCGATGCCGAGCATCGCGGCGATCGCGGTCACCTCGCGTTCGATCGTCTTGCGCGACTCGTGCCGGATGCGCATGCCGAAGGCCAGGTTCTTGGCGACGGTGAGGTGTGGCAGCAGCGCATAGTTCTGGAAGACCATGGCGACGTCCCGGTCCTTCGGCGGCACGTCGTTCATCACCTGGCCGCCGATGCGCACGACGCCACGGCTCGGCTTGTCGAAGCCAGCCAGCATGCGCAGCGTGGTCGTTTTGCCGCACCCGGACGGGCCGACGATGATCAGGAACTGTCCGTCGACAGCGTCGAGATCGATATTGTCCACCGCGACCTTGCCTTTGAAGGCCTTGGTGACACCCTCGAGGCTTATGGTGGCCATCGGCCCTCCCGCTATCCCTTGATTCCGCCCGCGAATGAGAAGCCCCCGCTCAGCCAGCGCGAGCTGATGATGTACAAGATGATCACCGGCAGCGAGAACAAGATTGCGTAGGCTGCCAGCGGCCCGAAGTGCACCTGGCCATTCGCGGTGATGAAGTTGTAGATCCCGATTGCACCCGGCGTGTCGTTCGGGTTGGAGTCCAGCACCAGCGGGATAAGAAAGGCGCCCCAGGAATTGATGAAGGTCAATATCGCCGACACCAGGATCCCCGGCATGATCAGCGGGACCACGACGCGCATCAGGATCCGTACCTGCCCCGACCCCTCGATAGCCGCGGCTTCCTCGAATTCGCGCGGAACCTGGTCGACGAAGTTCTTCAGCAGCCAGATCGCGAACGGCACCGAGATCGCCGCTAGCACGAGCGAGGTGTAGAAGGGCGAGTTCAGCCAGTTGACCTGAACGAACATCTGATAGATGGGGATCAGCAGCAGCGGCACGGGCAGGCCGGTCAGGAAGATCACGCCGACCAGCACCGGGCCCTTGAGCGGCAGGTAATGCCGCGACAGCACGTATCCGGCGAGCGTTGAGACGACCGTGGCCACGATCGTGGAGACGCCGGCCAGGTAGAGGCTGTTCGCGATCGCCCGGCCCGCGCCAGCGCTGAACGCCGCCTTGAAGTTCGCGACCGAGAGCGCGGGCGCGGCCATCCCCGACGAGGCGTGCGGATTGAACGCCGCCAGCAACAGCCAGCCGAGCGGCATCAGGAACGCCAGGCCGATCACCGCCATCACCAGGCTCGGCAAGAACCTGTGCGTGCCCGCGCGCCAGAGCCGTGCCCCGGCGCCCGGAGATCTCGCCAGGTCCGCACCGTAACGCGGCTGCTCGGCGCCTGGCGGGCTGTCGGTAACTGGGGTAGTTCCCATGGGGACTCCTAAGGACGGCTATCCGCTAATTGCTGGCGCGCCTGAGCTCGGGCCGAAGCTGGCGGATGTAGAAGATGGACAGCACTGCTCCGATGACCATGAGGCCGAGAGCGATGGTGGTGCCGTAGCCGAGCGCGTTGAACTGGAACGCCTCGATGTACATGTAGACGGGGAGGATCGCGGTCTGGTTACCGGGCCCACCCTGGGTCATCGCGAAGATCAGCGTGAAGTCGGAAATGGTGCCGAGCGTGATCAGCAGCATGTTGATCATCAGCGTTGGCCGCATGATCGGCAGGGTCACCCGGGTCAGCCGCTGCCAGTACGACGCGCCCTCCAGCTGCGCGGCTTCATCAGCCTCATGAGGGACGTTACGCAGGCCGGCGCTCAGCACCAGCATCGAGAATGCGGTGCCGCGCCACGTGTTGGCCACGCAGACGATCAGCAACGGCACGGTCGAAAGCAGGTCATCGTTCGGATGCCCGCTGATCACGCTGAGCACGCCGCCCGACTGGCTGAACGCGTACCAGATGAACGCGACACAGATCTCCGGCAGCACCCAGGCCAGCACGACGACCGACCCGACGCTGGCCCGCACGGTGATGTGGGCCCGCTGGCCGAGCAGCGCGAGCGCCAGGCCAAGCACGGTCTGCGCGATGATCCCCGAGCCGACGACGAAAATCAGCGTGATCTTTACGCTCGACCAGAAGACCGGATCGTGCACCATGCGGTCGAGGTTGGCCAGCCCGGTGAAGCTGTAGTGCTGGGCCGTCGGCCCAAGCAGTTCCAGGTTGGTGAAGCCGAGGTAGATGGCGTATCCGATCGGGACCAGGAAGAGCCCAGTGAGGAGCGCCGTCGCCGGCAGCAGCCAGCCGATCGTGGCCGGCTTCAGCCGCTGCTTGTCCGCGACCACGGCGGCGCTGTCCGCGCTCGGCGGCGCGGCGACCGTTAGCTGATCAGCCATGAGGGTCTCTCCTTCAACGCGACGCCGGAGCAGCGCTGAACTGGGGCAGGTGTGCGGCATTGACCGCGAGCATCTCGGCGGTAAGCGCCTCGATCTGTTCGGGCTCGAGGGTTGCGTCCAGCAGTGGGTCGGCCGCCATCGCCTGGCGCAGCAGGTTCCGGCTCCCAGTCAGGGCCGCCTCGGCCGTGAGTTCCTCCACCAGGGCGTGACGGCTGAGCACCGCGGCCAGGCCGGGCGGCAGCTTGCCGATTCCCACCGGGTGCACGCCCTCGGCGTCTACGACGGCGGGCACTTCGACCGCGACCGACGGCGGCAGGTTCGTGATCAGGCCGTCGTTCATCGTGTTGACGACGAACAGGTCGCGGCGGTCCTCGATGACCGACGCCATCACCTCGGCCACCACGATCCCCTCGTCCTCGGGGCCGTGCGGCAGGTCGGCAAGCCGGTGCTGCCCGCGCTCTGCCGCCCACTCGGCCGCAACGCGCTCCCATGAGGCGATCCGCTCGCGCTGCGCGTTCATGTCGTAGATGCCGCGCCCGTACCGCATCGGCAGGCCCTGGGCCCGGCCCTGGTACGGCTGCTCCAGACGCTGCAACTGCGGGAAGAACTCCAGCCAGTGACCCCAGCAGTACGGCACCACGCCGAACGTCTCGATGGCCCACCGGACCATCCGCTCTGGTGACCTGGCCAGGACCAGCGGCATCGCGTCCCGTCCGTCACGCAGGCGCAGCGACATGATGCCGGTGCAGTGGTTGATGCCGCCGGTCTGCAGCGGAACGACGATCTGCTCCGGGTCCACACCGACGAGCTCGGCCAGCCAGGACCGCTGGAACGGCAGCGGCGAGCAGGAACACAGCGAAACCGCCCTGACCGAGGAGGACCTGGCCATGGCGATCGCGTTGGCGCTCGCTGGGTTGGTGTAGTTGAAGACGATCGCTTCCGGTGAAAGGTCGCTCAGGTCACGCACCACCGAGGCCACGACCGGGGTGTTGCGCAGCGACCGGAAGATCCCGCCCGGCCCGACCGAGTCGGCGATGTGCATGAACACGCCGTGCCTGGCCGGCACCTCAATGTCGTTCTCCCACGCGGCCATGCCCCCGACCGAGATTGCGACGATGACGAAGTCGACGCCGCGCAGCGCCTCCCGCTGATCGGTGGTCGCGGTGATGTCGAGCTTGCAGTCCTCCGCCGCGGCGAGCTGCGACCCGAGCTCTTGCATCACGGCGGCCCTGCGCTCGTCGATGTCCATCAGCCGCAGCTCGGCGCCGCGGTAGCAAGGGATCTCCAGCAGCCGACGGATCAGGCCGGGCACGAACATGCTGCTGCCGCCGCCGATGACAGCGATCTTGACGCTCACCGGCCCGCTCCCGTCTGATCTGGTGAAGCGGTCGCCGCCCACCGCGGGTGCACCTCGGGGTTGCGGACCGGAAGCCCGGCCCAGCCGCCATCGCCGTTACTCGTGCTGTAGAGGCCACGCACCGCGGCCAGCAGGATCTCGGACTGACGGTCGACCACGTCGGCAGCCGACCCGGCCAGGTGCGGGGTCAGGGTCAGGTTGCGCTGGCTTCGCAGCGGGCTGCTGGCCGGGAGCGGCTCTTCGGGGAACACGTCCAGCGCGGCGGCCCTGAGGTGACCGGAGTCGAGCGCGTCGCGCAGCGCCTCGTAGTCCAGCACGGTGGCCCGCGCGGTGTTGATGAGAATGCTGCCGCGTTTCATCTGCCGCAGCTCGTCCCGCCCGATCACTATCGCGCTGCTCCGGGCGTGAATCGTGACCACGTCGGCCAGGGAGAGCAGCTCGTCAAGGGTCACAGCGGAGTACCCGCGGTCCTTGATCACGTCCGGCGGCACCGCGGGGTCGGCCACATGTACCTCGCGGACCAGCCCGGCGAACCGCCGGGCCACTGCCTGACCGGTCCAGCCGAAGCCGACCACGCCGACCGCAAGGCCGGAGAGCTCCCGGCCCTGGTAGACCAGATAGGGAACGGGTGCGTCCGGGTCGTCGGGCCGCCATATCGCGTCCCCGGCCGCGACATGCACGCCGCGGGATGGCTGCGCCGTGGTCAGCTCCCCGGAAACGATCTCGTGATGCGCGATCGCGATGCTGCGCACCGCCGCAAGGCACAGCCCGAGGGTGAAGTCGGCAACGGTCTCGGCGTTCCGGCCCGGAGCGTGCAGCACGACGACACCGCGTGCGGTGGCCGCGGCGACGTCTACGTTCACCGGGTCAGACCGCAGGCAGGCGATGAGCTCGAGGCGAGGCAGCTGGGCAAGCAGCCCATCGCCGACCGGCTCTGCCTCAACGATCAGCGCGCGGACGCTCTCCCGCTGCTCGGCGGGCATGGCCGCGATCTCCTCGGCGACGAGGTTGACCTGCCGAAGTTCCCATGACCGCTCGGCGGTCAGGTTCGCGGCGGCGTCTGTTGTGATCGCGGCGCTAACGAGTGCCAGCACGTGTCACCAGCCTGGGTTGATTGCCGAATTGGGCGGTCTGGTAGAGCTCCCGGTACCTGATCAGGCCGGCTGAGTGCGTTGCGGCCAGATCCGGGTCCGGCGTAAACGTGCGCTCGCCGTCGGCTGCCCGACCGGGCGCTGCGGCGGTGCCGGTGACGATCGCCGCGCCTGCCCGCCCGGCGATCCGGTGCAGCGGGGGCACCGTCACGGTCACCCGGGTGACATCGGCGAGCGTTTGCGCCCACTGCGCGTTGCGGCTCATCCCGCCGGTCGCGACCACCGGCCCGGCCGGCGTGCCGGATCTCTGGGTCAGGCAGTCGAGGACGGACCGGATGGCATAACAGGTGCCCAGCAGCGACGCCCGGTAGACGGCGCCGCCGCTGTGCCAGTCACGGAGCCCGATCACCGTTGGCGGGGGCACGGATGACCATCCCGCTGGTCCGAAGAACGGGTTACCGGCGAGCACGACAGGCTCGTCTGCCTGATCGGCGGGTGTTACGGTCAGCCCGCGCTGCTCCAGCTCCGCCCGCAGCCCGGCGCCAGCAGAGTCCGGAAGATCTGCCAGCAGCCCGACGATCGTTCCCGTCGGCCCCGCGTTCGTCTCGAGTGCCGACATGCCCGAGGCGACGTGCGCGCTCACCAGAAGCGGGAAGATCTCACCGAGGTCGCGCGGGAGCAGGCCTTCCGGCACGGCCAGCATGGCCGGAGCCGTCGTGCCCGCCACGATCACCGGACGGGATTCACCCGGGCTGGGAAATAGCTGCTGTGCCGACAGAGCGGACATGTGGGTGTCGCCGCCGCCGATGTGTACCGGCATTCCGGCGGCGAACCCGGTCGCCGCGGACACCTCGGGCAGCAGCCCGCCGGCCGGCGTTCCGGCCTGCCGCAGCCCGGGCAGCAGCGCCGCCGGAATTGCGAGCTCGGCCAGCAGGCCGGTGGCCCAGTCACCCGTCCGGGCGTCCATCAGCTGGCTCATCGCCGCCGACGACCGCTCGCTGGCCAGCACCCCGGACAGCCGGTAGACGAACCAGTCGTGCAGCTGGAGCAGGGTCCGCGTGGCGCGCCACCTGTCGGGGTGGTTCTCGCGCACCCAGAGCACCTTGGGCAGCCCGAACACCGGCGCCGGCCAGTGCCCGGTAGTCCGGTACAGGTCATCCTCGCCTATCGCGGAAGCGATCTCGGCGGCCTGCGCTGCCGCCCTCGCGTCGCGGTTGAGCAGGCCCGGCATCACGGCATGGCCGTCGTTCCCGAGCAGCACGAACGGGATCCGGATCGCGCTCACCGTAATGCCGAGGAAGCGCCCCGCGGGCTCGTCGATCAGCCGGTACAGGTCACGGAGCGCGCCGGTCGCCGCGAACCACCAGCCATCCGGGTCGAACATTCCCGGGTCCTGGCCAGCCGGGCGGGCGGGGTAGGGCGTGGCCGTGCTGGCGAGGCTTGCCTGCCGCGCGACGTCGTAGCCGCTGGCCTTAGCGGCGCTGCCGCCGATGTCCAGCGTGACCACGATCGTCGCGTCGGCGGTTCTCACTGCCGGTCCTTCGCCCGGTATTTGACCAGCACCTCGGACATCTGATCGTCGCTCAGCACGACCGGCTTCCCGATGGCCAGCGCGCGGTAATAGAGGCCGGCCAGCGTTTCCACCGCCTCGGCCACGCTGGCGGCCTCCTTCAGCGAGCTGCCGCCGGCCACCAGCCCGTGGTTGGCGATCAGCGCTGCCTTGGCGGGCGCGCCGAACGCGCTGCGGACGTTGTGCGCGAGCTCGGGGCTGCCGTACGTCGCATAGTCGGCCACGGCGATCTCGGTCGTGCCGGTCACCGCGATCATGTAGTGCACCGCCGGGATAGGCATTCCCAGCACCGCCAGGGTCGTCGCATGCGGCGAGTGGGTGTGCACGATCGCGCTGACATCTGGCCGGGTCTGGTACACGAGACAGTGCAGCGGCGTTTCCGAGGACGGCCGGCGGCTGCCTCGGCGCACCGTGCCGTCCAGCCCGACCACGACGATGTCCGCCGGCTCGATCAGGTCGTATTCCATCGAGGTGGGCGTGATGCAAACCTCGTCCCCGAGCCGGATGCTGAGGTTCCCGCTGGTCTGCGAGAGCAGCCCGCGGGCGAGCAGGTCGCGCCCGCAGCCGACCAGGTCGGCGCGCGCGGCGCGCTCCCCGGACCGCTGCTGCGCCGGGCGGGCGGATGCGTCCACGCGCTCAGCGGCCACGGCCGTCGCCCCTCCTGGCCAGCAGCAGCGGGACGGGGCCGTCGCGGTAGATCGGATCCCCGGGGGGTATCGGCAGCCGCACCACGTCGCCGTCGGCCACCGACTGGTACGCGGCATGGGCGATCTCCAGTGCCCGGCGGGCGTGCTCGCCGTAGGAGCGGAACGCGTCGCGGCGTCCTGTGATCGTGTCAGCGAGATCGTCGAACAACTCGGGGGTGAACTGAGTCCGGCCCGGCGGCACGTAGTGCGTCACGGTCTGGCCCTCGGCCGAGCCAACCCGGACCGCCCGCACCGGCGCACCGAAATACCCGGCGTTCTCGTCGTATACGTAGCTGATGTAGCCATCGGTGCCGTCGATCTCGAACCTGGCGGTGCCCTCGCCCCAGGCGACGTTGACCAGGCCGGTGCGGTCCCCGCCCATGCCGAGATGGCAGTAGGCGTGATCATCGACCCCGGTGTCCATGAAGCGCATGCTGGCCAGGACCGACTGCGCCGGCTCGGGATGCATGAGCTCGGTGAGATAGAAGCTGTGCACGCCGATGTCCATCAGCACGCCGCCGCCGGCCAGCGCCGGGTCGAATCGCCAGCCGGGCCGGAACTGCTCGGCGCCGAGCCATGGCCGGGAGCCGAGCCCGCAGATCTCGGTGGCCACGACGTCGCCGATCACGCCCTCGGCGATGAGCCTCGACGCCAGGCGGTGCTCAAAGTAGTAGAGGTAGTTGTGGTAAACGGCCAGCGTGACGCCGGCATCCCGGCACACCTGGATCATCTCGTCGGCCTCGGCGAGGCTCAGCGCCAACGGCTTCTCGCAGACGATGTGCTTACCGGCCGCGGCGGCGTCCCGGACGATCTTGAGCCTGGTGCCCGGCGGTGACGCAACGCTGACGATCTCGACGTCGTCGCGGTCGAGGAGGCCACGATGGTCCGACAGGCAGGAGCTTTCGTCGATCCCGGCGATCCGGCCGGCCAGCCGCGCCCGCTGCGGTGATACGTCCGCCGTCGCGACGATCTGGACTCTCTCTGACCGCAGCATCGCCGGAATGTGGTCACGTTCGACGATCCACCCGCAGCCGATCAGCCCAAAGCGCATACGTCATCCCGGGAGAGGAGAGCGAACAATTGTTCATTTAATAAGCTATTGTTCAGAACATCGTAATCTCGGCCGTGATCATGTCAAGAGGTGCAGTGCGACCGGTTCTGACCGGTTGGTATCAGCGCTCTCGGTGCCGGCGTTGGCGGGCCGGCTTCAAAGGTCTCGAAATAATTCGTCCGTAAGTTCGCTGGCGGCGCCATATTGTCGGACCCTGTCTGTAGGGTCGAACTAACAACCGAATACCGGTCCGTGAGGAGGCCTCAAGGGTCATGTGCATAGCCGGCCAGACGCCCGCAGCGCCGGCCACCGCCGCCCAGGCGATGGCGATGGTCCAGGCCGGGCTGGGCTGGCTGGCGGCCTGCGACCCGGCCGCGCTGAGCACCGCCGAGCAGGCCG
>JASHOI010000049.1 GCA_030041195.1 Streptosporangiaceae bacterium | reverse complement strand
GCCGTGCTCGCCGGGCCGGCCGCGCTGACCGGGGCGGGCGGGGTCCGGGCGGTGGCCGGGGCGGGGCTGGTGCTGGCCGGCACGCTGGCGTTCGGCGGCTACACGATCGTGCTGCGCCCGCTCAGCCAGGCCTACGGCGCGGTTCCGGCCACTGCCGCCTCCACCGTCGTCGGCGCCATCCCCTACCTGGCCTTCGCCGGGACGCTGTCCGGGCCCAGGCTGGCGCACCTCGGCGCGCCGGTGTGGGGCGAACTGGCGTTCCTGGCGCTCGGCAGCACGGTGGCCGGGATGCTGCTGTGGAACCGCGCCGTGCTGTCGGGCGGCACCACGCGGGTGAGCCTGCTGCTCTACCTCGAGCCCGTTGTCAGCGTGGCCGGAGCGGTCGCCCTGCTCGGCGAGCACCTGACCCTGGCAGCGATCGCCGGCGGGCTCCTCATCCTGGCCGGCGTGGCCGCCAGTTCCGTCACCCGCCCGCGAACGGCACCAGACCATCACGTGACGGACCACGGAGCTACCCGTTCCGGCCGGTCGGCGGGAGCGACCGCCGCCCGGCACAACCGAGAGGAGATTCGATGACCGATCAGGATGTGGCTGACGCGCTGGACCGTTTCTACTGCCATAACGTGGTGGCCGCGCTGTGGGCCGACGCGGTGGCCAACCGCCTCGAGGGCATGGCGATCTACCTGCTCGGCGACGAGCTCGCCGAGGTCGCCGGCGACGCGCGCGCCGCGGCCGCCCGCCTGGCCGGCCGGATCGGCGACCTGGGCGGCGCGATCACCGCCGATCCGCGCGAGCTGCCGGACCGCGCGCCGGGCGGCGGCGAGTTCAGCATCCCCGACTGCTCGGACCCGCGGGCGATCGTCGGCTACGCGCTGCGGCGCCTCAACCTCATCATCGGCGCCTACCAGGCGTTCCTCGACCAGGTACGCGGCCGCGACGACGTGAGCTTCGCGCTGGTGGTCAGCCTGCTCGCCGCGCAGACCCACCGCCGCGCCGACGCGCTGGCCGCGCTGGCCGGGCCCGCGGCATGACGGCCGGACAGCCCTGGCCGTGGCCGGCCGAAATGGACGCGGTGGCGGCCGCGCCGGCCTCGCACCGGGTGCTGCTCGACAACGACCGGGTCCGGGTGCTGGAGGTCACGATCGAGCCGGGGACCCGCGAGCCCGAGCACACCCACCAGGCGGACAGCGTCATGATCACCGACGGGCCGGCCCGGATCCGGTACTACGCCGGCGGCGCGCTGCGGTTCGAGTCCCGGGCGCACCCCGAGCACCCGCCCGGCGCGCGGGTGAGCTGGATGGAGCCCGAGGGCCCGCACTCGGTCGAGAACATCGACCGGCGCCGCTACCACGCGATCCGGGTCGAGCTGAAGTAGCCCTACCGGAACGCTACCGGTGTGATACCGGCCGGTGACGTTCACTTCACCACGGCCCGGGGGTTTCCCCATTTGGTCTAGTATGCGACGTGAGAGCAAACGGGCTGAGGCGGTAAAAGTGCAGCCAGCTGACGGGGGCACGGCGGAACGCTCACTGCCGGAGATTGTGTTCGCGCCCGCGCATCCGGACACGCGCCCGGGCCACGACGGCGATGTGGTCTTCGAGGTGCGCTGGTTAACCGACGGCCGCCAGGCTCTTCCGGTGTTCACGACGGTCGAACGGCTGGTGGCGGCGCTTGGCCGGGAGCAGCCGTGGGTGGCGCTGCCGCTGCAAAACGTTCAGCGCGTGATGGGCGGCGCGGGTGTGCCCAGCGTCGCGACCGACCCTCGGGTCGAGCCCGGCGCCTGGCGCTGGCAGCCCGGTGACATCGAAGCACTGAGAGGGGGGCTGTAAATGGCTCCCACGGGCGGCAGCGGCGGGTTCCAGGTCGTGATGTCCGACCTGACCGATGCGGCGGCAACGTTCCAGACCGAGGCGGCAACGTTCAAGGCGATCATGCCTGCCGACGGCCCGCCCTGCCCGGACGGCGGCGACGCAGCCTTCGACCAGGCCCTTCAGCTCGTGGTTCAGATGATCGGCGTGCTGCACCTGCAGGCCGCGGGGGTCATGGAGGACGATTCCGCCAAGCTCACCCAGGCGCACGCCAACTACGCGAGCACCGAGGAAAGCCTGACCACCCTCTGCAGCCAGATCATCTCCCCTAACAAGATCAACTGAAGGAAACGGCATGGCGGCCACCGGGACCCTGCCAACCAAGAAACTGACGCCTCTCGCGCCGTTCAGCTATGACTGGGTGGGCGGCAACATCAACGGGCTCGCCGCGCTCGCCGGGACGCTCTACGGGTACATCCCCCAGTTCGAAGACGTGATCACCGCCCTGGACCGGAAGGTCAGCCAGATCGTCGGCGACGCGGGCTGGCGCGGCGCGGCGGCCGAGGCGTTCACCAGCAACTGGGAGCGGATCTCCGCCGAGACCACCGCGATCGGACTGGTGATCGTGCAGGCCGGGAGCATCGTGGACGAGCTCGCCGTGAACCTGTCCGAGATCGAGAATGCGCTGGAATCCGCGGCCGAGCAGACCATGGTGCACGGCGTCGCGATAGAAAGCAACGGCCAGCCGACCGCGGTGTGTTACGCCAACCAGACCGTGGAGGACTGGCGGACCGACTACAGCCTGTTCTACCAGCAGTGCGAGGCGGCCGCGGAGAACGCCCGGGTGGTGGCCGCTGGCTCGCTGCACAGCCTCTACGGCGCGATGACCTCCCGCGGGCCGGTCAAATCCAGCGGGAAGCCCGGCTCGCCGGGGCAGGAAGATCTCAAGACCAAGGTCGGCGAGGCCACGACGATCGCCGATCTTCTGCTGGACCTGATCGCCACGAAGACCACGTACTCGAACGAGGTCGCCGCGAAGGTGGATGCGCTGGAGGCGGAGCGGGGCGCGGCGCTCAAGGCGCTGCGGGCCGCCCAGTATGCCAACCGGCAGGCAAACGGGCGGTTCGGTAAGGCGCCCGACGACCTCAAGGGCAACCTGCGCCAGGTCAAGGAGGAGCTCGCCGCGGAGCAATCAGAGCTGGCGGAGGCGGAGGCGAACGAGAACACGCTGTCCAAGATCTTCGGTGCCCGGCTGAAGGACCTGCCCGGCCTGAAGGGGTCCAGCGCCATCGAGGGCCTGGATGACGGCAGCGTGCTGGACGCGGCCTTCGACCTGCCCGTGGTCGACGTCGTCGCCGGCGGCATCGCCACCGTCATCAACGCCCAGGAGGACGAGAAGCAGGGGATTCCGGGGTACGTGGCCTACCCGGCGGAGGCCGGCGCCTCCGCCGCGGCGATCACCGCCGGGACGATCGCGGGCGGTGTGGTCGTGGCCGCGGTCGACGTGCCCGTGATCGGCGTGGCGGCGGGCATCGCGACCTGCGCGGTGGTCGCCTACGGCGTCGGCGACTACCTGCACAACCTCATCGAGAACTACGGCGACCAGCAGCTCGCGACCGCCCAGACCGACGACGACATCAGGCAGATGGGCAAGGACATTGGCCACCTGGCCAGGGACGGGTGGGACAAAATGATGTCGGAGCTGGGGTTCTAGCCGGAGGCGCGAATGGGGCTGTTCAACCGGTCGGCCAGCAGCATCGCAACCAAGCTCGCCACCAGGACGACGCTGCTGCTGCGCGCCGACCCCGGGGACGCGCTCCTCGACGCCGCGCGGCTGTACGACCCCGAGCTGCGCCCGTGGCGCGGCCGGCTGATCTTCCGTAACGGGGTGCTGCTGTTCGGCCCGGTGACGGTGACGCCCGAGATTGAGCGGCGGGCCGGGCTGCCGGCCGGGTGGGCGGTGGCCTGGTACACCGGCGCGGCCGGGCAGAACAGCAGCCAGAAACGGCCGCACGAGGCGAAGGTCGACGACGGCGACCAGCTGGCACACGGGCTGGCCGACCGGCTGGGCGGGACCGTCCGGTATTCCAGCCCGCAGACCACGCTGGCGCTGCTCGCGTCGGTGTACAGCGAGCGGGATCTGCCGATCGACCAGGTGGCCGACGCACTCCAGCCGTACGCCGGCCGGCTGGGGGTCGAGGACGAGAAATCGGATACCTACACCCTGACCGGCGCGGACGCGCCGTTCCTCGTCTTCTACTGGGCGCCGCGGCTGTACCTGGAGCGGAACGGGCCGCCCGCGATCGGCGCGATGCGTTCCCGGCGGCCGTGCCACTGGGACCTGCACGCGGGCGTCAGCCCCGAGGACGCGGGGCGCGAGGTCTGCCTGAAGGTGGGCAACGGGGCGCTCGCGCTTGCCGACCGGTCCGGCGGCGTCGCGCTCGACGAGTTCGGCTTCCGCATCACCAGCGCCGACGACCTGCTCCCGCGCTGACGTTGGCCGGGCTCAGGAGTCGCAAAATGCCGCGTACTTAAGGACCTGCCGGCGACGGAAACGGTCGATCGGGTGAGCTGTTTCATGATCTGGGTGGCAAACGTCGTGTATTTGGTCGTTATCCACCCAGATCATGGAAATCGAATGTCTGAGCGGATCCCTGCCAGAACGGTTGGGGCTGGTGGGACTTGTGGTACAGCAGGGAATGTCTCAGCCTCGCGTCATACCTCGGCCACCGCCGCGTTAAGTACGCGGCATTGGCTCAGGAGTTCAGGTAGGCGAGGACGGCCAGCACACGGCGGTTGTCGTCTTCGGACGCGGCAAGCCCGAGCTTGGTGAAGATGCTGGTGGTGTGCTTGCTGACCGCCTTCTCGGTGACGAACAGCTGCTGCGCGATCGCCGCGTTCGAGCGGCCCTCGGCCATCAGCTGCAGCACCTGGCGTTCCCGCCCGGACAGCCGGGCGATCGGCTCGTCCCGGGACCGGCGGCCGACCAGTTTGGTGACCACCTCGGCGTCGAGCACGGTGCCGCCCCCCGCCACCGTGCGCACCGCGTCCACGAACTGGTCGTCGTTGAACACCTGGTCCTTGAGCAGGTAGCCGACGGCGCCCACCTGGTCGGCCAGCAGCTCGCGTGCGTACAGCTGCTCGACGTACTGGGACAGCAGCAGCACCGGGAGCCCCGGCACTTCGCGCCGCGCCGCCAGCGCGGCCTGCAGCCCGTCGTCCGCCAAGCCCGGCGGCAGCCTCACGTCCACGATCGCCACGTCGGGGCGCTGCTCCAGCAGCGCCCGCAGCAACCCCGGCGCGGTGTCCACCGCCGCCGCGATCTCGAAGCCGTGCGCGGTGAGCAGCCTCGTGAGCCCGTCCCTCAGCAGGAACAGGTCTTCGGCGACGACAACACGCAAGGCACCTCCATGGCGATCATGGTCGGTCCTCCGGGCGGGCTGCTCACGGCCAGGATGCCATCAAACGTACCCAGCCGCTGCTCCACGCCGCGCAGTCCGGTGCCGCGCGCCGGGTCGGCGCCTCCGGCGCCGTCGTCGGCCACCTCGATCCGCAGCACGCCGGCCGTGTGCTGAATGCGGATGTGCACCCGCCGCGCGCCGGAGTGCTTGACCGCGTTGGCCAGCATCTCGGCCACCGCGAAGTAGCAGGCCGACTCGATCGGCGGCGCCAGCCGCCCGGGCAGGTCGATGTCCAGCTCCACCGGCAGCGGCGTGTCCAGCGCCAGCGCCTTGGTCGCGTGCGCCAGGCCCCGGTCGGCCAGCACCGGCGGGTAGATGCCCCGGACCAGGTTGCGCAGGTCGTTCAGCGCGTGCAGCGAGGTCTCCCGCGCCTCGGCGACCAGCGCCAGCGCCCCGGGCGAGCTGGGCGGCAGCATCCGCTCCAGGGCCCGCAGGCTCATGCCCAGCGCCACCAGCCGGGCCTGGGTCCCGTCGTGCAGGTCCCGCTCGATCCGCCGCAACTCGGCCGAGGCGGCGTCCGCGGCCTGGTCGCGGGTCTCGGTGAGCCGCTGCACCCGGGCCGCCAGCGCGGCGGTCTGCTCCGACGTCCCCTTGCCGCGCGCGTGCGAGCCGAGCGTGCGCGGGAAGAGCCAGGCGCCGAGCGCCAGCAGCGCGCTGGCCTCCACCCCGGCCAGCAGCGAAGTATCCGTGCTGTCCACCCGCACCGCGCCGAACCAGGTCGCCCTGGGCGCCGCGAACACCCTCGGCCCCGTCACCCCGCGCGAGGCCAGCATGAAGCCGTAGAGCGCGAACAGCACGAGCACCAGCGGGACCAGGTCCGCGGCCAGCCTGGGCCACCGGATCGTGATCACGATCGCGACGATGATCGCCGCGACCGTCCACGGGCGCACGCCGAACATGGTCAGCCCGAAGGACGTCACGGGGACCAGGAAAATGCCCCAGTTACCTTCCCGGACCCACCGCCGCAGGTGCGGCGCCACCTTCGCGAACTGGGTGCGCAGGTCAGCCACTGCGCGCGGCGCGAGCCACAGGCCGATGGCCAGCAGCAGCAGCGACCCCACGATCAGCAGACGGCCCCACAGCAGGCTGTGCGTGTGGACGATCACTTGCGTCCGGGCCGGCCCCCGGTAGACGATCTTGCGCGCGGCGCGCAGCGCCTGGAGGCTGTACCGGGGCACGATGAAGACGGACCTCTGGATGACGTTGCTCGGCGTCGCGGCCAGCGACTTCGCCTTGAACGTGGCGCTGTTCAGCGACTCGTAAGTGATCTTGCGGAATACTGCCGGCGCGGCGAGCACGTTGACCGTCTGCCACAGCGAGAACGGCCCCTGCACCCACGACCGGGCCATGGCGGCGGCCGCCCACAGCCCGGAGATCCCGGCGCCAAGCATGGCCACCGGAAGCAGGCTCACCGCACCGGCCGACCGCCCGCCCAGCAGGATCAGCGCGAACACGACGGCGAGCAGCAGCGCGGCCAGGACGGTGACCGCCGTCCAGCTATTCAGGCCGAACAGCGCCGCGCCGACGGCCGCCACCGGCGCCAGCAGGTCCCACCGGCCCATCCGGCGCAGCACCCTGCTGAGCATCCGCCATACCAGAACCAGGAACATCCACATGACGCCATCGTGGCCCCGATGGCCCACCATCCGCGATGGGCTAGCACCTAGTTTCCTGGTAGGCCTGGACCTACCGTTGCCGCGGCGGGCGGCCCGAACCAGGTAGTGAGCGCGTCACGAAGTCCCTGCTGGCCTGGGTCTGCCACCCAGGCGACGTGTCCGTCGGGCCGGATCAGCACCGCAGCCGGAGCAGCAACCGTGCCGAGCACCGGGAGTTCCCACCTGCCGGCGTAGGTCGCCTCGATCAGCCGGACCCGGTCCGCCCATGGGGTGATGTCGATACCGCCGGGCTCGCCGAGGTTGAGCAGCACCGGCCGGGCCTGGTGCAGCAGGGTGAAGACCCGCAGCGGGCCAGTGGCGGTGACGAGGTCGAGGTCGGGCATGCGCCGCCCGAGCAGCGGGTGTCCCTGGCCGAGGTCGTAGTGAATGTCCAGGCCGCTTATCATCGCGGCGATCCGCTTCCGCGGCTCGTCCATGGTCAGCAGCTCGCACACGGTGTCGCGCAGCGCGTCGACACGGTCGTCGGAGCGGTCGAGCGCGACCTGGGCCATGGTGTTGCGCAGCACGCGCGCGGCGACCGGGTGCCGCTCGGCGTGGTAGGTATCCAGCAGGGCTTGCGGCGACGTCCGGCTGACCACCTGCGCCAGCTTCCATCCCAGGTTGACCGCGTCCTGCACGCCGGTGTTGAGGCCCTGCCCGCCGATCGCGGAATGCACGTGCGCGGCGTCACCGGCCAGCAGCACCCGTCCGTTCCGGTAGGCCGCCGCCTGCCGGGTCACGTCGGTGAACCGGTATATCCAGCTGGCCGTGCGCAGGCCGTAGTCCGTTCCCCAGACAGCGGTGATCGCCTGGCTGAGATCACCCAGGGTCGGCTCGCCGGCCTGCCCGGCGTGCTGTTCTCTGACCAGGACCCGCACTTTCCCGTCCTCGAGCCTGCGGAGGTAATGGGTGCCGTTGTGGTTGCGGCGGCTGCCCCACTGGGGCTCCTGGGTCATCTCAGCCTCGGCGGCCAGGGAGGTGGTTGTCGGATCCCACCCACGGAACTCGATGCCTGCTGCCTTACGGATCAGGCTGCGTCCTCCGTCACAGCCCACGAGGTATTCCGCCCGCAGCGGCGGGCCCTCGGACAGCACGACGTCGACGCCGGCGTCGTCTTGAACGAAGCCGGTCACTTCGCGTCCGCGGTAGATCGGCACCCCGAGCTCGCCGGCCCAGCCGGCCAGCGTGTGTTCGGTCTGGCGCTGCCACAGCCCGAGCGCGTAGTTGTGCCTGGTGGGAAAGTCGCTGATGTCCAGCGGAGCATCCGAGAACCGTATGTCCGGGTGCGGCCTGCCCTGCGCAAGGAACCGGCCGGCGATTCCGCGCTGATCGAGAACTTCGATCGTGCGCGAATGCAGACCGCCCGCGCGCGAGCCGTCGAGGTCCTGGCTGGCGCGCCGTTCGACAACGGCGACGTCGGTGCCCGCCAGGGCCAGCTCGCCCGCCAGCATCAGCCCCACCGGACCTGCTCCGGCGATCACCACCGCATGCCCGGTCATGGCCACGCTCCGGCCGGCGTTCGCGTTGAGCATCTGCCGCAAGCCGGGTCCGCCATAAGTTCAGAGTAGGAAAGGCTCGGCGCCGCTTCGGTCCCTTTCGCACACCGCCGGGTTCTGCCGTCGCCTTCCCACTATCCGAGACCACCTGGAACGCGACGCTCCCCCGCCGAGTCACCGATCCACCGGTAATCTGGTCGGCGCAGCAAGCGCTCGCCGCGCCCTATTCGGCGACCGCATCGCGGATATTGCCATCTGTTGACCTTATATTACTCTCCGTTTACCTTATTTTGTCCGGTCATCGGTATTTCGTGACAGGATCATGCCCATTGGCACGTGGCGGACTCATGCCGGGGCGGCGTCAAGGCATGGTCATTGCCGTCACATGTCGCCGAACTCGGTTCCGGGTATCTCCAGACATGTGTCATGTACACAGCACTCCGTAGAAGTGGTGATCAGTGCAGCCAGGAAAGAGCGACGACCCGGGCCGGGATGCTCCCGCCGTAGCGCTCCATCAGTCAGCAGTTATCGGCAGCGAGCCAGAACCCGCGGACCCCGGTCCTGACCGGCCGGATTCCGGCGTTCGCGTGGTTGCGCCGGCAGCGACATCGGCCGGCCGGCTTGGCAAGCTCGGGCCGGCCCGGCAGTCCCGGATCGGTGCGACGCCGGCTGGCCGCCTGCTCGCCAGCAGCGCAACCGCCCGCCATCTGGTGGTTCTGGCCTGTTACCTGGCTGCAGGCGTAGCCGTGAACTGGCCACGGGCCGCCTACCTGACCGAGGGAAAGCTGCCGGACACCCGCGATGCGGGCTCGTACGTGTGGGGCTTCTGGTGGGTGGCCCATCAGGTGGAACACCTGGGCAACCCCTGGTTCACCCGCGCCATTGCCGCGCCGGTCGGCGCGCAGCTCGGATATCACGCGCTGATGCCCCTCGAGGGCGTGCTGATGATCCCGGTCACCGTCGTCTTCGGCCCCAGCGCTTCCTACAACCTGCTGTCGGCCCTCATCCCGGGGCTGCTGTGCTACGCGATGTACCGGGTAGCCAGGCTGTGGCTGCGCTCGCAGGTCGGTGCGATCGCCGCGGGCGCGTTCTTCGGCCTGTCGTCCATGCTCGCGTGGCACGCCTGGTATCAGCTGAACCTGGCGGTTGGCGTGCTGTTCTTGCCGCTGGCGCTGGAGGCTGCGGTGCGGCTGCGCCGCCGCCCGGGCTGGCCGCAGGCCGTGATCCTGGGGGTGATCCTGGGCGCCAGCCTGCTCACCGACCAGGAGTCGGCCATCATGGTGGCGATCCTGGTGCTGGTGGTACTGCTGGAGTGGCTGGCCCGCCGCCCGGCGCCCGCCGGGGCGGCCGGGATCCCGGGTACCCCGGGCACGCCGGGCACGCCGGGCTGGATCAGGAGGCTGGCGGTCATCGGGGTGGCAGCGGCGGTCGCCCTGGTGGTGGCCAGCCCGCAGATCGCCGCCATGGTCGCGCAGACACGCTCGGGCGGCGCGTCCATGCCGTCGGCTTCCGTGGACGTGGACTACATCCACTCCGGCACCTCCCTGCCCGGGCTGTTCGCCGCGTCTCCGCAGGTGGTCAGCCACGGCCTGACCGCGCTTAGCGCGGTCAGCTTCCACGGGCCGACCTCGGACGGAGTTGCCACCTTCGGCCTGCTGCTGACGGTGCTCGCGGTGGCGGGACTGGCAGTTTCGTGGCGGCGCCGCAGCGCCGTGCTGCTCGCGCTGCTGTGGCTGGGGGTCGCCGCACTGTCGCTGGGATCGACGCTGAAGATCGGCGACCACGTCTACGTGCCCGTCGCCGAAGTGTGGAATGGGGTGCGGCTGTCCGCCGTCATGCCGTTCACCTGGTTCGTGCAGCTCCCCGGGCTGGCCGGCTTCCGCGAGGCCGCGCGGCTGACGATGCTCGCGATCGTGCCTGCCGCACTGCTCGCAGGCGCGGCGGTCGAATGGCTTCGCTACCACGCCGCGGCGCTGGTCATCCCCGTGCTTGTGCTCGGGGCACTCGAGGTCGGCTGGGTGGGCAACTCGTCCGTGGGAACCATGCCCACCGCGCTGCCGGCGGTCGATCACCCGATCGCTGCCGACCATTCTCAATCTCTTGTCGTGGACGTCCCGTTTGGCGTCAGGGGCGGAGTGCCGATGAAGGGGGAGGGCGCCGCGTTCGATCCCGAGGCCCAGGTGCTGGCGACCGCCGACGGCCATCCGCGCGCCGTCGGCTACCTGTCCAGGCTGCCGGCCCCGACGCTGGCCGGGATCAGGCGGCACGCGTTCTACGACGGCCTGCTGACCGCCCAGGGCCAGTCCCGCAGCGTTTCTGAGTCGCTCACCGGGACCAGCAGTTACCCGGCCTTGCTCGCGGCCGCGCGCCTGGACGCCCGCCGGATGGACGTGGGCTGGGTGCTCGTCTGGCCCTGTCCTGATCGGCACTGCTCGACCTCCGACATCCTCCGCTATCTGCAGAGGACCGGCTTCCGGCTCGATTACGAGGCGGATGGCGTTCTCGTGTACCGGCGCGTCTGACAGCTTGCACGTCCAGGATCCAGACGCGGAACGGCGTTTCTACGAGCAGCTGGGGCTTCGAACGAGCTACGAGGGCCCCGAATACCCGGCTTCATCGCCTCGCTCGCAGACAGAATCGCGGTGTCCACATCGCTGACACAGATCACGATGCCGGCGTGGCTGCCGGGCGGATAGGCGCGGATGTCGCCCAGGCCCACATCTAGTGAGATCAGAACCCGCTCGGCTGTTGTCGATGCCGCGACGATGTCGTGGTCGGGCCGGCCTGATAGGTGCTCGCCGGGAACAGTGTCGACGTCGTGCCCGGCGGCCGCCAGGACGCTGGCCGCCGAGACGGGCAGGTTCTTGTCGAGCTTGAACTTCACCGCGACTGCGGGATCGGCAGCAGTTCCTCGCGTGCCAGCGCCGCGCCGTATGCTGCGGCTGCGCGCACGCCTGCCGTGGTCACCGTCGGGTATTCGGCAGTTATCTGCTCGGTCGTCATGCCGGCGGCGATGCAGTCCAAGATCACGCTGACCGGGATGCGGGTTCCAGCGATCACGGCCTGGCCGTGCATCACCGCCGGGTCCGCAGAGATCATCGCGATCTGTTCGCTGGTCACGGTCTCATTTTGCCGTGCCGGGGCCGCGAACGCGAACCGTTACCCTGTGCGCTGCGCCGCGGCGGGCAGCCGAACAGCCAGGTGAGCGAGTGCCGCCCGGTTGGTGCAGCCGGGCGGCACTCAGCTCATCGTCTTACCGGGCAACTCAAGCGACGTAGGCGGCGACGATGTAGGTGGCGTGCCGGTCCAGGGAAGCCTTGGCCCACCTAACACATGGTGGTGCGCGGGTCGGTACGGTGCCGTCGAAGTAGAAGATCTCACCGAGGCAGCTGCGGTCGGGTGTGAGGGGTTGGCGGGCAGGCCCGTCTCGACCTCGCCCATGTCGAAGACGTTCTTGGCCCCAGTCACAGAATGTGACCGGATTCTGCACCGTTGGCGGAACTGGCGTGCTTCTGCGTGCAGATTAATTGTTCCGAGCGCCTGCGCTGCCTTGACCAAGCAGAGCGTCCGGCAATTGGGGCGGCTACGTGCGCTGCTTCGGGCGGAGGGCCGGGGCGCCGCCCGGCATCACTACTTCTCGCTGGCCTCGTGATCACCGGCTTTGGCGGCAGCGGCGGCCATCGCGTTGAACCTCGTCACGGCCGCGTCAATTGCCTGCCGCTGCTCATCCGTGCCGAGTCGCAGCGCTATCTCATGTCGCGTGCCGTCCGCGAAGCTGACGACGATCGTGCCTGTCCGCGGCGACGTGCCGAGCACCGCGGCCCTGATCTTGGCCGTGCGGCTCAGTTCGTTATCGTCCGTCACGCCTGCATGCGCCCCGGCGAGCGGTCCGAGGTGGCGGGACCGGTTCCAGGTGATTCCGACCGTACGGACGTCACCGTCCTTGACCTGCGCGTCGAGTTCCTCGAAAATTACCCGCTGGTGCAGGTCGGTGGCCGTGCGCGACTCTTGCGTCTCGCCCCCCTCGGGTGCCGGGTTTTGCCGCGCGCTCACTGATTCCTCCTCGCTGGCTGCGGGCAGCCGTAGCCAACAGTGTGGCGCACCGCTCAGTACGGCACGGCATCGTCGCATGATTTGGCGGCATCACGAACACCGTCGGCACCCCGCTCATCAGCCGCCACTCTTGCTGCCGGCCCGGGCTGCGGCAGCCGCCGGATCCAGCGTTGCCGCAGGCAGTTATCGCGTCATCTGCGTACTGTGCGGCAAGCAAGCATCTATCGTGTATGCGTGTGTGGGATGGCCCGCTAGCGACGGCGATCGCCCAAGGCGATCTTGAGGCGGTCGGCGCCGCTTTCGACAGGCACGGACAAGAGCTCTACGACTACTGCCAGTCGCAGCTTGGCGACGTGGCGGACGCGGCCGAGGTCGTGGAGGCCACGTTCGTGATCGCCGCGGCCAAGGCCTCGCTGCTGCGCAACACGGCCCGGCTGCGAGCATGGCTGTTCGCGATCGCCCGCTGTGGCTGCCAGCAGCGGCTGCGGGCCGGAGCCAAGCCGGCCTATCTCGATGAGATCGCCGACTCGGAGTGGGACCGGCTCGGCGGCAACGCCTGGCGGTCTGACCTGCTGTCGACCGCGTGGACGGCGCTGGCCGAGATCAGCCCCTCGGACAGCGAGATCGCGGAACTGAGCATCCGGCATGGGCTGGACACCGCCGAGCTCGCGGACGTGCTCGGCGTGCCGCGCGACCAGGCGCGCACGGTGGCGGAAAACAGCGGCGACCGATTCGAGGCGTCGTGGGACCTGCTGCTCGCGGGCTGCCGCGGGCGGTCGTGGTACTGCCCGGCCGCGGCTGGTTATCTGAGCAGCCTGGATGGCGACCTGACCCGGGTCGCGCCGCGGTGGATGAAGGAGCACACCCCGCGCTGTGCGGTCTGCACCAAACGGGAACGGCTCAATCCGGGTTCGGCAGTGGTTCTCGGGCTGCTGCCCAGCGCCACGGTCGCGGCCGATGAGCGCAAGCGGCTGCTCTGGCTCCTTTCCGGGAGCTCCGCGGATGTGCAGGCCTACCGCGCCGAGGTCATCCGGCGGCTGGGGCCGTTCGGCCCGGACGGCTACCCGGGGCGGGCCGAACCGCGGGCAGTCCGCCCACGGCGCACGTACATGGTCGCCGCGAGCGCGGCCACGCTGGCCGTGGCACTGGTCGGCGCCGGGGCATTCCTCGTCGACGAGCACTTCGACGCCCAGAGCGGATTGCAGCCGGCGGCCGGAACCCACGACCCGTCGCCCGTGTCAGCCCAGCCACCCAGGACCGACGCGACCGCGAACGCGCCGACCCCGGGGAAGCACTCCTCGTCCACCCGCCCCGCCCCGGTAGCCACGATAAGTTCGGCCGCGCCCCAGCAGGGCAACCCCTCGTCCTCGTCGGCGTCGCCCTCGCCGCGACCGAGTTCACCGCGGCCATCGCCGTCCCATTCCTCGTCTCCGCCGCCAGCGTCGCCATCCCCGTCGCCGTCGCCGTCACCGGAACCGACGCCGTCGCCGACCCCCGCGCCGACGCCGGACCCGACACCGACCGCGTCCGCCTCGCAGGCGGGCCCGGCACATCGCTACCGGCCGGTCCATGATCGCGGCCGCGTCCAGCCCAGCTCCCAGTCACGGTCCGGCCCGCCACGACACCGGGCTGGCCCGCCAGCGCCTGGCGCCGACCGCGCCGGTGATGCGCCGCGTTGACCTCGTTATGACTGCCTGACGCGAGCCTGCCTACTTGCCCTGGTAGACGGGAGACGTCCCTCGGCCTCAGCCCTGCGGCCCTCGAGGAAGTCCTGGGTGTGGAAGAGCGCGCCGAATGGTGTGCGGGCGACATCCTGCATGCGCTCGGGCACGAGCCTGGCGGCCGCGAGTACGGCTACTCGTCGCCGATGCCGCAGCTGCGAAGTGACTGGCGGCATCGAACAGCCAGGTCCCGAGCATGCGAAGGCCAGCGTCCGGCTGGGCGTCGCGGCGGCCCGCCCGAACGTGTACTTCCCGCGGATTCGCCCTGGTTGCCGATAGGTTGACGCGTCGCGCGTCCGCCACGGTCTACTGCGACCTGTTCCCGCACCCACCGCACCGGCCGAGCTCTCGGAACGAGCCGGCCTGGGCCGAGCGGTTCACCGTTCGCTCGGCGCGAAGCACTCCAACTCCCACGAGAACGCTTCGCAGCCGAACAGAAGTTTCATGCCCCAATGCGTAGATCGATGCGCACGGTCTGCAGATTGCATTTTGGGACCTTGGGAATAACGGGTGCGAGCTCCAATAACGGCAGTGGCCCTCTCCGTTCGCGGCGGAGAAGGCCACCCAAACCGACAGTCCCGCCAACGGCTCGAACCGAATGGAGACTGCTATGGGCAACCTACCCACATCAGACGACGACACCCCTCCCGCCGCAGGATCTGATCCCCTGGCCAGCTGGGCCGCGACGGCGCGTGAGGCGACATTAATCCTCACGCAGGGCGTCAGCCACTGGCTGCCTTGGCTGCTGTGGTGGCTGTCGCAGATGCACGGCATCCGGTAGGCGCCGACAGGCCTCGCAGGGCTCGTAGGTCTAGCTGGCCTGTGAGGCCTGCGACGCACGTATGTCAGCCTCCACCGCGGCGAGGTCGGCCAGGCCTGGCGCGGCGTTCGCCGACACGGATGTCCCGCTCGTGGACGTCGTCCTGGACCCGGTCACCGCGCGCCTGTGAGCCCGCGCGGCGTTCTGCGCTAGCGCTCACGACCCTATGAGGGCCGGGCCCCCTTCCCTGCTCAGCCCCGTAGCGGGACGCTCCGGGTGAGAGTACGAGCTCGGGAAGGAGGCCCGGCAATGTCTGTCTGCGTCGGAATCGACGTGCACCGCAAGCGGTCCCAGGTTGCTGGCCGTAGCACCGAGGATGGCACGCCCCCCGCCGCCGCCCGCAGCGCCCTGACCTGCGGCAGGCTGGACTGGTGCTGGTGACGCTCGAGTCGCCGCCAGACGGCGACAGCTGGGTGACGACCGCGCTGACCAGGCCGCACCAACTGCTGGAACCCTTGCGCGCGCACTCATACGCGTAACGCCGGCTGGGATGCGGGGAACAGGCGGTCCAGGTGGTAATCGATGACGGCCTGGGCCTGCTCGGGTGAGGAATGGCCGCCGAGGACACTCGTGCCCAGGCCCGCGGACATCGCAAGCAGGCTGAGGGCTTCCAGGCCCGCGTCCAGGCAGGCGGGCGTTTCGCCGGCCGCCTGGGCGGATCGGAGCTGGGCGGCGACCACGTCGATCACGACGCCGGAGTTCCGGGCCAGGGGGCCGATCGCCAGGGCCGGGTCGGTGAGCGAGAGCGCGAAGTACGCCGTGTACAAGATCGTGAAGGTGCGCCGCTCGTCGTCGGCGGGCAGCCCCTCGGTCAAGATCGCGGCGATGACGTCCCGCGGGCTAACCGGGTTTTCTGTTTCTTTGATCCGGTTGATCCGCGCCATGGCCCGTTCGCTGAACCGGGCCGCCAGTTGCTGCATGGCGGCCAGCATGAGCTCTTCCTTGGTGCCGAAGTAGTACTGGACCAGCCGCAGGGACACGCCGGCCTCGGCTGCGACCTCGCGCATCCCGGTGGCGTGCAGCCCGCGCGTGGCGGCGGTCCGCAGCAGCGCGTCCGCGATCTGCCGCCGCCGCTCCTCGTGATCGACCCGCTTCGGCACCTGCTCACCGTATCCCTCGTTGGCAGCCCGGCCCGTTAATGATACATTCGTATCATAAAGATGAGAGAGTCAGCCGCGAGGAGGCGGGACATGCTCGGGATCAAGCGCATCACCGGCGCAGCAGACCTGGCAGCCGAGGGCGAGCCGGCATCGTGGGTGAGCGATGCGGCGCGGGAGAAGTTCATGGCCGCCTACGAGCGGGCCTTCGCGCTCTGGCCGCAGCCCTGCGAGGAGTTCGACCTCGAGACCGCGACGGCCACCACGCGGGTCCACGCCTACCGGCCGCATGCCGGCGGGGAGCCGGTCGTGCTGCTCAACGGCGCCGGGTACAACGCCGCGGGCTGGTACCCGCACGTCGCCGCTCTCGCCGGCCACCACCCGGTCTACGGGATCGACATGCCCGGCGACCCCAACCCCAGCGTCGCGCGCGCCCCGCTCACCCCTCCGGCGTCCTGCGCGGCCTGGCTTGACGAGCTGCTCAGCCAGCTCAGCGACGGCCCGGCGCATCTGGTCGGCATGTCCTACGGCGGCTGGGTCGCCATGAACCAGGCCATCCGCGCGCCCGAACGGGTCGCCTCCGTTACCCTGCTGGACCCGGCCGGGCTCACCAAGCTCGACGCCCGCTTCTGGTGGTGGCTCTCGATCAGCGGCCTGGCCAGCCTGACCCCGATGCCGTTGCGCCGCCGCCTCGCGCGGTGGCTAGACAGCCCGGCCATGCTGGAGCAGGAACTGATGACGGTCATGTGGGCAGGCAGCCGGGGCTACCGGATGGAGCCGAAGTTCCCCGGCATCCTCGCCGACGACGAACTCCGTGCGATCACCGTGCCGGTCCTGCTCATCACCGGCGCGCGCAGCGCCATGCTCACCCCGGCGGAGGCCCGGGCCCGGGGAAGCCTCATGCCGCACGCGGAGGTCGCCATCGTCCCCGGCAGCCACGGCGGCTTTAACCGGATCGACGAGCTGAACGACCGGATCGCCGCCTTCATCGAGGCCCAGGCCACTGCCCGACAGTGAAGGATTGCACGATCTCACCGGCCTCCTCGACCTCGTCGAAAGCGCACGGGATCGCCCGGCGCCAGAAGGCCGTCGCGGCTCGGTTGACTACCTGC